>NZ_JAPEPI010000002.1:0-311415 GCF_026340305.1 Streptomyces sp. NBC_01381 | reverse complement strand
CCAGCCGGGCGGGCCCGAGCAGCTGCGGCTGCAGTGGCTGACGGCTCTCGAAGTGCGGGGCATCCGGCCCTTCCTCGACCAGCAGCGGGTGCTCCAGGCCTCGTCCGGCAAGCAGAAGGCGGCGCCACGGCTGCGGGGCACCGACAAGAGCGCGGCGGCCCGGCGGCGTACCGCCCTTGAGCAGTCGTTCGGTCAACTGCCAGAACTGGAAGGGCCATTGGCGGGGCGGCGGGCCGAGCTCGCGCGGGTCGCGCAGTGGGTGCACGCGGCGCGGGCGAGCACCGAGACGCGGCCGACCGTGGTCGTGCTGCACGGTGCGCCCGGCTCCGGGCGCTCCTCGCTGGCGGTGCGTGCCGCGCACGATCTGCGGGACCAGTTCCGCGGTGCCTGCGTCGTGGACCTGCGGGGCGAAAGCTCACAGCCGCTGTCGACGCGTGACGCGCTGCTGCATCTGTTGAATCGATTGGGCGCCCCGCGCGAGCAGTTGCTGTTCAGGGAGCGATCGTCGCAGGAGCAGCAGGTCAGGCGGCTGAGCGAGCTCTACCACCAGTACTTGACCGGGCTCGCCGTCACCGTCGTACTCGATGACGCGAGCGACGTCGAGCAGGTGCGCACGCTGGTGCCCGAGCGCTCCGACAGCCTGGTCCTCGTCACCGCCCGCAAGCCTCTCGAACTCCCCGCCGATCTGCCCGCCTGGGTACATCAGCTGCCGGTGGAGCCGCTCGACCCGGCGGGCTCGGATGAGTTGCTGCGCGAGGCCGCCGAGGACTCTTCAGGTCCGTACGACGCTGAATCCGGGGACGCCGTAAGGGACTTGTGCGGCGGTCTGCCGCTCGCCCTGCGCGTCGCCGGGTCCTCCATCGGATCGCGTACGCCGCGTCAGCTCGCCGCCGACCTCGCCGCGTACGGCCCCGTGGAACCTGTCGAGCGCGTCCTGTGGCTGCGCTACACCGACCAGTCCGAGTCCGCCCGCCGCCTTCTGCGCAGGCTCGCGCTGGCCGGGCGGGCCTCCCTGGGGGCGGCCGCCGCGGCCGCCCTGCTCGGCGCCGACGAGCAGGAGGCGTCCCGTCAGCTGACCGCGCTGTCGCGCGCCGGGCTCGTCGACCACGTCCGCGGCAGCCGCTACCGCCTGCACGACCTCGTCCGCGCCTTCGCGCTCGCCCGGCTGATCGACGAGGAGGAGCCCGGCGAGCGCACGGCCGCGCAGGAACGTCTCATCGTCAGCTACAGCGAGCTCGCCGGTTCGGTGATCCGCCTGGTCGACGGCAAGATGTCGACGCGGGCCGGCCAGTTCGACGGGCACGGCTTCGCCTCCCTCGACGCCGCCCTGCGCTGGCTGGACGACGAGTCGAGCTTCATCACCGCCGCCCTGCGGCACGCGGAGGGCGTGAACCAGGAGGCGGTGCTCAACCTCCTGGGCGCGCTGTGCGACTACTGCCTGCTGCGCGGCGACCTCTACCGCCTGGGCGAGATCAGCGAGCTCACGCAGGCCGTCGACCAGGGTCTGCTCGTACGGAGCGTGCGCTGGCGCACGGGCATCGCGTCCCGGCAGCTGGGCGAGCTCGACCAGGCGCGGACCACTCTCACGTCCGTGGTGGACCTGTACATGGAGGCCCACCAGGACGCGGGCGCCGCCCTCGCCCTCTGCTCCCTCGGCATCACGCTGCACCACCAGGGCCAGCTGACGGACGCCGCGGCGCGGCTGCGCGAGGCGCTTGAGCTGCAGGGCGCGGACGAGCTCGCGGGCGACCGGGCCTGGACGATGCACGCGCTCGCGGCGGTCGAGCGTGACCGCGCCAATCTCAACCAGGCCCTGGGCCTCCTGGAGTCCTCGCTCGCCCTGCACCGCGAGAACGACTCCCTGCACGGCGAGGCGTGGGCGCACTTCCAGCTGGGCCAGCTGTGCCTGCGCATGGGCGACGTGCCGCGCGCCGAGGAGCAGCTGCGGGGCGCCCTCGATCTGTACGGGCGCACGCGCGACGGCCGCGGCGAGGCCTGGGCGCTGACGCAGCTCGCGCGGGCCCGCCTGGTCGACGGCGACGCGTCGGCCGCGGTCGACGGCCTGCGGCAGGCGGTCTCCCGGCACCGCGACAACGAGGACGCGCGCGGCGAGGCGTGGAGCGCGTACTACCTGGGGCAGGCCCTGGAGGAGGCGGGCAGCCTGGACCAGGCTGTGCGCGAACTCGAACGCTCCCGGACGATGTTCTCGCGGATGCGGGACGTGTACGGCCTGGCGTGCGCGCGGCACCACTCGGCGCGTGTGACCCGCGACCAGCGGGCCGCCCAGACGGGCTCGCTGCGCAACTCCGGCTTCGCCCGCCAGCTCCTGGTGGACGCCCGCGCCGACTTCCAGCGGATCGGCGTCGCGCACGGCGAGGCCTGGACGTGCCTGGAGCTAGCGGTCGTCGACGCCGGCAACGCCCGGGGCCAGCAGGCACTCGCGCTGTGCGACGAGGCGGCGGCCCTGTTCACCTCGTACGGCGACCACAGGGGCGAGGACTGGGCCCGCTTCCTGCGCTGCACCCTGCTGCCGTACGCGTCACCCGGCGGCTGGGAGATCGGCACGGCGGTCGCCCAGGAGGAACTCAGCCAGTTGTCGCGCGCGGGACATCCCACGCGCGACGGCAAGCTGGACGACTACCTGGAGGCGTTCGCGCTCCTCCTGGAGCGCGGCGCCGACCTGGAGTCGGGCTGGCAGGCCTGGCGCCTGGGCATGGTCCCCAACCGTCACTCCCGAGAAGTGATGGGAGTGACGGTGGCGGCAGCGGGCTAGCTCTTGCGGGCCTCGGCCTCGGCGGACGTCGCCCCACCCGAGGAACCCGCGGCGGAGGACTCCGCGGGTTCCTTGAAGTCGACCTTGCGCATGTGCTTGTTCATGGACTTCATCAGCCCCCAGACGGCGAGAGCCATCACCGCGAAGACGATGAAGCCGAGAACACCCGGAGTCACCTTGTCATCGTCGACCTCTTTGGCGAGAGGGACGAGATGCGTCATTGCCAGATGTGCGTTCACGCTAGGCATTGTCGCGGATGCCCGCAAAGAGGTCGTCCTCGGGGAGGGATGTATCGACGAGCGACTTCGCGAGCTCGTACTCCTCCGTGGGCCAGACCTCCTTCTGGAGCTCCATCGGCACCCGGAACCAGCCGCCCTCGGGGTCGATCTGGGTGGCGTGCGCGATCAGTGCCTTGTCGCGGATCTCATAGAAGTCGGCGCACGGAACGTGCGTGGTCAGCGTCCGCTCGACCCGCTCGAACTCGTCCCACCGCTTCAGCCAGTCCCCGTACGGCGACTCCATGCCGCGGTCGAGCATCGCCTGGTGCAGCGCTTCGGTGCGCGGCCGGTTGAAGCCCTGGTTGTAGTAGAGCTTCTTCGGCTCGTAGGCCGGACCGAACTCGCTCTCCGGGTACTTCTCGGGGTCCGCCGCCCCTTCGAAGGCCACCATCGTGATCTTGTGGGTCATGATGTGGTCGGGGTGCGGGTATCCGCCGTTCTCGTCGTACGTCGTGATGACCTGCGGGCGGAAGGAACGGATCTGGCGGACCAGCTCGCCGGCCGCCTTGTCGACGTCCTCCAGGGCGAAGCAGCCGTCCGGCAGCGGCGGCAGCGGGTCGCCCTCGGGAAGCCCCGAGTCGACGAAGCCGAGCCACTCCTGCTTGACGCCGAGAATCTCGCGCGCCTCGTCCATCTCCTTCTTGCGCACCTCGTGGATGTGCTCCTGGATGTAGGTGTCGCCCTGGAGCTTGGGGTTGAGGATGTCACCGCGCTCCCCACCCGTGCAGGTCACGACGAGCACGTCCACCCCCTCGGACACGTACTTGGCCATGGTGGCCGCGCCCTTCGACGACTCGTCGTCGGGGTGGGCGTGAACGGCCATCAGTCGCAGCTGCTCAGTCAAGACTCGATCCTCAGTGATCCGGCGCCCTGGTCATTTCGGCGCAATGGGCGGCTTCTATAGTGACGGAACCGGGGGGCGGAAAATTCCGGCAGCCCCTATTCCTGGAGGAAGATCATGGCGGCGGTGGGCGAGAAGCTCCCCGAGGGTCGATACGGCCACTCGCGGACGGCCGACGAACGCACCGACCGCAAGCTCATGATCGTGGGCTCCGTCCTCGGCGTGATCCTGCTCGGCGTCATCGGCTGGTTCGGCTACGACTACATCAACGGCACGAAGGTCAGCGCCGAGGTCATCAAGTTCGACGTCGTCTCCGACCACGCCGTCCAGGCGCATCTGGAAGTACGCAAGGACGCCGGCGCCCGGGGCTACTGCACCCTGCGCTCGCAGGCCGAGTCCGGCGCCGAGGTGGGCCGCGCCGACTTCCGCTTCGACCAGCAGACCGGCCGTGTCGACAAGGTCGTCACGCTGCGTACGACCGAGAAGGCGACCAGTGTCGAGCTGCTCGGCTGCCACTCCGACTGACACCGACTGGCACCGCCTGACACCGACTGGCGCCGACTGGCGCCGCCTGACGCCGCCTGACGCCGCCTGACGTCTACAGCGTGAAGCCTGACGTCCACCGGCTTTACCGCGCTCACCTGCGTTGACGTATTTCTGATGGCTTATGTCCTCCCCCTACCCCGCCTGAATTGTTAGGCTCGTGGTTTCGCCCACCCGTGAGGGAACATCCTTCTGGGTAGGGCGATGCTTTGTATTCCCAGTACCTACGAGGAGCACCTGTGACCCAGACCAGCGAGAACGTCACCTGGCTGACCCAGGAGGCGTACAGCCAGCTCAAGGCCGAGCTGGAGTACCTGTCTGGTCCTGCGCGCACCGAGATCGCAGCCAAGATCGCGGCGGCGCGTGAGGAGGGGGACCTGCGCGAGAACGGCGGGTACCACGCGGCCAAGGAGGAGCAGGGCAAGCAGGAGCTCCGCGTCCGCCAGCTGACCCAGCTCCTCGAGCAGGCGAAGGTCGGTGAGGCGCCGGCCGCCGACGGTGTGGTGGCGCCCGGCATGGTCGTCACGATCGCCTTCGACGGCGACGAGGACGACACCCTGGCCTTCCTGCTCGCCTCGCGTGAGTACGCGAGCGCGGACATCGAGACGTACTCCCCGCAGTCCCCGCTGGGCAGCGGCGTGAACGGCAAGAAGATCGGCGAGGACGCCCAGTACGAACTGCCGAACGGCAAGCTCGCCTCGGTGAAGATCCTCGAGGCGAAGCCGTACCAGGCCTGAGACCAGGCCTGAGACCTGCTTCGGCCGACGAAGGCCCCCGGCGCGCTCCGCGCCGGGGGCCTTCGCATGTCCGCGTGCGGGGTCAGGCGGTCGCCGAGCGGTACTTGCGGACCGCGAGGGTCCGGAAGAGCACGACGATCAGGACCGAGTAGATCAGCGAGGCCCAGACCGAGTGCTGCATGGGCCAGGCGTCGGACTGGGAGACGCCGGGATTGCCGAAGAGTTCCCGGCAGGCCTGGACGGTCGCGCTGAAGGGGTTCCAGTCGGCGACGTGCCGCAGCCAGGGCGTCATCTGGCTGGAGTCCACGAACGCGTTCGAGATGAACGTGACCGGGAAGAGCCAGATCAGGCCGCCGGAGGTCGCGGCCTCCGGAGTGCGCACGGAGAGGCCGATCAGCGCGCCGACCCAGGTGAACGCATAGCCGAGCAGAAGCAGCAGACCGAAGGCACCGAGCGCCTTCCAGATCCCTTCGTGGATGCGCCAGCCGACGAGGAGCGCCACGATCGCGAGGACGAGCAGCGTCAGCGCGGTCTGCACGAGGTCGGCGATGGTCCGTCCGGTGAGGACCGCGCCGCGCGCCATGGGCAGCGAACGGAAGCGGTCGATGAGGCCCTTGTGCATGTCGTCGGCGATGCCGGCTCCCGCGCCGGCGGTGGCGAAGGTGACGGTCTGCGCGAAGATGCCCGCCATCAGGAAGTTGCGGTAGACCTCCGGATCGGTGCTGGTGCCGATCTTCATGGAGCCGCCGAAGACATAGCTGAACAGCACCACGAACATGATCGGCTGGATGAGGCCGAAAATGATCATCTCCGGGATGCGGGACATCCTGATGAGGTTGCGCTTGGCGACGACCAGGGAGTCCCTGGCGGACTGGCCGATGCCGCCCGCGGGCCTGGGGCCCGCCGGGGGTGTGCGCACGGTGTCGGTGACGGCACTCACTTGTCGGCCTCCTTCGTCGGCTCGGGCTTCGCGTCCTGTGCGCCGTTCCCATGGCCGCCCGCTTCGTCCACCTCGGCGACATGGCCGGTCAGCGAGATGAACACGTCGTCGAGGGTCGGGCGGCGCAGCCCGATGTCGTCGATCTCGACCCCGCGGGTGTCCAGGTCGCGGATGACCTCGGCGAGCAGCTTGGCGCCGCCGGTGACCGGAACCGTGAGCTTGCGGGTGTGGTCCTCGACGGCGACCTCGCCCTTGCCGAGGCTGCGCAGGACCTCCGTCGCCGGGGTGATGTCCTCGCGCTCGTGCACCACGACCTCGACGCGCTCACCGCCGGTCTGCGCCTTGAGCTGGTCGGAGGTGCCGCGGGCGATGACCCGGCCGTGGTCGATGACGCAGATGTCGTGCGCCAGGTGGTCGGCCTCTTCGAGGTACTGGGTGGTGAGCAGCAGGGTCGTGCCGCCCGCGACCAGCTCCTGGATGACCTCCCAGAGCTGCTGGCGGTTGCGCGGGTCGAGGCCCGTCGTCGGCTCGTCCATGAACATCACCGGGGGCGAGACGACGAGCGCGGCCGCGAGGTCGAGGCGGCGGCGCATACCGCCCGAGTACGTCTTGGAGGGGCGGTCCGCGGCGTCGGCCAAGTTGAACCGGTCGAGCAGCTCGCTCGCCCTGACCTTCGCCTCCTTGGCCCTCATCTGGTAGAGCTGGCCCACCATTTGGAGGTTCTCGCGGCCTGTCAGGTATTCGTCGACGGCGGCGAACTGGCCGGAGAGGCCGATCGAGCGCCGCACTTCGTTCGGATGCTTCAGTACGTCGATGCCCGCGACGACCGCCCTGCCGCTGTCCGGCGTCAGGAGCGTGGTCAGACAGCGCACCGCCGTGGTCTTGCCCGCGCCGTTCGGCCCGAGAAGGCCGAGCACGGTGCCTTCCGGGACATCCAGATCGACGCCGTCCAGAGCCTTTACGTCGCCGAAGGTCTTCACCAGACCTTCGGCGTAGATGGCGCCTGGCATGTGAGCTCCCCCAGTGGTTTGGGTGACTTCCTGCGGAAAATCTTAGATTTGCCGGACATGAAGCGCCCGGTGACCAGTGACGTGAGACACACCATAACGCGATACATCGTGTCGCCTCAACTGCTTTCGCGGAGCCTGTGGATAACGCAAAATAGCGCCCGACGCCGTTGCGCGTACGGGAATTTCGCCGCTGCCAGCCCATCACGCGGGGCCGGCCGCGACTCAGCCGATACCTCAGCCGACGCCTCAGCCGATGACCGTGTAGCCCGCCTCGCGCAGGGCCACGCCCACCTCGGCGCAGTGCACAGGCCCCTTCGTCTCCAGGTGCAGCTCCACCTCCGCCTCCGTGAGGCCGAGCCGGGGATCGGTGCGTACATGACTCACGTCGAGGACGTTGGCGTCGAGCACCGAAAGCACCCCGAGCAGCGTGGCCAGGGCGCCGGGCCGGTCCGTCAGGCGCAGCCGCAGCGACAGATAGCGGCCCGCCGCCGCCATGCCGTGGCGCAGGATCCGCTGCATCAGGAGCGGGTCCACGTTGCCGCCCGACAGGAGCGCCACCACCGGGCCCTCGAAGTCCCGCGGCCGGCTCAGGAGCGCCGCGACGGGGCTCGCGCCCGCGGGCTCGACGACCATCTTGGCCCGCTCCAGGCAGAGCAGCAGCGCGCTGGACAGCTCGTCCTCGGAGACGGTGACGACGTCGTCGAGCAGGTCGTCGATGATCTGGAACGGCACATCGCCGGGGCGCCCGACCTTGATCCCGTCCGCCATCGTCGACGGATTCGGTATCGACACCGGGTGCCCGGCCGCGAGCGAGGGCGGATACGCCGCGGAGCCCGCCGCCTGCACGCCGATCACCTTCACGTCCGGGCGCACCGCCTTCACCGCGACCGCGATGCCCGCCGCGAGCCCGCCGCCGCCGACGCCCACGACCAGCGTGCGCACCTCGGGGCACTGCTCCAGGATCTCCAGGCCGACCGTGCCCTGCCCCGCGATGATGTCGGGGTGGTCGAAGGGGTGGATGAACACCGCGCCCGTCTCGCGCGCGTACTCCTGCGCCGCGGCAAGCGTCTCGTCGACCACCTGGCCGTGCAGCCGCACCTCCGCGCCGTAGTCCCGCGTCGCCGCGACCTTGGGCAGCGGCGCGCCCACCGGCATGAACACCGTCGACCGCACGCCGAGCAGCGAGGACGCGAGCGCCACACCCTGCGCGTGATTGCCCGCGCTCGCGGCCACGACACCGGCCGCGCGCTCCTCGGGAAGCAGGCCCGCGATCCGTACGTACGCCCCGCGCAGCTTGAAGGAACCCGTCCGCTGGAGGTTCTCGCACTTGAAGTGGACCGGCGAGCCGACCAGCTGCGACAGATGCCTGCTGCCTTCCATCGCCGTCACTCTCGACACCCCGGAGAGCATCTTCTGGGCGCCTCGCACGTCGTCGAGGGTGACCGACAGCAAGGAGTCAGGCGTGCGGTAGCTCATGACCGTCAGTCTCCCAGTTCACACCGGGGTCCTCCTGTGGTGACCACGTGCCGAGACTGGTTTGCGCAGCGCTGGTACGCCCCGCCGCCCGGCCGCGTAACCTGTCCCCCAACCCATCGCCCTCGCATGAAGTGAGCCCCCGGCCATGCCCACAACTCCGGACATGACGACCGCCAGCGATCCCGGCCTCCTCGACGCGCTGCAGCACCAGGTGGCGGTCTTCGCCCGCCGTGCCGAGCAGACGCGCCTCGGCGGCGTGGGACAGGTCCGCAACTCCATGGACCGTGCCGCCTATCTGCTGCTCAACCGGCTGGACAAAGAAGGCCCGATGGGCGTCAAGGCGCTCGCGGCGAGCATGGGCATCGACTCCTCGACGGTCACCCGGCAGGTCGCCCCGCTGGTCGACACGGGTCTCGTCAAGCGCACCTCGCACCCCGAGGACGGCCGCGCGGTGGTCCTCCAGCTGTCCCCCCGCGGCGAAGCGCGCCTCAACGAGGTCCGCTCATCGCGGCGTGACCTCATGGCCGAACTGACGGAGGACTGGGGTCCGGAGGAGCGCGAAAGCTTCTGCACGCTCCTCACGCGCTTCAATTCCGCGCTCTCGGCCCGGCAGATGGCGCAGGCGCCTCCGGAGACGCCCGCTTCCTGAGCTTCGCCGGGCGGTGCCCGCCTCTTGACCCCGGCCACGTGCCTGGCCTCATATGAGACCGGACAGCCGTTTTTCCGCCAGGCGGGAGGCGCGGTGCGCGAACGGCAGGCGTTCATCGACGCCCGCCGGGCCCGGGAGTTCGAGGCGTTCGTCGCGGGCGCGGCAGGGCGGCTGCTGCATGCCGCGACGCTGCTCACCAGCGAGCCGCCGGACACCAATCCACGCGCGCGTGCCCTGCTGACCGCTTCCCTCGCGCACACGTACGCGACGTGGGACCGGATGCGGGGCGAGGACCCCTACGACCGCACCCGCCAGCAGCTGGCGATCCGTTTCGCGCGCGGTGCCTGGCGCAGGCACCGGGGCCGTGGCGGCGTCCTTGCCCGGCTCACACCGCAGGAACGACTGATCCTGGTGCTCCGCCTGTACGAGGGCGTCGCCGAGGAGCAGACGGCGGCGCTGCTCGGGCTCCCGCCCGACCGGGTGCGGACGATCTGTGCCCGCGCGATGGCCACGGTCCTTCATCCGCCGCGCGGGCCCGCGCCGGCGCTTCCACTGGGGGAGGCGGCGCCGTCATGAGCCAGCACGACCGCAACGAGGCCGCGGTCCGCCGGCTCCTGGAAGGCGCGGCACCGACGGTCCCCGCCGGGCTCTACGAGGAGTCGGTACGACGGGGCACCCGCCAGCTGCGGAGGCGCCGGGCGTTCCGCCGCCTCCTGTGGCTCCTCCTCCTGGCGGCGACGGTGGCCTTCGTGATCTGGGCGTCCCTGGCCCAGCCGTGGGTGGACCCACCGTCCGAGACGACACCGCCGCTGACTCGGTGGTGAACACCGGAGGGGCTGAATCGTTCAGCCCCTCCAGTGTTTGAGGAGCGGGGGCCTAGCCCAGCGCCTGCTGCAGGTCAGCCAGGAGATCGTCCGCCGACTCGATGCCTACGGAGAGGCGCACCAGATCCGCGGGGACCTCCAGTGCCGAGCCCACCACGGAGGCGTGCGTCATCCGCCCCGGGTGCTCGATCAGCGACTCGACGCCGCCGAGGGACTCCCCCAGGGTGAACAGCTTCGCGCGGTCGCACACCGCGACCGCCGCCTCCTCGCCGCCCTCCACCTGGAAGGACACCATCCCGCCGAACGCCTTCATCTGCTTCGCGGCGATCTCGTGACCGGGATGCTCCGGAAGCCCGGGGTAGAGAACGCGCGTCACGCGCGCGTGCCGCGTCAGCATCTCCGCGACCTTCGTCGCGTTCTCGCTGTGCCGGTCCATCCGGACGGCCAGCGTCTTGATGCCGCGCAGGACCAGCCACGCGTCGAAGGGCCCGGCCACCGCGCCCATCGCGTTCTGGTGGTACGCCAGCTCCTCCCCCAGCTCCGCGTCGTCGACGACCAGCGCGCCGCCCACCACGTCCGAGTGCCCGCCCATGTACTTCGTCAGGGAGTGCACGACGACGTCCGCGCCGAGCGAGAGCGGCTGCTGCAGGTAGGGACTGGCAAAGGTGTTGTCGACGACGAGCTTCGCGCCCGCCTCCTTGGCGATCTGCGCGACGGCGGCGATGTCGGTGATGCCGAGCAGCGGGTTGGAGGGCGTCTCCACCCAGATGACCTTCGTACGGTCGGTCAGCGCGGCCCGCACCGCCGCCGGGTCGGACGTGTCCGCGACGGACCACTCCACACCCCACCGCGAGACGACCTTCGCGAAGAGCCGGAAGGTGCCGCCGTACGCATCGTTGGGGATGACCACGTGGTCACCGGGGCTGAGCAGCGTACGCAGAAGGCAGTCCTCGGCGGCGAGGCCCGACGCGAAGGCGAGCCCGCGCCGGCCGCCCTCCAGCGCGGCCAGGTTCTCCTCAAGGGCGGTACGGGTGGGGTTCGCGCTGCGGCTGTATTCGTATCCGCCGCGCAGCCCGCCGACGCCGTCCTGCTTATACGTCGACACCTGGTAGATCGGCGGTACGACGGCGCCGGTCAGCGGGTCCGCGGTATTGCCCGCGTGGATCGCGACGGTCTCGAAACTCTGCCTGCTGTGCATGTCACTCATGCGGCCAGAGCCTAATGCGGGACAGGCGTGCACCGGCGAGTTCAGGGGTCGAGTTCGAGACTGGTTCGCCAAGTGTCGGACCCGTCTGGTTCGCTTGTAGGCATGGAGATTCTCTGGGTGCTGATGGCGGCGATCATGATTGGGGCGGTTCTTGGCCCGTTCCTGCTGCGCAGGCGCGGCGGAATCCGCCAGGTCGCGCCCGGTTCGCCGGACGCCGCGGACCCGGCGGAGTACGGCTTCGCGCTCCAGGAGGAGCTGGACATCCGCATGCCCGGCCCGGACCGCGACCTCCTGGACGTGCTCGACGTCGTCCAGGGCTCGCAGAGCTGGAAGGCCGCGTCGCAGCTGCTCGCGGGCACCGAGGTGCACGGCGAGGTGCGCTGGCAGCGGGTGCAGGCGTTCGCCGGAGCGGCGTCCCTGGAGCTGCAGCAGCGGCCGGGCGGCGTCAGTGACAACCCCGGCGGGCAGTGGCTGCGGGTGTGGCGGGCCGAGGCGCCCAAGGACGCGGGCGGCGCCGCGGTGCACGCGGAGTTCCTGGTCCAGCAGGCCTGGCGGTCCGCGACGTCCGGGACGGACGAGTTCCGGATCATCCTGGAGGAGGCGAAGGAGGCCTGCGCGCAGGCGGCGCTCCTCTCCCCCGGGGACCCGGTGCCGTACATCATCGAGCTCTCCATCGCCCGCGGACTCGCGTACCCGCGCGAGGAGTTCGAGCAGCTGTGGCTGAAGATCCTGGACCGCTCCCCCGCGCACATGGGCGCGCATCTGGCGGCCCTGCACTACTGGTGCGAGAAGTGGCACGGCTCGCGTGACCTCGCGTACAACTTCGCGGAGGCCGCGGCGGCCCGCGCCCCCAAGGGCTCGCTCCTGTCGGCGCTCCCGCTGTTCGCGGTGTACGAGCACCTGCCCGAGGTGAACATGGTCCGGGGCTTCTACCAGAGCGAAGTCGTCACCAAGGCCGTCGAGGGCGCACTCTTCGCGGTCCACTCGGCCCGCCCGGACGACCCGATGCTGGCGCACGTACGCCACCTGCTCATCCTCTTCCTGGTCCGCAGCGAGCGCTGGGCGGAGGCAATGAACCAGCTGGTGCACGTGGACGGTCACGTAGGCGCGCTCCCCTGGACGCTGTCCTCGGACCCGGCGGCGGACTACGCGGTGTACCGCGCACTGGCGGTAGGCGGCTACGAGGCGAACGGCGGCAGCCCGGCAACGCTGCCGCACTGATGACCGCCCCAGGAATGCACCTCTGCCCCCACACGTTGAAGTAAGGGCCGCACGCACCCACGGCGTACGCCCCGCTCCGCCCCAGGAGGAACGACTCCCATGCTCTTCGGCAGCCGCACGCCCGAGCTCCCCACCCCCGAGCAGGCCCTGAAGGGCCACGCCACCCCCGAGTTCGAGGTCCCGTCCCGCCACACCGTCCTCGGCAACCCCCTGCTCGGCCCGTACCCCGAAGGCCTGGAGATCGCGGACTTCGCGCTCGGCTGCTTCTGGGGCGCGGAGCGCAAGTTCTGGCAGACGGAGGGAGTCTGGACAACGTACGTCGGCTACCAGGGCGGCTACACCCAGAACCCCTCCTACGAAGAGGTCTGCTCGGGCCTGACCGGCCACACGGAGGCGGTCCGCGTGGTCTTCGACCCGGCCCGCGTCTCGTACGCGACGCTCCTGAAGCTCTTCTGGGAGTCCCACAACCCGACGCAGGGCTTCCGCCAGGGCAACGACGTGGGCACGCAGTACCGCTCGGCGATCTACACCCACTCCGCGGACCAGGAATCGGCGGCGGAGGCCTCCCGAGCCGCCTACCAGCAGGTCCTGACCGCCTCGAACCACGGCACGATCACGACCACGGTCCTCCCGGCGGAGTCCCGCACCTTCTGGCCGGCGGAGGGCTACCACCAGCAGTACCTGGACAAGAACCCGGACGGCTACTGCGGGATCGGCGGCACGGGGGTCACCCTGGACAGCCCGTCGGAGACGAACTGGGGTCGGGCTTGCCCGACGGGGATCGCTCCGGCGCCTCAGGCCTCGGAACAGTAGGCCGTCAGCTCCCGCTCGACCGAACAGACTGTGCCGCCGACTGTGAGTCAGTACGGCGGCACAGCCGTTCCACGCATCGTTCAAGCCGCGGTGGCTACACAAGGCCCTGGCCGTGCCGCCACCTGACGCTCGCCCGCCTAGCCAGTGCTGTGACGGGCGTCGGGGGCGTCGATACCCCTCACGGGCTGATCGTTGCCGCTATGTCTCTGACGAGAGCCGACAGGCCTACCGGCACTCCAGAGGCTCGATCGACGACCTGCAATGCGTCCCGCAAGAGAAGTCGGTTCCTCCCCGAGGTGATGGTGCTGAGGAGGGGTGAGATCTCGTGGATCTCCTCTTCCGCTTCCCTCCACGCTTTGGCTTTTGCGTAGCTGTGCAAGAGCTCAATGCGGTACAGCATGACGCCCCGTGGTGTTGCATGTCCGAGTGCGCTTTGGAACTTGATGATCGCGGCGTTCAAGTCCGCGAGACTCAAGAGGGCATGCCCTGAGTGCCCTCCAATTTCCTGCTGGTTCACCCACCATGCCCACTTGGGATCACGTGCGCTCAGGGACTCTTCCACTCCCCCTCGGGCTGCGTCCAAGTCGGTGAGAGCTCGCTGACGATCTCCTATCTGAGCGAGCGCCCTGCCTCGCCTGACACGCGCTAGGAGTGCTACACGCGGAGGAATCCGGGATTGCGACAACAGCTCATCGGTGATGCGTCGCACCTCTCCGGGACGGCCACATTCAGTGTCGAGCATGGCAAGCATGTCCAGGGCGAACCATTCCATGCCCCGTTCTCCAGCATGCCGGGCCAGCATGTGTGATTCGAGGAACGCATTGCGGGCCGCTACACGATCACCGGAATCGAAGAGCAGCCATCCCGCGACTTCAGCGGCTTCTGCCACGGCGGCCACATAGCCTCGCTGGGCCGTTTCCGGGATTTCCCCGGCATCAAGTTTGCGCTGAGCGGACTGCCAAACCTGAACTGCGACGGGTGCTACGGCATCTCCGCCATAGCGGTCAGCGTGCTTAAGGATGTGTTCGGCACTGGCTTTCATATGTGCGATGTCGGAAGCTGGGCCCGTCGGCTCATCCAACGACTCCAGTGGTGTCACGGGCGCGGCAAGTCGCACCAACTCCCCGTCGGCCTGAAGGAGTTCGTCCAGCGCTTCGGCAAGTTGCACTGAAGGACGTTGGCGAATGTTGGCGACACGGGAGATATAGGCCACGTTGTAGTTGAGGGCGCGGGCAGTGCCCCTCAAGGTCATGTCTCTGTCCCTGAGGAGTGCGCGGAGCCGTGGGCCGAATTCGGCACTCATGTGCTTCCCCTGGTGTTGACCGTGCTCTCCAGAGTAGCTGTCAACGGCTGTCAACTCCCGGCAGTGCACGTCACGCGACAAGGATGGCGAGACAGACCCCGGCGACCGTGCGACCGGCCCCGGGGCGTGGTCAACGCTGATTGGAGCGCCGACATGCCGGACTGTATCGCCCGAATCTTCGAGCCGTTGTTACGGCTCCTGCTTCCCTCTGAGGGACGCCATCGGTCTCCCGAACCGTGCCCTTCCGTCCCGTACCTCGTCGCCTTCGAGCGGCGGCAGGAAGAGCGTCGGCAGCGGGCGCGGCGGCGTGCGCTGTGGCTGGCCGTGCATGGCGTGGATATTGGCCCACGCTTGATTCATGGGGTGGAGGTGACGGCATGACGAATCAGACGCGGTTGCTGCCATGGGCAACGCTGGAGGGAAACCCCTGCGTCCTTGTGGGTCCGGGCACGGGCTTCATGTCGCGGATGGCCGACAACATCGAGAGTGTCCAACTGGGCATGGCGAGCGATCTTCTCGGGCACGTGGCGGACACGCTCGCTGACCCAAAGGCCACACGCGAGGAACTCCGTTTCGTCACTGCCCGATTGACCGAGTCGCTCCGGGAGATCCACCGGATCGCGGAGAGCCGGGGAGATCGTTTGTCCTCATTCGATCACCCCGATGTGGACGACAGCGAGGACGGGGACGACGACGATCCGCAGCTTCCGGCGGGGGCGTTCGGATGAGTGAGAGCAGCTTGCCACGGGGCCGCTACGTGCCGCTCGAATGGACGCTGGCGGCCATGCCCGCGATGAGTGTGCGGCATGTCGGCAAGTGTCTCGTCTGTAGCGATCACTCGGTGGATACGGCCGATCCGGATGAGGCCCAGTTGTGGTGCCTCAAGCACGCAGGCATGACGCGCCATACCGGCTATGAGCTGTCGGCGTTTCAGTTCTTCAGCGCCGCGATCACTGATCCTGCGGTGGGTGGAGCTGCCCGCCGACGTAGAGCAGGGTGAGGCTGTCTCCGCCAGTTCCGCTCGATCGGTTTCCCTCGTCTTGAGGGAAGGGAGATAGGCGCACGTTCCCCCGGCCTAATCCTGCGACCCCGGTTCTCCCGCCCTGTTGAGAGAGCCGGGTCGCGCCGTGCCCGGTGACTGCTGTGATCTCCTCTGCTCGAGGGATGAACTGCACGTGACCTACCTCGAACTAGTGGGTGAGCGGGACAACGCCGCAGGAGACGGGAAGCCTGGTCGGTCACAAGGGTCCACCGGCACGCGCGACCGGGGCCGCTCAAGTAGCCGCCCGACTCCGGTAGTCCGCCAGTTCCTCGCGGGCCTTCCGCACGTCCGGGTGTCCGTCCCCCAGGGCGCTGATCAGGTCCGGGAGACATCCGTCGAGCGCGTCGGCCGCCGCGGCATGGTCGCCGGACGCCGCCAGGAACGTGGCGATGGCGCACCGCGTCTGGAGCACGTTCGTGTGGTCCTTGCCCAGGGCTTCCTCCTCCGCCTGCAGAACGTCCCTGGCCTGCCCGAGCGCCTCCGTGGGGTCGCCCATCTCGCAGACGAGGCGTGCGATCACCCGGCGGGTGTCCAGCGTGTTCATGGCAGTCGGCCCGAGGTAGCGCTCTCGATCCGCGAGTATCCGACGGAACTGTGACAGCGCTCCGGGCAGATCGCCGCTCCGCCGGGCGCACGAGGCGAGGTTGTGCCGGACAACCTGCAGGTACTCGTCATCTGGGGGAAGCCTGGTCTCCGACTCGGAGAGGAGGGCGCCGAAGGCCTCCTGTGCCTCGGTCAGGTGTCCGGCGCGCATGTGGAAGAAGGCGATCTGGTGCCGCAGCGTCTTTCGCTTCGACCAGAGGGATTCCGGAGCGTCCGGGTCGGCGTGCGCAGGATCGGACTCCGGGACGGGGGCCGATCCGTCCGAGTCCGGCGCGTCACCTTCGGCTTCCATGTCCTCCTGGTCCGCCAGGTCCTCCAATACCTGAGTGAGGCGGCCGATCGCACCCGCGTAGTCGCCCCGGTCGGCCAGCGCGCTCGACTGCGCGTACACGTCGTCGACGGCGCCGGAATCGACCGCCGCGTGAAACGCCGTCCGTACACGCCAGTACGCCTCGTTCGCCACCCGCCGCACTTGTGCCGGTGTCGCCCTGCTGACGAGCAGCGTCCAGATCTCCTGTGGCACGGGGTCGTGGGAGGTCTTGTCGATGAGGTAGTCGAAGGCAAGGTAGCGCGGCTCCTCGTCACTCGGTCCTGCCGGGATCAGGAGGCTGCTCGCTCCGTGGACCGGGTCGAGTGCCCACTCCCACGCCTCTTCCAGGGGCTCCGGCCGCAGCGCATGACCTCCGCGGGCGCGCAGGTAGTGGTGGTGCAGTTCCTCGAGGAGTTCCCGCGGGACGGGGCTGTCCACGCCCGCGCGGCGGCAGTCGACCGCTGCGGCGACGAGCGCGGCAGCCCTCGGGTGGACGCCCGGCGCCCAGGCCCGCTGCCAGTCCCGTAGCAACTCCGGGCCTGCGGTGAGCACTTCCGCCACGCCGAAGGCACCTGCCTGCCGCAGCGCTCCGGCGATCCGCGGGTCGTCCGCGAACGCCTCGGCCGCCCGAAGCTCGTCCGGCGACCAGAGCCTGTGCAGGAACACGACGCGCGCGGCCTCCAGCAGCTCGCGGCCGGCCCGCCACGCGGCGCGTCCCTCACCGTCGGGCCATGCACCGCCCCGCACGGTGAACCGCTCGTACTCGGAGGTCCGCATGGTGGCGAGCAAGGTTGTGCCACTGCCGACGCGACCGTCACCGCTCAGGTCGGCCACCGTCACGAGGGTGAGACCCCCAAGACCCAGGAAGCGCTCCATGTCGTCCAGCCAGAGCACGGAGGGGGCATTCTGCTGTGCCAGGTATGCCGTCAGCGCGGGGAGCGACTCCCGGTTCGCCGGTACGGCCAGTCGGCGCCCCTGGAGCTCCGTTCGCATCGCCTCGTACGCCGCCCTGCTCTTCCCCGCGGTCGACTCCCCGACCACCACGACGCAACGCTCGTGCCGCAGGGCTTTGCGGAGTGCCTCGTCCGCGGCGCGCGGGATGTACCGCGGCAGCGCCCCGGAGGGCACGTCCTCGGGGTCCCTGCGCGCGGGGTGGACGCCTAGGCGGATCGCGTCGTCCACCTCGCTGACCCTGGGCAGGGCACTGCCGGCATGGCCCCTGAGGGACGTGCTGCCCGGGAGGCTTTGGCGCAGTTCCGCCTGCCGGTCCAGAAATTGCTTCGCCCGCCCCGCGATCACCACGGTCACCGCCGTCACGCCGCCCCCGACGGCCGAGGCCCAGGCGTCCGGCAGCCACAGACCGGCGACGAGCACCCCACCGAGACCCAGGAAGCCGCAGAGGACCAACACCGCCCAAACGCCCGTGAGTTGCCAGGTCCGCCGCCTCATCTTGCGAGAGTCATACCGAAGACCGCGGCTCCATAACCCGCGAGCAGCCCTCTGCCCTCAGCGAATCTGCCGCAGGCCGAGATCTCTGACAGCGGCGGCATCACGGGGCGACAGTGAAGTCAGAGCGCGGCCTCGGATGCCGCAGGACTTCAGGGAGGCGCAATGTCTGTACTTGGCAATGACTGGGGCGCGGTGGCGCGGCCGCGGGGCGAGGAGGGGGGTTCACGGGCGACCGCGTTCGACGACCACCTCGCCGCCCAACTCCTCACCCAGCGCATCGTCTTCCTCGGCACCCAGGTCGACGAGGCCTCCGCCAACCGGGTCTGTGCGCAGATGCTGCTGCTCTCCGCCGAGGATCCGCGGACCGACATCAGTCTCTACATCAACAGCCCTGGCGGCTCCGTCACCGCCGGGCTCGCGATCTACGACACCATGCGGCTCATCCCGAATGATGTGTCGACCCTCGCCATGGGATTCGCCGCCAGCATGGGGCAGTTCCTGCTCACCGTCGGGACCGCGGGGAAGCGGTACGCCCTGCCCAATGCGCGGATCATGATGCATCAGCCGTCCGCCGGCATCGGCGGGACCACCGCCGACATCGCGATCCAGGCCGAGAACCTGGAGTTCACGAAGAAGGCCGTCGAGCGGATCACCGCCGAGCACACCGGGCAGAGCGAGGAGACCATCTCGCGGGACGGCGACCGCGACCGGTGGTTCACCGCCGGGCAGGCCAAGGAGTACGGGATGGTGGACCGGGTCCTTGACTCGCTCGCCGATGTGCGTCCCGCCGCCACCAAACCGCGGATGGGACTGGGGGTCTGACAGCCATGAGCCAGTACACGATTCCGACCGTCGTCGAGCGCACCCCGCAGGGCGAGCGCGCCTACGACATCTACAGCCGGCTGCTCTCGGAGCGGATCATCTTCCTCGGGACCGACATCGACGACGGGGTGGCCAACGTCGTCATCGCGCAGCTGCTCCACCTGGAGTCCTCCCACCCCGAGCGTGAGGTGGCCATCTACATCAACTCGCCTGGGGGTTCGTTTACTTCGCTCATGGCCATCTACGACACCATGAGCTTCATCAACGCGCCGATCTCGACCTTCTGCGTCGGGCAGGCCGCCTCCACCGCCGCCGTGCTGCTCGCCGGGGGCGATCCCGGGCGGCGGTTCGTGCTCGAGCACTCGCGCGTGCTGCTCGGGCAGCCCGCGAGCGGCGGGCAGCAGGGGACGGTCTCCGATCTCGCCCTGCAGGCCAAGGAGATGATGCGGATCCGCTCGCAGGTGGAGGACGTGCTGTCCCGGCACTCGGGGCACGATGTCGCCACGCTGCGTGCGGACATGGACCGCGACAAGGTGTTCACCGCCCAGGAAGCGGTGGCGTACGGGCTTGCCGATGAAGTGCTCAGTCGGCGCAGTCTGTTCGCCAACGCGTAACTGCCCTATGCCGCAAGGCGAATGTCTCCCCGGCGCGGGCGCGTCGTCGGCTGGGCGTGGCGGGTCAACTCGGTCTGGGCCAGGGAGAGCAGGTCCGCCAGGCTCAGGCCGAGCGCGCGGGCGCCGGCCGCGAGGACTTCGGAGGAAGCCTCCTTGCGGCCGCGCTCCAGCTCGGAGAGGTACGGCATCGAGATGCGGGCCGCCTCGGCGACATCCTTGAGCGTGCGCTCCTGCGCGAGGCGCTCGCGGCGCAGCACGTCACCGATGACGTCCCGCCACAGGGGCTCTTTCGCCGTCGGGGGAACGGGAGTTGTGCGTAGGGGGGCGGCTCCCGGGCGGGTCCGACCCGCTGTCTGCGGGCGCGGGCGCAACGGGATGACGCGGGCCCGCTGCTCGTTCGGCGGGGCCTGCTCCGACTGGTGGTTCCGCTCTTCGCTGCTCACCTCTTCAGGGTAGGAGCCGCACGAGCATGGGGAAGTGATCAGCGTTCTGCCCCCGGCGAAATCCCGGTGCCGGGAGAGCCTCACCTCTACGCCAGCACCTCCGCCAGGCCGTCCGCCGCCATCACCCGCCACTGCGGGTCACCGTGCAGCCGCCCCCAGTACGCCATGGTCACCGCACGCGCCTGGGTCCACCTGCGGGACCGCTCCCGTTCGACCCCGGCGGCGTCGGAGAAGACGGCGAGGCGGTGCAGGACGGCGGCCATGGGGTCGGTGGCGGTGAGCAGGTCCTCGAAGCGATGATGCAGCAGCGTGATCGCGTCGTACGCCGGGTCGCCCGCGTACCCCTTGGGGTCGATGGCCAGCCAGGGTTCGCGCTCGCCCTTCAGTACGTTGCCGACGTGCAGGTCGCCGTGGATGAGGGTGTCCGGCTGGTCCGGTCCCAGTTCCCGCAGCGTGCCGATCGCGGCGTCGAGCAGGCGTGAGTCGAGCGGCGAACCCAACTCCTTGTCGTTGTCGCGCAGTTCCTGCTCCCATGCGCCGCACCGCTCGCTCATCCGGGGCAGTTCCGCCGGCGCCGGAACGGCCAGCCGGCGTGCGAGGAGTCCCGCCGCCGTCAGGGCCTCCTCGGCGTCCGGCACGTCGGCGAGCGAGCCGGGGCCCGCCCGCTCGACGAGCATCGCGAACCGTGCGTCGTCCCGTTCGTGGAGGCAGACGGCGCCCCGGCCCGCCCACACCGCGAAGGCGTCCGGCTCGTGGACGTTGCCGGGGTGCGGGAAGGAGATCTTCAGGACGGCGGGCGCGTCGTCCTGGCGCCGCCGTACGGGGACGATGATGCCGACCTGCCCGTGGGTCACCGGGTCGGTCGGTACGCAGTCCCAGCGCCGGAGCAGCTCGTCGGCAAGCTCCGGCAGCGTCGCGAGCCATGCGCGGCCGCGCTCGCCCTCCCGCTGGACGGTGCTCGCGGCGAAGCCCTCTGGTATCTCGATGGGTGTCCCGATCATTCCGGCACCCTAGGGGCGGGGGCCTAAGGGGACCGTGTGATCGAGGGGCTGAGAGGGTCTGAGGGGGGGGGCTGAGGGGACCGTGTGATTACGTTTCCTCATGCCCTTCGCCCAAGCCGCCGACGGCACCGCCTTGCACTACGAAGTCCACGGCTCCGGCAGGACCCTGGTCCTGCTGAGCGGGCAGTCCAACAGCCGCCGCTGGTGGGACCCGGTGCGGGACGACTTCGCCGCCGCGCACCGGACCGTCGTGCTCGACTGGCGCGGCACCGGCGGGAGCGGCCGCCCCGACACCGACACGTACAGCACACCCGGCTTCGCCCGCGACGTCGTCGCCGTACTCGATCACGCGGGCATCGACCGCGCCCATGTGTACGGCACGTCGATGGGCGGCCGCGTGGCGCAATGGCTGGCCGCCGACCATCCCGGGCGGGTCGACCGGCTCGTCCTCGGGTGTACGTCACCGGGGGCGCCGCACGGCGTCGAGCGCGGGCCCGAGGTGCGCGCCGCCCTCAGCCAGGCCGATGGCCGTGCCGCGCGCCGCGCCCTCCTGGAGCTGATGTACACGCCCGGCTGGATCGCCCGGCAGGGTGAGGGGGCGGTGTTCCACACCCTCGGCGACCCGGCCATGCCCCCGCACGCGCGCCGCCGCCATCTGCGGGCCAGCGCCCGGCATGACGCCTGGGACGCGCTGCCGCGGATCGCGGCGCCGACGCTCGTCGTGCACGGCACGGACGATCTGTTCAACCCGACCGCCAACGCGCCCCTGCTCGCCGAGCGCATCCCGGGGGCGCGGATGCGGCTTCTCGCGGGGGCGCGGCATGCGTACTTCGAGGAGTTCGCGGGGGTGGCCACCCCGCTAGTTCTCGGCTTCCTCTCAGCTGCGGGTGCGTCGTAGTTGCTCGCGCCCACGCGGCGGAGCCGCAGATGTCACGGCCTCGCGCCCCTTCGGGGCCCTATTTTCCGCTGCCGTACGGCCTCGTGAGGATCTCCAGGATGTGGCCGTTCGGGTCGTCGAAGTAGGCGCCGCGGCCGCCGTCGTTGGTGTTGATCTCGTTGACGATCTTGTGGGACGGGTCGGCCCAGTAGGTGAGGCCCGCGTCCTTGATGCGGCCGAAGATGGCGTCGAACTCGTCCTCGGACACCAGGAAGGCGTAGTGCTGGGGCGTGATGGGACCGCCGTCGCTCTCCATGTAGTCCAGCGTCACGCCGTTGGGGATCGCGACGGGAGAGAACGGACCGAACTGAGGGCTGACTTCGAGGCCGAGAATGTCGGCCAGGAACTGCGCGGACGCTTTCTTGTCCTTGGCTGTGACGATGGTGTGGTTCAGTGCGATGGACATTGCGCGACCTCTTCCTGTGTCTGAAGTGCCTTGCCGACATCTTCGACACTAGGCCCGCGAAGGCCTCCCGGCATCGGTCACACGGCCCCCCACCTGGTGCGCAATGCGGACTAGGGCCGCGGTCCGAGGCGACATCCGGCCACGCGCGATGGCCTATCGCCCGTCCGGGGCCGGGCGGTGCTCCACGTACTCGATCACCGTCCCGTCGGGGTGCCGCGCGCTGAATCCCGCGCCGGTCGGCACCGGCTTCAGGGGGTCGGTGATCTCGGCGCCTGCGGCCGTCAGGCGGTCCAGATACTTCTGCGCGCTGTCCACGAGGAGCGTGCCCGCCGTGGCCCGGAAGGGCGCGGTGCTCTCTTCCGTGCCCTCGATGAGCAGGAAGCCGCCGACCGCCGCGAGGCCGAGACGCAGATCGGGGTACGTGAACCACATGTCCCGCTCCACACCCAGGAGTTGCTCGTAGAAGACGGTGACGGACTCCAGGGTGCCGGGGCCCGTGAAGACCCGTACGAAGGTGCGGGGCTCGGTCAGGTCCGAGGAGTCGGTGGAGCGGCGCCACATGACGGCGCCGTCGGAGGGGTGTTCGGGCCGGTTGTGCGGGTGAGCTGTGCTGTTCGTCATGCGTTCAGGCTCGCGGGCCGCGCCGCCGTCTCCGGGGTCGGCGTCGCCTGGTACACCTGGCTGGAGCAGGGCCGCGTGGACACCTCGCGACAGGTGCTCGACGCAGTGAGCCGCACCCTCCGCCTCGACGGTGACGCGCACTGCCACGTGCTGGCCCTCGCGGGGTTCGCGCCGCCGCGCACCTCCGCCGATGCGGCCCCAGCCGGCGCCGACGCCCCTGAGCACGACAACCTCCGTACGATGATCGCCGGTTGGCCGGACTCGCCCGCCCTGGCGCTCGCCCCCGACCTCACCATCACGGCGTGGAACACCGCGTACAGCACGCTGTGGCCCGACCCCGGCCGCCTGTCCGCCGACCGGCGCAACCTGCTGCTCCTGCTCATCGACGACCCGGACCACCAGCGTCTGCTGCCCGCCTGGGAGCCCTTCGCACAGGACCTGCACCGCCACTTCCGCGCCCACGCGGACACCCTCCCCGGCGACGACGGGGTACGCGCCCTCACGGAGCGCCTGCACGCCGCACGACCCGACCTCGCGCACTGGTGGGCGTGCCGCTCGGTGGGCGGTTTCGCTCCTCGTACGATCGAAGTCAACAGCGACAAGGGGCAGTTGAGGTATCTGCTCACCCTGGCCGCCTCGGCCGGCACCGCGCCCGGCTCGCTGCTGGTCCACACACCTGCACCGATCTAGCACCGGCGGATGACCGACACCCCGACTCCCTCAGCCGTCGCCCTCACCGTAGCGTCCGGAAAGTTCGGCTCGGCACTCCGTAACCGTCGACCTGCGGGACGCCGCCGCAACAGTGGCGGCGCTCGCGGGCGTGGAGGCCGTCGTCCACATGGCGGGGATCCCGGACGAGGCGCCGTTCGCGGACCTCCTTGAGGCGAACGTGCTGTGCACGCATCACGTGCTTGAGGCCGCGCGTGTCAACGGCATCGCGCGCACCGTCCTGGCCAGCAGCAATCGCGCCGCCGGTTTCTACCCGAACGCGCATCTCACGCGGCCGCGGGACGCGGTGCGGCCCGACGGTCTGTACGGCGTGAGCAAGGTGGCGGTCGAGGCGCTCGGCAGGATGTACGCCGACAAGTTCGGGCTCTCCGTCAGCTGTCTGCGGATCGGGAGCTTCGAGGACGTACCGTCCGAGGCACGGCACCTGGCGACCTGGCTCAGCCACCGGGACGCGGGCGGTTTCGTCCGCGAGGCGCTGCGCGCGGGCGCCCCCGGCGACTTCGACATCACGTACGCCGTGTCGGGCAATCCGCGCCGCTTCTGGGAGCTGACCGGTTCCTACACCCCGGTCGACGACGCGTCCGCGTACGCGGAGAAGATCGCCGGGGCGGACGCGCCCTTCGCCCCGGACGCGCCCCAGTCGGGCCACTTCGCCACCCCGGAGTTCACGCTTCCGCACCTGCCGAATCTTCCGCACCTGCCGCGGCCTTAGCGGCAGCCCGCATCCCGGCCGCCAGGTGCGCCGGGTCGTAGCCCGGTGCGACGCCGTCGGCGATGATCGCCTCGCCCTCGATGTGGCGGGTGCGCAGGGGGAGGATCTCCTGGTAGGCCGCCGACTCGTACCAGTCGCGGACGGCGGCCCGGTCCGGGAAGGCGATGACGACGACGTAGCCCGGCCAGGAGCCTTCGAGTTCCTCCAACTGGCCGCCGTGGACCAGGAAGTGGCCGCCGAACGGATCCAGGGTCGCCTGGATCCGTTCGATGTACGTGAAGACGTCCTCGCCGGGCTCTTCGATGGGGCGCAGGTGGGCGATGGCGTAGGCGCTCATGGGGTCCTCCTGGACGCTGGACGCGTTCCGTGCGGATCGGTTCGATGAATTTCGATGGATCCGATCCTGCCGGGGCGCGCCCACGCCGTCGATGACTCCCGGGGTAATGCCGACGCCGCGGCCGCGGCGTCAGATCGTGGCCGTGTCGATCACGACGCGGTAGCGCACCTCGGAGTTGATGACGCGCTCGTACGCCTCGTTGATCTGGTCGGCGTCGATGATCTCGATCTCGGCGCCGAGCCCGTGCCCCGCGCAGAAGTCGAGCATCTCCTGCGTCTCGGCGATGCCGCCGATCATCGAACCGGCGAGGGTCTTGTTGCCGCCGATCAGGGAGAACAGGTTGAGGGCGATGGGCTCCTCGGGGGCGCCCACGTTCACCAGGGCGCCGCCCGTCTTGACCAGGCCCAGGTACGCGCCGAAGTCCAGCGGCGCGGACACCGTGGAGAGGATCACGTCGAAGGAGCCCGCCAGCTCCTCGAAGGTCTTCGGGTCGCTGGTCGCGTAGTAGTGGTCGGCGCCCAGCTTCAGGCCGTCGTCCTTCTTGCGCAGCGACTGCGAGAGGACGGTGACCTCCGCGCCGAGCGCGTGAGCGATCTTGACGCCCATGTGGCCGAGGCCGCCGAGGCCGATCACGGCGACCTTCTTGCCCGGGCCCGCGCCCCAGTGCTTGAGCGGCGAGTACGTGGTGATGCCCGCGCACAGCAGCGGCGCGGCCTCGTCCAGGGACAGGCCGTCGGGGATGCGGACGGTGAAGGCCTCGTCGATGACGACATGCGTGGAGTAGCCGCCGTAGGTGGGCTCGCCGTCCTTGCCGATCGCGTTGTACGTGGCGACGTTGCCCTTGAGGCAGTGCTGCTCAAAGCCCGCCTTGCAGTTCTCGCACTCGCGGCAGGAGTCGACCATGCAGCCGACGCCGACGCGGTCGCCCACGGCGAACTTGGTGACGGCGGAGCCGACCTCGGTGACGACACCGGCGATCTCGTGCCCCGGGACCATCGGGAAGATGCCCTCGCCCCAGCCGTCGCGCGCCTGGTGGATGTCCGAGTGACAGATGCCGGCGTACTTGATGTCGATCAGTACGTCGGTCGCGCCCACCGGGCGGCGCGGAATGGTGGTCCGCTCCAGGGGGGCCTTGGCGGACGGTGCGGCGTAAGCGGAAACGGTGGTGCTGGTGGTGCTGGTCTGTGCGGTCATGACGTCAACCGTGCCAGCCTCGCGGACATCTACCCAGGTCACAGCTCTGCCTACGTCCAGTGGTCCTACTACTGGCGGGGACAGGATGCGCTGCGTACGACCCTGGATACTGGAATGCATGGAAGCGAAGCCGACGCCGTCACCCGCCCCCGAGCCCCTCGACGGCCGCGCCGAGCTCAGCGAGTTCCTGCGCACCCGCAGGGCCCGGCTGCAGCCCGAGGACGTCGGCCTGCCGAACTTCGGGCGGCACCGGCGGGTGCCGGGGCTGCGCCGCGAGGAGCTTGCGCAGCTCGCCGGGGTCTCCGTCGCGTACTACACGCGTCTGGAGCAGGGAAACGGCCGCAATGTCTCGGGCGAGGTCCTGGACGCGATCGCCCGCGCCCTGCGCCTCACGGACGCCGAGCACGCCCATCTGACCCATCTGGCCAAGCCCAAGCAGCACAAGAAGAAGCGGGCCGCCCGCCCCCAGCAGCTGCGCCCCGCGCTGCGTCAGCTGATGGACGCCATGGACGCCGTCCCCGCCTACGCGGTCGGCCGCCGCTCGGACATTCTCGGCTGGAACCGTCTTGCCGCCGCGCTCTTCGGCGACTGGGGCGCGCTGGCGCCCGAGGAGCGCAACTGGGCGCGGATCGTCTTCCTGGACCCCGCGTCGCGCGAGCTGTACCTGGACTGGGAGCAGAAGGCGTCGGACATCGTGAGCTTCCTGCGGATGGACGCGGGCTGCTTCCCGAACGACCCGCTGCTGTCCGCCCTGGTCGGCGAACTCTCCGTGAAGAGCGAGGAGTTCAGGAGCCTGTGGGCCACGCATGACGTACGCGAGAAGAGCCACGGCACCAAGCGGTTCCGGCATCCGCTGGTGGGCGAGATGACGCTGTCCTTCGAGACGCTGCGACTGCCAGACGACCACGATCAGTCACTGGTCACCTACCACGCGCAGCCCGACTCCGCGTCGGCCGAGGCCCTGCGACTGCTCGCCAGCTGGGGCACGGACGCGACGCGGGCCGGGGCGGCGGGCACCACCCGCAATTAGCACTGGGAAGTAGCACCCGCCGCCCCCGCGCGTCACGGCTGGTAGGGCGGCGCCGCTCCCCAGTTCCACTGCGGCACGGGCTGGTCGGCGGGGCGGGTGGCGTCCGGCCCCGAGAAGTAGAGCGCGAGGCGGGTGCCCCACTCGATGTAGGCGAGGAACGCGGACCGGAACTCGGCGTCCGTCGGCAGACCCGCGTCGTCCGCGGCGTCCTGCATCAGGTTGACCCAGCGGCGGCGCTGCGGCTCGGTGATGCCCTTGCCGAGGTGCTTGCCGACCATGTGGGAGTGGCCGCCGTGCTCCCGCGAGTAGGTGGCGGGGCCGCCGAAGACCTCGCCGAGCCACTGGGCGACATGCCGGGCGTGCTCGGCGGGCAGGCCTTCGAAGAGCGGCGCGAGCAGCTCGTCCTTGAGGACCTTCCCGTAGAAGATCTCCGTAAGGCGCTCGAAGTTCTCCTCGCCGCCCGCCCACGCGTACAGGGTCGGCGTCGCGGCGCCCGTGCCGCGCACGGCGGTGGGCGTGTAGTGGCGCATCTCCTCGATGTCCTCGACGAACGGGCGGATCTCCGCGAAGAAGTCACGGAAGCGCTCCGAGCCCCGGAAGCCCTCCAGGTGGTCCTTGGTCGACGTCCAGGTGATGCGCAGGATGTAGTGCTCGGAGTCCTCCTCGCAGCGGGTGAGTTCGTAGTCGACGCACTGCGGGGCCGCGGCCAGCGGGACCGCGGCGCGGGTGTACGCGGCGAGGAAATCGGCGGAACGCTCGGGCGGGATGCGGTAGCGGATGTACTCGACGGTGTGGGCGGTCATGTGACGTCGGCTTCCTCTGTGGTGGATGGTGCCGGCACGCGTGCTCCCCAGTCCCACAGCGCTTGCAGGACCGGGCCCAGTTCTCTGCCGTGGGGAGTGAGTTCATAACTGACCGTGGGGGGCCAGCCGGGTGTGCGGGTGCGCAGGACGACACCCGCGGAGACCAGCTGGGAGAGCCGCTCGGTCAGTACCTTGTCCGACAACTCAGGGAGTGTGGAGGCGAGTTCGCTGTACGCGTAGGAGTCCGCCCGAAGCAACTCGCGGACGATCAAGGTGGTCCAGCGGCCGCGCAGGGCGGCGAGGGCGATCTCGACGGGGCAGGCGGGCGTGGGCGCCGCGACCCGCGCCCTGGGGTCGTCGGGAAGCCCCTGGCCCACCCTCTGGCTTACCGTTCGGTGAGTCACGAGGACGCCTCCTACTGTTGCCGGCACCGGTCGGCACCGGTCCACTCCAGGAGGGTTACACATGTCGGCGATGGCACTTCCCACCCGCCCCGAGGACATTCCGGCGGCCTTCGCCGCCCGGTTCAACAGCGGGGATCCCCAGGCGGTGCACGAGCTGTACGAGGAGCGCGCGGCCTTTGTTCCGGAGTCGGGGGAGGCGGTGCACGGCCTCGCGGAGATCGCGAAGGAGAACGGCCCGTTCCTCGCGATCGGCCTGCCGATCTCGGTGCACCCGCGCCATGTCCACGTCTCCGGCGACATCGCGCTGCTCGTCGTCGACTGGGAGATCGAGGGCGTCGTACGGTCCACCGCCACGGACGTGGCGAGGCGCGGCGCCGACGGCCACTGGCGATACGTGATCGACAGTCCGTTCGGCGCCGCGCCACCCGCGCCCCGAAGGGGCGCGGGGAACTGCGCGACCAGCCACGACGCACCCGCAGATATGGACCGAGGGCGGCGCAGTTAGCTCACTTTCCGTAGAACGCGTTATAGATCGACAGCGTCGACCTGTTCCCCTTCTTGTCCGCAATCTTGGCGTGGAAGGAGATCCCCTTGCCCGCCGCCGGGTTCTTCACGGAGATCTTTCCGCCGCTGACAGAGACCTTCTTCCAGGTCTGGCCATAGTCGTACGACACGTACACCGCAAGGGACTTGAGGTTCGAGCCCGCCGCAGCGCCCTGCACCGTCACCGGCACGGACTGGGTCTGTCCGGCCGCGGCCTTGCTGCTCAGGTCGACCGCCGGGGCGAACCGCGCCGTGGAGACCGGCAGCTTCGCGTTGTCGGCCTTCTTGGAGCGGAACGTCCAGCTCGCGTCGATGCGCGTGGAGGCCGCGGCCACCTTGACGCTGCGCTTCACGGACGTCGAAAGACTGTACTCGGCCTCCGCCGCCGGAACCTTGAAGGTGGCGCCGCCGACCAGCGGGTCCTCGTTCTCGCCGATCTTGGTGGAGCCCTTGTAGAGGGTGGTCTTCACCGAGGAGTAGAGCGAGGAGCCCGCGTGTGTCTTGCCGTCGGCGAACAGCGGCAGATAGCCGCCGATCTCGTTGCCCTTGCGGGTGACGCCGAACTCGCCGCCGATACGCGGACCGAAGACGGCCGTGTTGAACGTCTTCTCGTAGCTCTTGCCGCCCGTGAACTTCTGCGCCGCGCCCAGCGAGTAGACCGCGTCGACGATCGGCCAGCCGTCCGGGTCGGTCCCGGCCTGCTGCTCGAAGTTCATGCCCCACTTCACGTCGTCGGCCGTGGACAGATACAGCGTCCGGGTGCCGGGCAGCACCTGCGGAATGCCGATCGAGGAGCCGCCCGAGCTGCCGGGCAGCGACCCCAGGGCGCTGAACGCGCCCTTCTTGCCCTTGGCCGACGCACCCAGGTTCGCCTTCACCGTGGCCAGTTCGGACGCCTTGAAGTGCTTGGTGTATCCGGTGGCGACCTGCTTGACCTTGCCCCCGAGCACGATGTCGTACTCGGCGTCGTCACCCTTGACCCAGTGCCCGGTCCACTGCTGGTGCAGCGAGCCGTCGGTGACCTGCGGACCCAGGTGCGAGGTCCGGAAGTCGGTGTACGCGTCGAGCAACCAGCCGAAGGAGTAGGTGCCGCGGGCCGTGTCGATCGCGTAATCGGGCGATGCGAAGTAGGACTTGGCGTCCGCCGACGGGACAGTGATGTCCACGGGCTTGGTCGTACGCGCGTCCAGCGTCACCGTGGTGTCCTTGGTGACGCTCAGCTTCGGCTGGGCGATCCAGTCGGCGCCCTTGGTGAAGTCGGCCGGGTCGGCGTACATGCTCGTGTTGAGCAGGTAACCGCCCTTGGGGACACGGAGCTTGACCGTGCCCGACGCGTCGTGCGGGTCGAAGGACTTGTCGGTGGCGAGCCCGGAGACACCCTCCAGGTCGCTGTCGTAGTACTTCGGCGCCTGCCCGTCGCGCCCGATGTGCTTCAGGGTCAGCTCGTACGACTCGACCTCGCGCTCGACGGCGGCCGCCGTGCGCACGGACTGCCCGCCGCCGGTCGCCACGACATACGCGGAGTACGCGCCGTCGATGGTCCCGCCCAGCTTGGAGTCGGCGGTCAGGTCGACCGCGGCCGTGCCGCCCGCGGGGACCTTCACGGTCTTCGCGCCCAGCTTGAAGAAGCCGGCCGGGGCCGGGTCTCCCTTGGGGTTGGTGGCCGTCACCACGAGATCGAGGGTGACGTCCTCCTTGCCGAGGTTCTTGTACGTCACCTTCTTGGCGACCGGCTTGTCGTCGGTGTGCGGCCACGCCTGCGTGCCGAAGCTGACCGAGACCGGCTCGGCGACGACCGACTGCTTGATGGCCTTGTCGACGGCGATGCGTCCCGAACCCTGCTGGAACGGCGTGTACTTGCCGCCCTTCGTGGACGCGGTGAGCGCGCCCTTCAGTTCGGCGTACGTCCAGTCCGGGTGCTGCTGCTTCAGCAGGGCGGCGGCGCCCGCGACGTGCGGGGTCGCCATCGACGTACCGGAGATCGTCAGATAGCCCTCGGGCTTCTGGCCGACCTCCTGGTCGATGACGCTGCCGGGTGCGGCGGCCGCGGTGATGTCCACGCCGGGCGCCGTCACGTCGGGCTTGATGGCGCCGTCACCGACGCGCGGGCCCTGGCTGGAGAAGTCCGCCAGCTTGTCGTTGTCGTCGACCGCGCCGACGGTGAGGGCCGCGTCCGCGCTGCCGGGCGAGCCGACGCTGCCGGGCGTCCCGTCGTTGCCCGCGGCGATCGCGAAGAGGATGCCCTTCTCCGCGGAGAGCTTGTTCACCTCGGCTTCGAGCGGGTCGACGCCGGGGGTGTCGCCGCCGCCGAGGCTCAGGTTGACGATGTCGGCGCCCTGGTCGGCCGCCCACTCCATGCCGGCGATGATCCCGGAGTCGTCACCGGAGCCGCCGTCGTCGAGGACCTTGCCGTTCAGGAGCGTGGCGCCGGGCGCCACGCCCTTGAACTTGCCGCCGGACTTGGCGCCCGTGCCCGCCGCGATGGAGGCGACGTGCGTGCCGTGGCCGTAGCGGTCCTTGGCGTCCGCCGATGCCGTGAAGTTCTTCTCGGCGGTCACCTGGTCCTTGAGGTCCGGGTGCGTGGCGTCCACGCCGGTGTCCAGGACGGCGACCTTCACGCCCTTGCCGTCGAACCCGGCCGCCCACGCCTTCGGGGCGCCGATCTGCGGCACGCTCTTGTCGAGGCTCGCCTTGCGTACGCCGTCGAGCCAGACGCGGCTGACACCGGAGGCGGTGGCGTCGCCCTTCCCCGAGACGAGCGCGGACCACAGGTCGGCCGCGTCCTGCTTCGGGGTAATGATGGCGTCGGCGTTCAGGGTCTTCAGGGTCCGGCGAACGGTCGTGTCACCGGCGGCCCGCACATCCGACCTGGCCCCGGCGGCGGCGCCCTTGTAGCCGACGATCAGCTTGAGGCCCTTCTGCTGGGCCCTGCGGTTGTCCTTCTTGCTCAACTCGGTGACGTCGAACAGACGTTGGTCGAGCTTCCCGGTGGCGATCAGACGCTGGGCGTCGGCCGGGATCACCAGCGTGTGCCCGCCGACGCGCTTGGTCAGTACGGGTATCCGCTCCCGCCCCTTCGCCCGCTCGAAGCCGGTCACGCGGCCCTTCGCGTCGACGGCGACGCGATCGCCGGTGATCAGCGTGATGCGGTGCGCGGTCTGCCCTGCGACGGGCTGCGCGGCCGACGCTCCCGACGGCCGAGCGTCCGCCGCCTGCTCCTCCTGCTTCGCCGCCGATGCCGGGCTGGTCATGCCCGCGGCGAGGGCCACGGCCGCCGCTGTGGCGATCGTGGCCCCGTAAGCTCTCTTCACTTTTCGGCGCAAGTCTCCCCCTGGAGGTCAAAGGGGCTCCCGCCCCTGGACGAGGAAGTATTGCCCAGGGTCGAACATCTGCTCAATAGTGCGTCAGAAGTGATGAGTTGACGATTACCGGGGCCTATGAACCGGCCCGCGCCAAGACCTACGAACCGGCCCGCTCCGTGACCTTGATCCGCCCGCCCCGGATGGTCGCGAGGCGCGGCGCCTTCCGGGCGATCGCGCTGTCGTGCGTGACCATCACGAACGTCAGGCCGTGCTCCTCCCACAGCCCTTCGAGCAGCTCCATGATCTCGTCGCGCATCGACTCGTCGAGGTTGCCGGTCGGCTCGTCGGCGAGCAGCACCTTCGGCCGCTTGACCAGGGCGCGGGCGATGGCGACGCGCTGCTGCTGACCGCCGGAGAGCTCGGCGGGCAGATGGCTGCGGCGCTCACCGAGGCCCACCGAATCCAGTGCGTCGGCGGCGCGCTCCCGCCGGTCGGCGGCGCCGAGCCCCAGCGGGACGAGCGCCGTCTCGACATTCTCCTGGGCGCTGAGCGTGGGGATGAGGTTGAAGGACTGGAAAACAAAACCGATGGACTCGGCGCGGACCTTGGTGAGCCGCGCCTCGGGCAGCGCGGCCAGATCGACCCCGTCGAGCTCGACACTGCCGGACGTCGGCCGGTCGAGACCGCCGAGCATCTGCAGGAGCGTGGACTTGCCGCCGCCCGTCGGGCCCTGGATGACGAGCCGGTCGCCGTCGCCGATGGCCAGGTCGACCCCGGCGAGCGCGTCGACGATCGCCCTGCCCCTGCGGTACTGCTTGGTGACGCCCTTGAGCTGATACATGGTGTGACTCCTGCGATACGTAAGGGGGTTGGCGGCCTTGAGCGGTGAGGCTCGGCCGCCTACTCGACGCGGCGCAGGGCGTCCGCGGGCCGCAGCCGCGAGGCACGCCACCCGCCGAAGGCGCCCGCGATGAGCCCGCCGGCCACGGCGAGGCCGACGGCGAGCGCGATGGTGGTGGTGCTGACCGGCGCCGTCAGCGAGATGTCGAGCGCCTTCGACGCCGACTGACCGAGGGCTTCACCGGGACCGCCGGGGCCGCCGGCCCGCATGAGACCGCCGCCCGACAGCCCGCCGCCGGACCCGAGTTCGGCCGTCAGGGTGGGGCTGATCGCCGTGACGGCATACGCACCGCCGAGGCCGACGGCGATGCCGAGCACGCCGCCCACAAGCCCGTTGACGACCGCCTCGCCGACGACCTGCCGGGTCACCTGGCCGCTCTTCCAGCCGAGCGCCTTCAGGGTGCCGAACTCCCGTACGCGGCGGCTGACGGCGGAGGAGGTGAGCAGTCCGGCCACCAGGAACGCCGCGACGAGCACGGCGATCGACAGCCACTTGCCGACGCTGGACGCGAGGTCGGACGCGGTGGACAGGGAGCCCGAGACGGTGTCGGCGAGATCGGCGGAAGTCGTCACCGTCGTACCGGAGATGTTCTTCTGGATGGCGCTCTTGACGGCGCCGATCTGCTGCGAGTCCGCCGCCTTGACGTACACCGTCGTGATCTTGTTCTTCGCGTCGGCGAGGGCCTGCGCGCGCTTGAGCGGGACGTAAAGATTGGCGGCGGCGCCGCCGCTGTCGGGCGTAGCAATCCCAACAACCCTTATCTTCGTCCCGGAGATCGTGACCGTGTCCCCCACGGCGAGCTTCTTCTCCTTGGCGTACGAGGCATCGGCGACGGCCACCTTGGAATTGGCCTCCGTCCCCGTGAACGTACGCCCCTTGCTGATCTTGGAGGAGGTCAGCGGGCCCAGGGCCGGCTTTCCGACATCGGTGCCGTAGACGCTGTAGGAGTCGACGTCGAAGTCGGCGCCGCCACCGCGCACCTCGCCCTGCTGCTGATCGGTGCCGCCGCCGGGTGGCTGTGCCCTGCCGCCCGAGCCACCGGGCGCCTGCTCGAACTCGCCCTGCTTGAACCGCCCGTCGACCTTCATGACCTGCAGGCTCAGCCCGCCGACGGCGTCCGCGACACCGTCCTGCTCACCGACCTCGGCGACGGTCGACGAGGCCAGCGTCTGGAAGCCCTGGACCATCACCCGGTCGCTGCTCTGTTCTTCCCCCTCCTCACCCTTGGCGTCGAACTTGAAGCGCGGGCGCCCGCTCCCCTCCTCGGACGGGTCGGCCGCCTTGGTCACGGTCATGTCGGTGCCGAGCCCGTAGAGCGACTCGAGGACCTTGCCCTGGGCCTGCTTCATGCCGGACGACACGGAGCTGACGACGATGACAAGCGCAATGCCGAGCGCGAGTCCGGAGGCCACGACGAGGGCCGCTTTTCTGCGGCGGCGCAGCTCGCGCCTCAGATAGGTGAAGAACATGTGCGTGAAAGTAGGTACGCACGGTGATGAACGGATAAGGGCGGCATAAGAGAACGATGAGAAGCCCAACGACAGCGGCCCGCACTCCTGTTGAGGAGTGCGGGCCGCTTACGTTGCGCGGGGAGGGCGGGGCGCCTAGACGGCGGAACCGGCCTTCCACTCCGCCCAGTCCATGACCCAGCCGTTGAAGCCGTTGTCCGGCTGAACGGTCTTGTCACCGGTGTTCCGGACGTCCACGACGTCACCGACCATCGAGTTGTCGTAGAACCAGGCGCCCGGAGTGCCCTTGTCGCCCGCACCCTTGGCGTCTTCCAGACCGACACACCCGTGGCTGGTGTTGGCGCCGCCGAAGATGGACTTCGCGCCCCAGTAGTTGCCGTGGATGAACGTGCCCGAGTTCGACAGGCGCATGGCGTGCGGCACGTCCTTGATGTCGTACTCGCCCTTGCCGTCGTCGTCCGTGAAGCCGACCGTCGCGCCGTTCATCCGGGTCTCCTTGAACTTCTCGGAGATCACCATCTGGCCGTTGTACGTCTTGTTCTCCGGGGAGCCCGCGGAGATCGGGATGGTCTTGACGACCTTGCCGTCCCGCATGACCTTCATCGTCTTCGACTTCGCGTCGACGATGGAGACCTGGTTGCGCCCGATCTTGAACGTGACCGTCTTCTCCTGGACGCCGGTGACGCCGTCCGCGCCCTCGACGCCGTCCAGGGACAGCTTCATGGTGACCGTGGAGTTGCCCTGCCAGTACTTCTCGGGCCGGAAGTCGATCCGGTTGTCCCCGAACCAGTGCCCGACGACTTCCTGGCCACTGCTGGAAGACACCTTGATGTTGGACTGAACGTCCTTCTTGTTGGTGATCACCTTGTCGAAGTTGATCGACACCGGCATGCCCACACCGACCGTGGACCCGTCCTCGGGCGTGAAGTTCCCGATGAAGCTGTTGGCCGGCGAGACCGTCGTGAACTTCGAGTTCTCGTGCGCCTTGCGGCCGTCGGAGTCCTTGGCGGTGGCGGTGATCTTGTACGTCGTCGCGCGCTCGAGCTGGCCGCTGGGCTTCCAGCTCTTCTTGTCGGCAGCTATCTGCCCCTCGACGGCGGTCCCGGCCTCGGTCGTCATCTCGACGTCCGTCAGCGAGCCGTCGCGCACGGTCACCTTGGCGGCATTGTTGATGCTCGCGTTGTCGGACCCGTCCTTGGGCGCGATCTTGATGTCGGCGTCGGACGACTTCTTGGCCGCCGCCTCGTCGACCTGGTTCTGCGACTCCTTGGTGCCTTCGGCACCGTCGCCACCGTCGTCGCTGCTGCAGGCCGAGAGCACCAGAACGCCGCCGACCAGGGCGGACACGGCCGCGAGCCCCTTGCGCCGACCGCGCAGCCGTCTACTGTCCGTCATCACACGCTTCTCCATCGTTGCCGAATCCCCAACCACGCCAAGAACGCCGAGAGTCCCCGTAACCCCCCATAACGTCCTGCCCGGTACGTCCCGTTCCACTACCGCCGATTCTGTGGGGAACACCACGTCGCGCGAGAGCACCGGTAACAGCCGTGCACTCCTGAGACGACAGAACCCCGGGCGGCGGTTGCCACCCGGGGCCTTCGGTTCCGGATCAGCCTCTCGGGCTTCGATCCGTCCCTCTGCTACTGCTCCCGGCCGCCTTCGCCGCCCTCGTCGTCGTCATCATCCTCGTCCGGGTCCCAATCCGGCGAATCGGGGTCGTACTCGATCTGCTCGCTGCTCCAGGAGGCCTGCGAGAGTTCCACTCCCGGCACCTGGCTGACCAGGTCGAAGGGGTCGACGAGATAGGCGAGCGCCTCCGCGTCGTCCTCCTTGACGGCCGCCTCCGCGTGCAGCCGCTCCTCGGCGGGCATGTGCTCGTCCTCCGCGATGCGGCTCAGCGCGGACTTGGCCAGCTCACCGGAGTCGTCGATCTCGACGACCAGCTCGACGCGAAGCCGTACAAAACGTGATGTCTCATCTGTGCTCATGCTCCGGAGCGTACGACCCGCACCCACCCGTCGCCCCCGCGACTTTCCCGCGAGCCATCCCTTTCACTACCATCGCCCCACACGGCCAATTCGCCAGCGCCACAAGGGGGATCCGATTCCGTGTCCGCACGTCGATCGCTGCTGACCGCCTCAGCCGCGGGGGCCCTGCTAGGCGCCCTGTGCTTCATCCCCTCCGCGAACGCGACGGGCCACGAATCCCCTGTGAAGCGGGCCGCGGCCGCCGCCCCCGGCGAGCAGCAACACCGGGCCACGCACGCGGAGACCACCACGGCAGACACCCGCCTTGCGGACACAGGCACGGGCGTCGACACGACTCCGTACGTGATCGGCGGAACGGCGTTCCTGGGCCTGGGGGCGGGATTCATCGCGTACTCGGTACGCAGGGACCGGCGGGGCCTGGCCTACTGAGCGGGCTACGCCGGGCCGGTGCCTGATCGGCACCGGCCCGGCGAGAACGGGCGCCGCTACGCCAGCGGACCCGTGACTCCCTCGGCCGCCTCGACCACCCCGCCGGAGCGGACGAACTCGTCCGCCGCCGCCAGGTCAGGGGCGAGGAAGCGGTCCGGGCCGGGGCCCTCGACGCCCGCCTTGCGCACCGCCTCGATGACCGCACGGCTCGCGGGCGCCGGCGTCAGGCCCTCGCGGAGTTCGATCGCCCGCGTCGCCGCGTACAGCTCGATCGCGACGATGCGGGTCAAGTTGTCGACCGCCGTGCGGAGTTTGCGCGCCGCCGACCAGCCCATCGACACGTGGTCCTCCTGCATGGCGGAGGACGGGATCGAGTCGGCCGACGCCGGGACCGCGAGGCGCTTCATCTCGCTCACCAGAGCCGCCTGCGTGTACTGGGCGATCATCAGGCCCGAGTCGACGCCCGCGTCGTCCGCGAGGAACGGCGGGAGGCCGTGCGAGCGGTTCTTGTCGAGGAGCCGGTCCGTGCGGCGTTCCGCGATCGAACCCAGGTCCGCCGCCGCGATGGCGAGGAAGTCCAGGACGTACGCGACCGGAGCGCCGTGGAAGTTGCCGTTCGACTCGACGCGGCCGTCGGCGAGTACGACCGGGTTGTCGACGGCGGAGGCCAGCTCGCGGTCGGCGACCAGGCGCGCGTGCGCCATCGTGTCCCGGCCCGCGCCCGCGACCTGCGGCGCACACCGCACCGAGTACGCGTCCTGGACGCGCGGCGCGTCGTCCTGGTGGTGGCCGGTCAGCTCCGAACCGGCAAGAACGGCAAGCATGTTGGCGGCGGACGCGGCCTGGCCCGGATGCGGGCGGATGGCGTGCAGCTCGGGCGCGAGGACCTTGTCGGTGCCGAGCAGCGCCTCCAGCGACAGGGCCGCCGTGACGTCCGCGGACTTGTAGAGGGCGTCGAGGTCGGCGAGCGCCATGATCAGCATGCCGAGCATGCCGTCGGTGCCGTTGAGGAGGGCCAGGCCCTCCTTCTCGCGCAGCTCGACCGGCGCGATGCCGTGCGCGGCGAGCAGCTCGCCCGCGGGCTTCAGCTCGCCGTCGGGGCCCTCGGCGTCACCCTCGCCCATCAGCGTCAGCGCGCAGTGGCTCAGCGGCGCCAGGTCGCCGGAGCAGCCGAGAGAGCCGTACTCGTGGACGACGGGCGTGATGCCCGCGTTCAGTACGTCGGCCATCGTCTGGGCGACCTCGGGGCGCACCCCGGTGTGCCCCGAGCAGACCGTCTTCAGGCGCAGGAACATCAGCGCGCGGACCACCTCGCGCTCGACGCGCGGGCCCATCCCCGCCGCGTGCGAGCGGACGATGTTGCGCTGCAGCTGGGCGCGGAGGTCGGGGCCGATGTGCCGGGTGGCGAGGGCTCCGAAGCCGGTCGAGACGCCGTAGACGGGCTCGGGCTTGGCCGCGAGCGCGTCGACGATCTCGCGCGAGGCGGCGAGGGCGGTCACGGCTTCGGCCGACAGCTCGATGCGGGCGTTGCCGCGCGCGACGGCGATGACGTCCGCTGCGGTTGTCCCGGACGTCCCCAGGACCACGGTGTGCATATCCATATTCAGCAGCGTACGGATTGAATCGACGCCTGTCACGGGTGAGTACGGTCTCAGCCTCTTACCGCCCCGTGGACCCGGGGACGGCGGTCACCTCATCCGCGCCCCAGCGCGCCCCGCAGCGTGACGCCGTACCGGCTGCGCAGCCTGCGTATCTCCCACACCGAGAGCAGGGTCACCGAAACCGGTGCCCCCAGCGTGAACGCGTACAGCACCACGGGCGGCGCGGCCACCGCCGCGTCGTCGAAGAGCTGGAGGACGGCAAGGCCCCACAGCAGTACGGGGGACAGGACGGGCGGCAGGAGTTCATGGATGGCGCCCGCGCGGAAGCAGCTGTTCACGGCGTAGACGAGCAGCGCGATCGTGTAGAGGAGGCCGACCAGGATCCCTACGAGCGAGGCCAGACCGGCGGCGAAGGAGAGGAGGAAGTAGAAGAGCCGCAGCAGGAACGGCCCCTGGTTGTCGGTGAGTCCGAGGCCTTCGCGCAGCACGTACCAGCAGACCCACAGCACGCCGACGCCCACCGCGAGGGCGAGGAGCGTACCCAGCGGCTGGGTGGTGCGGCGCAGATAGACGCGGCGCAGGGAGGAGTGGGCGAAGCCGATGAAGAGGGCGCTCGCGAGGAGGATCGCCACGACCGCGAACGCGGCGGCGATGAGCAGATCCTCGACCTTGCCGACCACGAACTCCTCGCGCCCCTGCCGCAGCGGATAGGCGAACACCAGCCACAGCGTCGCGGCAAGCCCGAGCAGCGTCCGCCCGCTCTGCAGCGCACTGATCGTCCGGTCCTCGATGGCTCCGGGCCGGTTCGGCGTGCCGAAGCGCCGGGCGAGATTCACCGGCTGGGCGGCGGCGCCACGGGCCCCGCGGACGGGGGCGGGGACGGGGCGCGGCGCGGGCGGTACCGGTGCCGCCGGGGGCGCGGGATACCCCGCCTGGTTCCCGTAGGGGCCGGCTCCCGGGTAGGGGTCGGCGGGCGCGTACGGGTCAGCAGGCGCGTACGGATCCGCTCCCGCATACGGATCGGCAGGCGCGTACGGGTCGGCCCCCGCATACGGATCGGCAGGCGCGTACGGGTCGGCCCCCGCGTACGGATCAGCACCCCCGTATGGATTCGTCCCCGCCCCGGGATACCCATACCTCTGATCGCTCAACGTCCGCTCCCCTGTGCGGCTTTGCGCACCGCGCAGCCCGTACTTCGGGCGCGCACACCCTAACTGATCATGGACATGCCCCCAGCCTCCGTATGCACCGCATGCCCTGCACGCTCCACACCCCCGGCTCTACGACGCCCCCCGCCCCCGGAACCGCCGCCGCTCCCCCACCGGCAGCGCCCCCCGCGAATCCGCGAGCCGGACCACCGGATCGTCCGCGCCCTCACGGCCCGCGACCACCGGCTTCGGCGCGCGCGCCGCCTTCGCGCGGTACTGCGCCGCGTCCGCGAGGCGGAACAGGCGGCGGCCCGAGCGGACTTCGCCGATCCGGTCCTCCGTCGACGCGACCCCGCACGCGACACCGTCCCCCAGCTCCAACTCGGCCGCCCGTACGCACAGTTCGTCCGCGACCCGCACCACCTCGTCGGCGGTGGGGCCCACCGAGAGCAGACAGAACTCGTCGCCGCCGAGCCGCGCGGCCAGCGTCCCCGGCAGCATCGCCCCGCACAGCGAGAGCACCGAGCCGAAGCGTTCGAGCAGCCGGTCGCCGACCGCGTGCCCCTGGGTGTCGTTGACGCGCTTGAGGCCGTTGACGTCACACACGACCAGGCTCACCACCAGGCCCTCCGCACGGTGCCGATCCACCGCCTCCTCGAGCCGCAGATCGACCGCGCGCCGGTTGGCGAGGCCCGTCAGCGAGTCGGTGAACGCGAGGCGGCGGGCCTCCTCCAGGCGCTCGGTCTGCGCGATGCCCGCCGACACGACCGACGCGAGCACCGTCGCGAAGTCCGCGTCCGCGCGGTCGAAGACCGGCCCGCCCACCGGCCGCGCCACATACAGCTCGCCCCACGCCCGCCCGTGCAGCACGATCGGCGCGACCACACAGGCGCCGCGGCCGCGCCTGCGCAGGGCGGCGACCCGCTGGTGGCAGTAGCCGGGGGAGCCGTCGTCCGCCGGCCCCCGGGCCGTCTCGACCCAGGCGTGCGGCTCACCGCCGCCCGCCCACCGCTCGTGCAGGAACTCGGTGATCTCCGGGAACTCGTGCACCGGATACGACTCGCGCTCCGGGAACTCTTCCTCGCCCTCGGCCCGTTCGCCCACGTTCACAAGCACCCGGAGCCGCCCCAGGTCCCGCTCCCACACGGACAGCGCGGCGAAACTCCCCGACAGCGCGCGGCACGCGCCGACGGCGGCCGCCCGCCACGACTCGCGTGGGGTGTGCGCGGCGGCCATCCCCTGCGCAAGCTCCACGACGGCCCGCAGCCGGACTTCCTCTCCCATCTCCCTAGGCTAGGAGATTAGGGACATTTTGGGCGATCGGAACATTACTCAGAGTGCGGAGTCACCCCGGCGGCCCCTGCCGCTCCCCGGGCCACTACTCCCCCGGCCACTGCGGCTTCCGCTTCTCGTTGAACGCCGCGACGCCCTCCGCCCGGTCACCGGAGAAGGCCACCGAGCGCCAGGCCGCGTCCTCGACCTCCAGCCCGGCCCGCAGGTCGAGCCCGTGCCCCAGGCGCAGGGCACGCTTGGCGGCGCGCAGCCCGACAGGCGAGTTGCCGGCGATCCGCGCGCCGAGCGCCAGCGCCTCCGCCCGGTCCTCGCCCTCCGCCGCCAGCTGGTCGACGAGCCCCAACTCCCGCGCCTCGCCCGCCTCCACGCGCCGCGCGGTGAACACCAGCTCGGCGGCCCGCGCCGCCCCCACGCGGCGCGGCAGGAGCTGTGTACCGCCGCCGCCCGGGATCACGCCGACCGACACCTCGGGGAGCCCGACCACGGCGGTCGGGTCGGCGACGATCAGATCGCAGGCGAGCGCGAGCTCGAAGCCGCCGCCCAGCGCGAAGCCGTGCACGGCGGCGACGGTCGGCATGGGCAGTTCCAGTACGCCGGTGTAGGCGGCCCGTGCGGTGGGGCGCTGGCGCACCAACTCGGCGTCGGAGAAGGAATTGCGCTCCTTCAGGTCGGCGCCGACGCAGAAGGCCCGCTCATGGGTGGAGGTCAGGACCACGACGCGGGCGTCGCGGTCATCGGCGAGGGCGGCGCAGGCGGCGCCGATGGAGCGGGCCATCTCGGTCGAGACCGCGTTCATGGCCTTGGGCCGGTCAAGGACGAGCTCGGCGACGTAGCCGTGCCGCCGGACACCGACAAATTCCCCGTACCGCTGCTCGCCGCCCATTGCTTTCCTCCACGTGGGGTTAACGACCGTTACCAGGCCACGCCGGGGATCATGCCATCGCTGCGGGGCAAACGGGCGGGTAGGCGGGAAAAATCCGAAGAACCCCTCAGCCGCGCCGAGCCAGAGTCCACGGCTCAACAACACCAAGCCCTCGCACGGGCCGCTGCCACATCGGCTGCAGCGCAAAACGATAGGAGGGCGGCTCCTCCCCCTCCTTCTCCGCGGCAGCGGCCGCTTCCGCCGCCTCCGCCTCGGAGGCCGGCGCATCGCCCGTACGCGTCAGCTCCACCGCGAACGCCCCGTCCACGAGGACCGCGTCCCGAGGCGCTATCGACGTGAGGCGGCTCGCGAGGTTCACCGTCGTACCGAAGACATCGCCCATCCGCGTGGTGACCGTCCCGAAGGCGATGCCGACGCGCAGCTCGGGCATGGTCTCGTCGTTGGCCATGGTCTCGATGAGCCGCAGCGCGATCTCCGCGGCGGTGCCCGCGTCATCGGCGGCGTACAGAACCTCGTCGCCCAACGTCTTGATGAGCCGCCCGCCATGCGCGGCGACAAGATCCGCGGCGGTGGTCTCGAAGGCCTCGACGAGCTCGCCGAGTTCCTCCTCCTCCATGCGCCGGGTGAGTCGCGTAAAGCCGACAAGATCGGCGAATCCGACGGCGAGCCGCCGGTCGACCATCTCCTCGTCGTCGGCGGCCTGGACGACCCGCCCCGTGGCGGCGGCGAGCTGCCGCCGCCACACGTAGACGAGGAACTCCTCCAGCTCGGGCAGGAGAAGCTCTATCAACGGGTACGTCACTTCGGTCCGCGTCATGCCCGGCTCGGGCGGCTCCGTCAGACCCTCCAAGAAGGAGTCGATCTGCCATTCGGCGAGGCGGGCGGTGGTCTGCCCGGTCGACCGGGCCACCTGGACCGCCATCGCCTCGCTGAGCAGCCCCGCCTCGACGAGACCGGCGAGGCGGCGCAGCGCGAGCACGTCCGCCTCGGTGAGGGCCTTGGCCTGCCCGATGTCCGGGAACCCCATGGCCCGCCAGAAGCGGGAGGCCAGCTCCATGGATACGCCGGCGCTGCGGGCCGCCTGGAACGGGGTGTAGCGGCGGTCCGCGCCGAGGATCAGCCCTTCGAGGCGCAGTGCCAGGGGGTCCTTCTCCGGCTCCTCGTCGAGCTCACCGGCCCTGGAGGGCGGCTCGGGCGGCTCTGCGGCCGAGTCGGAGCCCGTGTCGTCGACGGTCACGCCTGCTGCCCTTCCGATCTGCCGCGGTCAGGTATCGACCGGCGCCAACTTTACGGCAGGTGTGCCCCAGCTCACGCCTGGCGGGGCGCCCTGGACCGTTCCTCCGCCCGTTTTCATCCCCCCGGCAGCCCAGCCGACGAACAACCTCTCCCACCCACCGCCCGATCCCCGGCAGTCCCGGGTCACCGAACAGGCCTTTCCCACCCACCCGCCCGATTGCCCGGCAGCAGGGCGACTTGCCGGGGTGGGCGGGGGGAGGCGGCGGAACCACACCGCTCACCCGCAGTACGCGACGTACACAAAGGCTGGACCACGGCCTCACACACCAGCAGCGCACAACCAGACACGAGGGGAGGGACCGGACCACGACCCGCACGCACCGTCAGCACGCCACGAGACACGAGGGGACGGACATCGGCCCCAACGCACCGTTGGCGCGCAACGAGACGCGAAGGGACGGGCCCCGGCCCCACGCACCGTCAGCGCGCGACGTACGCGAGGGGACGGACATCGGCCCCCACGCACCGTTGGCGCGCAACGGACGCGAGGGGACGTGTCGGTATGTCCGCACGGAGCACGGTAAGCAGCACTCCCCAGCCGCAGCAGCAGAACGCTCGGACCGAGATGGCGAGTACGGACATACCGGCGCGGCCCCGCCCCCAAAACGGCGAAGCGCCCCACCCACGACGGCCCGGCCGCCAAGACGACAAGGCGCCCCACCACGGCCGAAGGCGGCCGCCCCGCCCCAAGACGCACCGCACCGCAAGCAGGCACCCGAACCGCAGCCCCGCCCCCAAGACGCACCGCAGACCGCAGCCGGCACCCGAGCCGCAGCCCCGCCCCCCCCAATACGGACAGAACCGCGCCCCCCGGACCGCCCCGCAGACGGCCCGCCCCACGGCCGGACCGCAACAACAGACGGCACCCCCGACCACCGCCCCGCCCCGCCCCGCCCCGCCCCGCCCCGCCCCGCCCCAAGACGAGCAGAACCGCATACCCCCCTAAACCCCCCGCACATGCACGATGTCCCCCGCCCCCACCGGCTCCTGCACCCCATCCCCAGTGGCGAGAACCAGCCGTCCGTCGCCGTCCACCGCCACCGCCTCGCCCGTGATCGACCGATCACCCGGCAGCTCCGCCCGGACCTTGCGGCCCAGCGTGGCGCAGCCCGCCGCGTACGTTTCCTGGAGGCCGGAGGCCGCCGGGTCGCCGCCGGCGTCGCGCCAGTCCGTGTACCACTGGTCCAGGGACCGCAGCACGGCCCGCAGCAGCGGGTCGCGGTCCGTCGCGGCCGCACCGGCAAGCGCCAGCGACCCCGCGCCGGGGACCGGCAGCTCGTCGGCCCGGAGCGTCACGTTGATGCCGACGCCCACCACGACGCCCGCACCCGCGGTTCCCGCCCGCTCCGCCAGGATCCCGCCCGCCTTGCGTTCCTCTCCCCCCACCGTCACAAGGAGGTCGTTCGGCCACTTGAGTGCCGTGTCCACCCCGGCGGCCCGCGAAAGACCCGTGGCGACGGCGACCCCGGTGAGCAGCGGCAGCCACCCCCACCGCTCGACCGGAACACCGGCCCCCGGCTTCAGGAGCACGGAGAAGAAGAGCCCCGAGCGAGCGGGCGCCGACCAGCGGCGGTCGAGGCGGCCGCGCCCCGAGCTCTGCTCCTCGGCGATGAGGACCGCGCCCTCGGGGAGCTCGTCCGCACGGGCGGCCAGATCGGTGTTGGTCGACCCCGTCGCGGGCACCACGTCCAGGGAGGTCCACAGTCCCCCCTCCCGCAGCAGCGCCCGCCGCAACGCCGCGGCGTTCAGCGGCGGCCTTTCCAGGTCCGACCAGCGGCCGGCGCCGGGGGTCTCGTCAGGGGTGTCCGAAGCGTCGTCTGAAGCATCTCGCGGCGTCATGCAAGCCACCTTAGGTGTGGTAAACGCCGCACTGCTGATCTGTATGCGCGCCGATACCCTACGAGTCAGTAGCCGGAGATCACCAGCATCCGCAAGCCGCATCCGCAAGCCGCCAGTAGCCCCTTTGAGCAGGCAGGGAGCCGCATCCCTATGTCCGAGCCGGAAGAGCCCAACGTGCCCGTGCCCAGCGCCGCAAGCGATACCGAGAACGCCACCGCCGCCACCCCCGGTATCGACATCCATACGACTGCGGGAAAACTCGCTGATCTGCAGCGCCGCATCGAGGAGGCCAAGCACGCCGGCTCCGCTCGCGCGGTCGAGAAGCAGCACGCCAAGGGCAAGTTGACGGCACGTGAGCGGGTCGATCTGCTGCTCGACGAGGGCTCGTTCGTCGAGTTCGACGAGTTCGCCCAGCACCGCTCGACCAATTTCGGCCTTGACGCCAACCGCCCTTACGGCGATGGCGTGGTGACCGGTTACGGCACCGTCGACGGCCGCCCCGTGGCGGTGTTCTCGCAGGACTTCACCGTCTTCGGCGGCGCCCTGGGCGAGGTCTTCGGGCAGAAGATCGTCAAGGTGATGGACTTCGCCCTGAAGACGGGCTGTCCGGTCATTGGCATCAACGACTCCGGCGGCGCCCGCATCCAGGAGGGCGTCATGGCCCTCGGGATGTATGGGGAGATCTTCCGCCGGAACACGCACGCCTCCGGTGTGATCCCGCAGATCTCCCTGGTCGTGGGCCCCTGCGCGGGCGGCGCGGTCTACTCCCCCGCCATCACCGACTTCACGGTCATGGTCGACCAGACCTCGCACATGTTCATCACGGGCCCGGACGTGATCAAGACGGTCACGGGCGAGGACGTCGGCTTCGAGGAGCTCGGCGGCGCCCGTACCCACAACAGCACCTCCGGTGTCGCGCACCACATGGCGGGCGACGAGAAGGACGCGATCGAGTACGTCAAGTCCCTGCTCTCCTACCTGCCTTCGAACAACCTCAGCGAGCCGCCCGCCTTCCCCGAGGAGGCGGACCTGGCGCTGACGGACGAGGACCGCGAGCTCGACACGCTGGTCCCGGACAGCGCCAACCAGCCGTACGACATGCACAGCGTGATCGAACACGTCCTGGACGACTCCGAGTTCTTCGAGACGCAGCCGATGTTCGCGCCGAACATCGTCACCGGCTTCGGCCGGATCGAGGGCCGCCCGGTGGGCATCGTCGCCAACCAGCCGACGCAGTTCGCCGGTTGCCTGAACATCGACGCCTCCGAGAAGGGCGCCCGCTTCGTCCGCACCTGCGACGCGTTCAACGTCCCGGTCATCACCTTCGTCGACGTCCCCGGCTTCCTGCCGGGCGTCGAGCAGGAGCACACGGGCATCATCCGCCGCGGCGCCAAGCTGATCTACGCGTACGCGGAGGCGACGGTCCCGCTGATCACCGTCATCACCCGCAAGGCGTTCGGCGGCGCGTACGACGTCATGGGCTCCAAGCACCTGGGCGCCGACCTCAACCTGGCCTGGCCGACCGCGCAGATCGCGGTGATGGGCGCGCAGGGCGCGGTGAACATCCTGCACCGCCGGACCATCGCGGCCGCCGACGACCAGGAGGCGACCCGCGCGCAGCTGATCCAGGAGTACGAGGACACGCTGCTCAACCCGTACACGGCCGCCGAGCGCGGCTACATCGACGCCGTGATCATGCCGTCGGAGACCCGCTCGCATCTCGTGCGCGGCCTGCGTCAGCTGCGTACGAAGCGGGAAAGCCTTCCCCCGAAGAAGCACGGCAACATCCCCCTGTAGACCGCGTCCCGGCAAGGAGACCAGTCATGATCAAGGTCGTACGGGGCAATCCCACCCCGGAGGAGCTGGCCGCCGCACTGGCGGTGGTCCAGGCGCGCGCCGCGGCGGTGGCGAACCAGCCGTCCGGCGCGCCCGCGGTCCTCGACGCCTGGGCCGACCCGGCGCGGGTGGCCCGCGACAAGATGCCCGCGCCCGGGCCGACGTCGTGGGGGCGTACGTACTGGCCCGTGTAGGGCGCAAGAAAATGAGCGGTACGGGCCGGGGCGCCTGAGTACGCGTACTCAGGCGCCCCGGCGCCGCCGCCCGCAGTATCGGGTCATGCTGTGGTCCGACCCGGAGAACAACCCGCCCAAGGACATGCGGGACATGCAGGCGAAGATGCGCCGTGCGGGGCTCGTCCTCGCCCTGGCGATGGTGATCGCCATGTTCGTCCTGGGCATGCACTGAGGTCGCGCCTCGCTAACCTGACGGCATGAGTGATCAGCCCCGAGGGCCCCGCCGTCTCGTCCTCGCGTCCAAGTCCCCCGCCCGGCTCGGCCTGCTCCGCCAGGCCGGCCTCGCCCCCGAGGTGGTCGTCAGCGGGGTCGACGAGGACGCCGTCTCCGCACCGACCCCCGCCGAGCTCGCGCTGGCCCTGGCCGAGGCCAAGGCCTCGGTCGTCTCCGCGCGCCCGGACGTGAAGGGCGCCATCGTCATCGGCTGCGACTCCGTCCTCGAACTGGACGGAGAGGCGCTCGGCAAGCCCGCGGACGCCGAGGAGGCCACCGCGCGCTGGAAGTCCATGCGCGGCCGCGCGGGCGTCCTGCAGACCGGCCACAGCGTGTACGACACGGTCTCGGGCCGCCATGTGTCGGCGGTCGCGTCGACCGTGGTCCGCTTCGGCGACCCCTCGGACGCGGAGATCGCCGCGTACGTGGCGAGCGGCGAACCGCTGCACGTGGCGGGCGCGTTCACGCTGGACGGCCGCTCGGCGCCGTTCATCGACGGCATCGACGGCGACCACGGCAACGTGATCGGCCTCTCGATGCCCCTGCTTCGCCGTCTGCTCGCCGAACTGGGCGTCGGCATCACGGAGTTGTGGGACGCCTAGGAGAGGCGCTCAGGCGGGCTGCGGGGCGCCGTTCTCGGGCGTCCCGTTGCTCGCCGCGGCCTTGCCGTCCCGCGGTGCGTCGGCCTCGTCCTGCGCCTTCTTGTCGTATGCCACCAGCGTCAGGACGATCAGGCCGAGCACGACCATCATGAAGACGAACGCGGGCCAGCCCACCAGGCCGACCGAGAACGCGCCGAGCATTCCGTGCACGACGGCGGCGCTGATCAGGAGCAGCCGCCCGAAGCGGCCCGGCGCGCGGTCGCCGATGGCGGAGCGCAGCAGGATGACGCCGCAGAGCGCGAGATACAGGCCGAAGAGGCCGCCCGCGATCCAGGTCGACACGGTCATCGCCCGCGGGTCGAGGCCCGCGAGGGACATGTCCTGCTTGTCCACGACGAGCCCGAGGAACCAGTTGAGGAGTGCGATGCCGACCGCCTCCGCAAAGAGCACGATCGCGCCCACCCAGGCCACCGGTCTACGCGCCACGGCGCCCACCCTCTTCCGCTGTTACCCCTAGTACGTGCAAGACATCGCGAACGCTACTAACGGGTAAACCGGGGGACAAGGGCTCTGCCGAAGGCAAAGAATCATTGGGCCATTCGTAGGGACTCCACAAAGATTGCCGCTCCGCCGCAGGGCGCTCTCACAGAGACCTAGACCACATCCGCGGGCTACGCTGCCGGGGAGGGACCCTGCGTACCGTGGTACGACAAGGGATTTCGCGGGCCTAGCCAACCTCGGGTGACACTCCGTGTGGGCAAGCTCACCATTGGGGACGGGTCGTAAGCCCGTGTCGGCAGTCCCTAAACTCGGCTTGTTTCAAGGAGGGAGCCATCGTGCGCAAGGTGCTCATCGCCAACCGTGGCGAAATCGCTGTCCGCGTTGCTCGGGCATGCCGGGATGCAGGGATCGCGAGCGTAGCCGTCTACGCAGATCCTGACCGGGACGCTCTGCATGTACGTGCGGCAGATGAGGCGTTCGCCCTGGGCGGTGACACTCCGGCCACCAGCTACCTGGACATTTCCAAGGTGCTGGCCGCGGCCAAGGACGCGGGGGCGGACGCGGTCCACCCCGGCTATGGCTTCCTGTCGGAGAACGCCGATTTCGCGCAGGCCGTGCTCGACGCGGGCCTGATCTGGATCGGTCCGCCGCCGCAGGCCATCCGTGACCTGGGTGACAAGGTTGCCGCCCGGCACATCGCGCAGCGCGCGGGTGCCCCGCTGGTGGCCGGTACGCCCGACCCGGTGTCCGGCGCCGACGAGGTCGTCGCCTTCGCCGAGGCGAACGGCCTGCCCATCGCGATCAAGGCCGCCTTCGGCGGCGGCGGGCGCGGCCTGAAGGTCGCCCGCACGCTCGAGGAAGTCCCCGAGCTGTACGACTCCGCGGTGCGCGAGGCCGTGGCCGCCTTCGGCCGCGGCGAGTGCTTCGTGGAGCGCTACCTGGACAAGCCGCGGCACGTGGAGACCCAGTGCCTGGCCGACAAGCACGGCAACGTGGTCGTCGTGTCCACCCGTGACTGCTCGCTGCAGCGCCGCCACCAGAAGCTCGTCGAGGAGGCGCCCGCGCCGTTCCTGAGCGAGGCGCAGAACGCCGAGCTGTACGCGGCGTCGAAGGCGATCCTCAAGGAAGCCGGGTACGTGGGCGCCGGCACCGTCGAGTTCCTCGTCGGCGTCGACGGCACGATCTCCTTCCTGGAGGTCAACACCCGTCTGCAGGTGGAGCACCCGGTCACCGAAGAGGTCACCGGCATCGACCTGGTCCGCGAGATGTTCCGCATCGCCGACGGCGAGGAACTGGGCTACGGCGACCCGCAACTGCGCGGCCACTCCTTCGAGTTCCGCATCAACGGCGAGGACCCGGGCCGGGGCTTCCTGCCCGCGCCCGGCACCGTCACCACCTTCGCGCCGCCGTCGGGTCCGGGCGTGCGCCTGGACGCGGGCGTGGAGTCCGGCTCGGTGATCGGCCCGGCCTGGGACTCGCTCCTGGCCAAGCTGGTCGTCACCGGCGCCACGCGCCAGCAGGCCCTGCAGCGGGCCGCCCGCGCCCTCGCGGAGTTCAACGTGGAGGGCATGGCCACGGCCATCCCGTTCCACCGCGCGGTGGTCGTGGACCCGGCGTTCGCCCCCGAACTGACCGGCTCCAACAACCCGTTCACGGTCCACACCCGCTGGATCGAGACCGAGTTCGTCAATGAGATCCCGGCGTTCGCGGCTCCCGCGGACACCGAGACGGACGAGGAGCCGGGCCGCGAGACGGTCGTCGTCGAGGTCGGCGGCAAGCGCCTCGAGGTCTCCCTGCCGTCCTCCCTGGGCATGACCATCGCCCGCACCGCGGCGGCGGGCGGCGCCCGCCCCAAGCGGCGCGCGGCGAAGAAGTCGGGCCCGGCGGCGTCCGGCGACACCCTCGCCTCTCCGATGCAGGGCACGATCGTCAAGATCGCCGTCGAGGAGGGCCAGGAGGTCAAGGAGGGCGACCTCGTCGTGGTCCTTGAGGCCATGAAGATGGAGCAGCCCCTCAACGCCCACCGCTCCGGCACGATCAAGGGCTTCACGGCGGAGGTGGGCGCGAGCCTTACTTCCGGTGCGGTCATCTGCGAGATCAAGGACTGATCTCGTAGAGCAAGTCTCACGCGTCGGCCGGGCTGGACATTCCAGCCCGGCCGACGAGGTATTCAGCCCGGCCAGCAAGTATTCAGCCCGTCCGGCGTTTGAGGACGAACTCGGCGAAGCCGGTGATAACGGTGCGCACGCTTCGGGCAGACTTGAAGCACCGCACGTTCAGGGAGGCCGGCATGGCACAGGAGCCCCAGAAGCGCCCCCGCTCGCAAAGAGCCGACGCGCGCCGCAATTACGACCGCCTCCTCGCAGAGGCCCGCACCGCCTTCGCAGAGCAAGGCACCGGCGCCTCGCTGGAGGACATCGCCCGCCACGCGAACGTAGGCATCGGCACCCTCTACCGCCACTTCCCCAACCGGCACGCCCTGATGAGCGCCGTCTTCGAGGAGGCGGTGGGCGACCTGCTCGCCCACTCCCGCGCGCTGCTCGACGATCCGCAGCCCTGCGCCGCCCTGGTGACGTGGCTGCGCGCCATCATCACTCATGCGGGTGAGTACCGCGGGCTCTCGCGCGCGCTCATGTCGGCGTCGCACGACGACAGTTCGGCGCTCGCGCGGTGCAGCAGGCCGATGCGCGAGGCGGGCTCGGCACTGCTGATCCGGGCCCAGCAGGCCGGTGCCGTACGCCCCGGTGTCTCCATCGGCGACCTGATGCAGCTGACCAACGCGATCGCGCTGGCCGCCGAAGAGACCCCGGACGAGCCGGAGTTGGCCGACCGCCTGCTGATGCTGACCCTGCGGGGCCTGAAGCCCGAGGGGTCGGCGCCCGCCGAGCCCGCTCCCGCCCCGGCCAGGGACTCAGCGGCGGCGTAGGTCCGCGACCCGCGCGGCCCGCTCCCCGGGCGGCTGCTCCCCGAGGACCGCACTGCGCAGCTGCGGCCCCGCACCGCTGCCATGACCACCATGCGTACGACGCTGCCCCGGCAGGGGCACGTCCCGGCGCGGCTGTCGCGCCGGGACGGGATCCACCCCGTTTCCGGAGTTGGGTCCTGCGGTCCCGCCCGCCACGGCGATCTGCACACCCTGGTCGGCCAGGGCCTGCAACTCGGTGGCCGCGCGGTCGTCATGGGTGGGCGGTTCGTCGGTGACCAGGCGGGTGATGACGTCCGTCGGCACCGTCTGGAACATCGTGTCGGTGCCGAGCTTGGTGTGGTCGGCGAGGACCACGACCTCGGCCGCCGCCTGGACGAGCGCGCGGTCCACGCTCGCCGACAGCATGTTGGACGTGGAGAGGCCGCGTTCGGCGGTCAGACCACTGCCCGAGAGGAAGGCACGGGACACCCGCAGTCCCTGCAGGGACTGTTCGGCCCCGCTGCCCACGAGCGCGTAGTTGGACCCGCGCAGGGTGCCGCCCGTCATGACGACTTCCACCCTGTTGGCATGCGCCAACGCCTGTGCCACCAGAAGGGAGTTGGTGACGACGGTCAGGCCGGGCACCCGCGCGAGCCGGCGGGCCAGCTCCTGCGTGGTCGTACCCGCCCCGACGACGATGGCTTCGCCCTCTTCGACGAGACCCGCCGCGAGATCGGCGATGGCCGTCTTCTCGGCGGTCGCGAGATGTGATTTCTGCGGAAAGCCGGACTCCCGCGTGAATCCGCCCGGCAATACCGCACCGCCATGTCGGCGGTCGAGGAGTCCTTCTGCCTCCAGCGCGCGCACGTCCCGCCGTACGGTCACTTCGGAGGTCTGGACGACGCGGGCGAGCTCGCGGAGCGATACCGCTCCGTTGGCCCGCACCATTTCGAGGATCAATTGGCGACGTTCTGCAGCGAACACGAAACTGACAGTAACCCCAACGACCGTCTGCTTTCAGCAGTTTGCGCCGAATTACAGAAGTTGTTCGCACGGCAACACCGGAAGTGGTATACGCGCCTACCCACCCCGCCTATGCCCCGCGAATGCTCCGCAACAGTGCGTGACCTGCGCAGAGTTGATACCCAGGCGGGCGCCGCCTCATCCGCGACGCACGCCTCTGGGGCCTCGCTCAGGCCTCGCTCAGGCCTCGCCGGCCGTCTTTCGCGTGTGAAGTTGACGCGCGACCTCGGCGATCGACCCCGAAAGAGATGGGTACACGGTGAAGGCGTTCGCGATCTGTTCAACCGTCAGATTGTTGTCGACCGCGATCGAGATGGGGTGGATCAGTTCCGAAGCGCGCGGCGCGACGACCACTCCGCCGACCACGATCCCCGTACCCGGACGGCAGAAGATCTTGACGAAGCCGTCGCGGATGCCCTGCATCTTCGCGCGCGGGTTGCGAAGGAGCGGCAGCTTCACGACGCGGGCGTCGATCTTGCCGGCGTCGACGTCGGACTGGCTGTAGCCGACGGTGGCGATCTCGGGGTCGGTGAAGACGTTCGACGAGACGGTCTTCAGGTTCAGCGGCGTGACCGCGTCGCCCAGGAAGTGGTACATCGCGATGCGCCCCTGCATGGCGGCGACGGAGGCGAGCGCGAAGATCCCGGTCACGTCACCGGCGGCGTACACACCGGGAGCGGACGTCCTGGAGACCTTGTCGGTCCAGATGTGCCCGGAGTCCTTGAGCTTGACCCCGGCCTCCTCCAGGCCCATGCCGCTGCTGTTGGGGATGGCACCGACGGCCATCAGACAGTGCGTACCGGAGATGACACGGCCATCGGCGAGCGTGACCTCGACGCGGTCGCCCACGCGCTTGGCGGAAGCGGCGCGGGAGCGCGACATGACGTTCATGCCACGGCGGCGGAAGACGTCCTCGAGGACCGCTGCGGCGTCCGGGTCCTCGCCGGGCAGCACGCGATCGCGGCTCGATACGAGGGTGACATTGGAGCCGAGTGCCTGGTAGGCGCCGGCGAACTCGGCGCCCGTGACACCGGAACCGACCACGATGAGCTCCTCGGGGAGCTCGTCCAGGTCGTACACCTGGGTCCAGTTCAGGATCCGCTCGCCGTCGGGCAGCGCGTCGGGGACCTCACGCGGGTGACCGCCGGTGGCGATGAGCACGGCGTCGGCGACGAGGGTCTCCTCGCTGCCGTCGGCCGCGCGCACGACGACCTTCCGGGACCCGTCGATGTCCTGCTGGCCCTCGAGGCGGCCGCGGCCGCGCAGCACGCGGGCGCCGGCCCGCGTGACGGACGCGGTGATGTCGTGGGACTGGGCGAGCGCGAGGCGCTTCACACGGCGGTTGACCTTGCCCAGGTCCACGCCCACCACGCGCGCGGGGGTGTCGATGTGCGGAGTGTCGTCCGCGACGATGATGCCGAGTTCTTCGTACGACGAATCGAAGCTGGTCATCACCTCGGCCGTCGCGATCAGAGTCTTCGACGGAACGCAGTCGGTGAGCACCGACGCCCCGCCCAGACCGTCGCAGTCGACGACGGTCACCTCCGCGCCGAGCTGGGCCGCCACAAGGGCCGCCTCATATCCGCCGGGTCCGCCACCAATGATCACGATCCGAGTCACGTACTCCATTGTCCCGCACGCTTCAAGGTGCTTCGCCCCGGGGCCCTGCGGAGCACTTCTGTTACGGGAGGGACACACCTCGTCGCTGCCGTACCCTCGACCACATGTCGCTCTACGCCGCGTACGCCGGCAATCTGGATCCGCGGCTCATGTCACGCCGCGCCCCGCACTCGCCGCTGCGCCAGACCGGCTGGCTGAACGGCTGGCGGCTGACCTTCGGCGGGGAGCACATGGGCTGGGAGGGCGCCCTTGCCACGATCGTGGAGGCCCCCCGCTCCCAGGTCTTCGTCGCCCTCTACGACATCGCTCCCATGGACGAGGACTCCATGGACCGGTGGGAGGGCGTGGGCCTGGACATCTACCGCCGCATGCGGGTCCGTGTGCACACCCTGGACGGCGAGGAACCGACGTGGGTGTACGTCCTCAACGGGTACGAGGGCGGCCTGCCGTCCGCGCGGTACCTGGGCGAGCTGGCCGACGCGGCGGAGTCCGCGGGGGCGCCGCACGACTATGTGATGGAGCTCCGCAAGCGCCCCTGCTAGGGGTGCGGGGGCCCTTCGACTCCCCTCTTGTCGGAAACGACAAGGCAACGATCCGAATCCCGTGAGCATCGTCATCTACGCGCGTAGGCTCCGAGCGGCTACTCTCGTCCGCGTGAACGCTTCAGTTATTCCGGACGACATCCAGGGCGACCCCTACGCCGCCGCCGACGCCGCCGCCGCGCGCCTGCGTGAGCTCACGGGCGCCGAGACCCACGACGTAGCCCTTGTGATGGGCTCCGGCTGGGCACCGGCCGTGGACGCGCTCGGCGTGCCCGATGCCGAGTTCCCGGTCACCGAACTGCCCGGCTTCCCGCCGCCGGCGGTCGCGGGCCACGGCGGCCGCATCCGCTCCTTCAAGGTCGGTGACAAGCGCGCCCTGGTCTTCCTGGGCCGCACCCACTACTACGAGGGCCGTGGCGTCGCCGCCGTCGCGCACGGCGTGCGCACAGCCGTCGCCGCGGGCTGCAAGACCATCGTGCTGACCAACGGCTGCGGTGGCCTGCGCGAGGGCATGCGTCCCGGCCAGCCGGTCCTGATCAACGACCACCTCAACCTGACGGCCACGTCGCCGATCGTCGGCGCGAACTTCGTGGACCTGACGGACCTGTACTCGCCGCGGCTGCGGGCGCTCTGCAAGGAGATCGACCCCTCCCTCGAAGAGGGCGTGTACGCGCAGTTCCCCGGCCCGCACTACGAGACGCCGGCGGAGATCCGCATGGCCCGCACGATCGGCGCGGACCTGGTGGGCATGTCCACCGTCCTCGAGGCGATCGCCGCGCGCGAGGCGGGTGCGGAGGTCCTCGGCATCTCCCTGGTGACGAACCTCGCCGCGGGCATGACGGGCGAGCCCCTGAACCACGAAGAGGTGCTCCAGGCGGGCCGCGACAGCGCCACCCGCATGGGCGAGCTCCTCGGCCAGGTCCTGGGCCGTATCTGACGGGTGTCCCCGCTCGTCCGGTCACCCCGCCGCGGGTAACCGGACGAGTAGGTGCGAGTACCGCCCCCCGACCAGGTGCGCGTACCGGACCCCGAGAAACTCCGCATACGAGAGGCTGACGTACGTGCTGGACGACCCCGAACTCATCGCGCGGGCCCAGGCCTGGCTGGCCGAGGACCCGGACCCCGAGACCCGCGAGGAACTCGCCAAGCTCATCGAGGCCGCGGACACCACAGAGCTCGCCGCCCGTTTCGGCGGCACCCTCCAGTTCGGCACCGCCGGCCTCCGCGGCGAGCTGGGCGCGGGCCCCATGCGGATGAACCGCTCCGTGGTCATCCGCGCGGCCGCGGGACTCGCCGCGTATCTCAAGTCCAAGAATCAAACCGACGGTCTAGTAGTGATCGGCTACGACGCCCGCTACAAGTCCGCGGACTTCGCGCGCGACACGGCTGCCGTGATGACGGGCGCCGGCCTCAAGGCGGCCGTCCTGCCGCGTCCCCTGCCCACCCCCGTGCTCGCCTTCGCCATAAGGCACCTCGGCGCGGTCGCCGGCGTGGAGGTCACGGCAAGCCACAACCCGCCGCGCGACAACGGCTACAAGGTCTACCTCGGCGACGGCTCCCAGATCGTCCCGCCCGCGGACGCGGAGATCGCCGCGGAGATCGACGCGATCGCGAGCCTGCACGACGTACCCCGGCCCGACAGCGGCTGGGAGACCCTCGGTGACGACGTCCTGAACGCCTATCTGGCGCGTACGGACGCGGTCCTGGCCCCGGAGTCCCCCCGCACCGCCCGCACCGTCTACACGGCGATGCACGGCGTCGGCAAGGACACGCTCCTCGCGGCGTTCGCCCGGGCCGGCTTCCCCGCCCCGGTCCTCGTCGCCGAGCAGGCCGAGCCGGACCCGGACTTCCCGACGGTCGCGTTCCCGAACCCGGAGGAGCCGGGCGCGATGGATCTCGCCTTCGCGCAGGCCCGCGAGACGGACCCGGACCTGATCATCGCCAACGACCCGGACGCGGACCGCTGCGCGGCCGCCGTCAAGGACGGCGCGGACTGGCGCATGCTCCGGGGCGACGAGGTGGGCGCTCTCCTGGCGGCCCATCTCGTACGGCGCGGCGCGCGCGGCACCTTCGCCGAGTCGATCGTGTCGTCCTCGCTCCTGGGCCGTATCGCCGAAAAGGCGGGTCTTCCTTACGAAGAGACTCTCACCGGCTTCAAGTGGATCGCCCGCGTGGAGGACCTGCGGTACGGCTACGAGGAAGCGCTCGGCTACTGCGTGGACCCCGAGGGCGTACGCGACAAGGACGGCATCACGGCGGCGCTGCTCCTCACCGAGCTCGCCTCCGAGCTCAAGGAGGCGGGCCGCACCCTGCTCGACCTCCTCGACGACCTGGCCGTCGAGCACGGGCTGCACGCCACGGACCAGCTCTCGGTGCGCGTGGAGGACCTCTCCCTCATCGCGAACGCGATGCGCAAGCTGCGCGAACAGCCGCCGACGGCGCTCGCGGGCCTGCCCGTGACGAAGGCGGAGGACCTGACGCAGGGCACGGACAAGCTGCCGCCCACGGACGGCCTGCGCTACACGCTGGACGGCGCGCGCGTCATCGTCCGCCCCAGCGGCACCGAACCGAAGCTCAAGTGCTACCTGGAGGTGGTCGTTCCGGTGGCGGACACGTCCGCCCTGCCGGGTGCCCGCGTGACGGCGGCGGAGCTCCTCGCCACGATCAAGCGCGACCTCTCGGCGGCCGCGGGCATCTGAACCACCCGGGCCACCCGTCCGAGTGGTTCCCGTACGACAGGTGACGCAGCGATCCGGTGCGCTGCCGGTCCCCCAGGAAGGGTCGACCGGTAGCGCACTTTCACGTTCCCGGAGCCGCCGCAGTGCCGCATGGACCGACCCCTGAGATCCCGACCGCCTCGGCGTCCACCGCCCCGTCACGGGTCCCGGCGTCCCGGAGCCGCGGCACCGCCGCACGCCCGTCGCCCCGCCTTCCCGCACGGGCGGCCCACGCCCTGCGCCACGCCTCCCCGGCACTCCTCGCCTACGCGGCCGTACGCGTCCTGGGCGCGCTGGTCCTCGCCGTGTGGGCGCGCAGGGAACACCGGGACGTCTGGCACCTGCTCGCGGAGTCCTGGGACTGCGACTGGTATCTGAAGATCGCCGACAACGGGTACGCGCACACCCTGGGCACCCAGATCGACGCGAACAACCTGGCGTTCTTCCCGCTCTACCCGCTGCTCGTCAGGGCGGGCGAGGCCGTCGCACCCGAGCCGCGCGGCGCGGTCGGGCTCGCCGTCTCCGTAGGGTGCTCGTTCCTCGCCGCGTGGGGGATCTTCGCGGTCGGCGACCGCCTCTACGGCCGCAGGGCCGGCGTCGTCCTCGCCACCCTCTGGGGCTCGCTCCCCGTCGCTCTCGTGCAGTGGATGGGCTACACGGAGTCCCTGTTCACGGCGCTCACCGCGTGGGCGCTGTACGCCGTGCTCACCGGTCGCTGGGTGTGGGCGGGCGCCCTGGCCGCGCTCGCGGGGCTCACCCGCCCGACCGGTGTGGCCCTCGCGGCGGCCGTCTCCCTGACGGCGCTGCTCGCCCTGCGCCGCGGGACGGCAGGAGGATTCCCCCTGCGCGCCCTTCTGGGGGCCCTCCTGGCGCCGCTCGGCTGGCTCGCGTACGTCGGCTGGGTGGGGCTCAGGCTGGGCCGCTGGGACGGCTATTTCGCCGTACAGAAGCTGTGGCGCAACGAGTGGGACGGCGGCGTCGGGACGCTGCGCACGATGTACGACCTCCTCGCCGCCCAACGGCCGCAGCTGTTCCTGACGATGGTGACGGCCACGCTGCTCGCCGCGCTGGCGCTGTTCGTCCTGTCGCTGGGCGACCGCCAGCCGCTGCCGCTGCTGGTCTTCTCCGGCCTGCTCCTGGCGATCGTGCTCGGCAGCAAGGGCGTCTACTTCCCGCGGGCCCGCTTCCTGATGCCCGCCTTCCCGCTGCTGCTGCCGGCGGCCGCGGCGCTGGCCCGCGCGCGGACGCATGTCACCGTGACGGTGCTCGGGGCGGCGGCCGTCACATCGGCGGCATTCGGCGGCCACATGCTCCTGGCGTGGCTTGGGCCGCCGTGAGCGGTGCTGAGGGTGCCTGGCGCCTAAGCACTGCGGTTCGGCAGCGCCCCGAAGGGGCGCGGGGCTGTGACATGTGCGGCTCCGCCGCGTGGGCACGACCAGCCACAGCGCCCCGAAGGGGCGCGGGGAACTGCGCGACCAGCCACGACGAACCCGCGGACGAGTAACGCACTACCCGCGGAGCACTCAGAGGTGCCTAGCCAACGATCAGCAGCACGGCAAGCAACACCGCGCCCGCAACCACCGGCGCGAGGATTTCATAGCTCCAGCGCACCACCGGCTCCCCCTGCGCCGACTCCGCGGAGGCCCGGCGCTCGGCGATCTCGCGCAGGTCGTCCATGATCTGGTCGCCGGGTGCGCGCAGCGGGTCCGAGTGACCGGGGCGGCGGGTGGGCCCGGAGCCGACGCTCGGGTCGCCCGCTGCCGCGCCCTGCGACTGCCTGCGGGCGGCCTTCTTGCGGCCGCGCAGGGAGACCGGGATGGCCCAGAGCTGGAACTTGGTGCCCGACTGGGTGAAGACCTCGTTCGAGTAGCCGGAGCGGAGGCCCGAGACGGACGCCCACGGCAGCGTGATCGTCCGCAAGGGGTTCCTGATGCGCAGCCGGTCGTCGTTGGCGTACACGGCCGGGCGCACGGTGAAGGCGACGACGAGCGGCACCGCGAAGATCAGCCCGGCGAGCGCGAGCCACGGCGTGCGGCCCTCCCCCCGGATCACGGCGTCGATGCCGAGCCAGCCGCCGACGGCGAGCAGCAGGACGCCTCCGGCGATTCCGCCGGACGACCGAAACGTCCGGTCCTTGTACTCGGGCTCCGCGACGGGAGGCTGGGGCTCACTCATAGGTCGATTCTGCCCGAGCGATTTGCCGCGGGGCGATCGGGTGGGTGGGCGGGAAGGATCCGCCGCGAAGCGGCGGCCTTGAGGGGGCGACACCCCTCCCCGCCACAGGGCAAGCAACCCGCCCCCTGTACAGCCGCTACGCGCGTAGATATGCTCCCCTCGTGACCATGCCCACTGCTCCCGCAACTGCACACGCACTCGCCGACGCCACCGCGTCGGCCGGCACGCTGCGCCGCTTCCTCCACGGGCTGCCCGGCGTCGACACGGTCGGCCTGGAGGCGCGCGCCGCGGCGCTCGGCACCCGCTCGATCAAGACCACGGCGAAGGCGTACGCCATCGACCTGGCCATCTCGATGATCGACCTGACGACCCTGGAGGGCGCCGACACCCCCGGCAAGGTCCGGGCGCTCGGCGCGAAGGCGGTCAACCCGGATCCGACCGACCGCGGCACCCCGAGGACCGCCGCGGTCTGCGTCTATCCGGACATGGTGGCCGTCGCCAAGGAGGCCGTCGGCGCCAGCGGCGTGAAGGTCGCCTCCGTGGCGACCGCCTTCCCCGCGGGCCGCGCCGCCATCGAGGTGAAGCTCGGTGACGTACGCGAGGCGGTCGCGGCCGGCGCCGACGAGATCGACATGGTCATTGACCGGGGCGCCTTCCTGGCGGGCGACTACATGACGGTGTTCGAGCAGATCCGCGCCGTGAAGGAAGCCTCCGGCGAGGCCAGGCTCAAGGTCATCTTCGAGACCGGTGAGCTCTCGACGTACGACAACATCCGTCGCGCCTCCTGGATCGGCATGCTCGCGGGCGCCGACTTCATCAAGACCTCGACCGGCAAGGTCGGCGTCAACGCCACTCCCGCCAACACCCTCCTGATGCTGGAAGCCGTACGCGACTTCCGCGCGCAGACCGGGGTACAGGTCGGGGTGAAGCCCGCCGGCGGCATCCGCACCACCAAGGACGCGATCAAGTTCCTCGTCCTGGTGAACGAGACCGCGGGCGCGGACTGGCTGGACAACCACTGGTTCCGCTTCGGCGCCTCATCGCTCCTCAACGACCTGCTGATGCAGCGCCAGAAGCTGGCCACGGGCCGCTACTCCGGCCCCGACTACGTGACGGTGGACTGACCCATGACTTCCACAGCTTTTGAGTACGCCCCCGCACCGGAGTCCCGCTCCGTCGTCGACATCGCGCCGTCGTACGGCCTGTTCATCGACGGCGAGTTCGTGGAGGCGGCGGACGGCAAGGTCTTCAAGACCGTCTCGCCCTCCACCGAAGAGGTCCTCTCCGAAGTCGCACAGGCCTCCTCCGAAGACGTCGACCGCGCGGTGAAGGCCGCCCGCAAGGCCTTCGAGAAGTGGTCGGCCCTTCCGGGCGCCGAGCGCGCCAAGTACCTCTTCCGGATCGCCCGGATCATCCAGGAGCGCAGCCGCGAACTGGCCGTCCTGGAGACCCTCGACAACGGAAAGCCCATCAAGGAGACGCGCGACGCCGACCTCCCCCTGGTCGCCGCGCACTTCTTCTACTACGCGGGCTGGGCCGACAAGCTCGACCACGCGGGGTACGGCGCGAATCCGGCGCCGCTCGGTGTCGCGGGCCAGGTCATCCCCTGGAACTTCCCGCTCCTGATGCTGGCCTGGAAGATCGCCCCGGCGCTCGCGACGGGCAACACGGTCGTCCTGAAGCCCGCCGAGACCACTCCCTTGAGTGCCCTGTTCTTCGCGGACATCTGCCGCCAGGCGGGCCTGCCCAAGGGCGTCGTCAACATCCTTCCGGGGTACGGCGACGCGGGCGCGGCCCTGACCGCCCACCCCGACGTCGACAAGGTCGCCTTCACCGGCTCGACCGCCGTCGGCAAGGCCATCGCACGCCAGGTCGCGGGCACGGACAAGAAGGTCACGCTCGAACTGGGCGGCAAGGGCGCGAACATCGTCTTCGACGACGCCCCCATCGACCAGGCCGTCGAGGGCATCGTCACCGGCATCTTCTTCAACCAGGGCCAGGTCTGCTGCGCGGGCTCGCGCCTCCTCGTACAGGAGTCGATCCAGGAGGAGCTGCTCGACTCGCTCAAGCGCCGCCTGACCACCCTGCGCCTGGGCGACCCGCTCGACAAGAACACCGACATCGGCGCGATCAACTCCGCGGAGCAGCTCGCCCGTATCAAGGCCCTGGCCGAGACCGGCGAGGCGGAGGGCGCCGAGCGCTGGTCCGCCCCGTGCGAACTGCCCTCCTCCGGCTACTGGTTCGCGCCGACGCTCTTCACGAACGTCACGCAGGCGCACACCGTCGCCCGCGACGAGATCTTCGGCCCGGTGCTCTCGGTGCTCACCTTCCGTACGCCGGAAGAGGCCGTCGCCAAGGCCAACAACACCCAGTACGGCCTCTCCGCCGGCATCTGGACGGAGAAGGGCTCCCGCATCCTCGCGGTCGCCGATCGCCTGCGCGCGGGCGTCATCTGGGCCAACACGTTCAACAAGTTCGACCCGACCTCGCCCTTCGGCGGCTACAAGGAATCGGGTTACGGCCGCGAGGGCGGCCGCCACGGCCTGGAGGCGTACCTCAATGTCTGAGCGACTCACGGTCCTGAAGACCTACAAGCTGTACGTCGGCGGGAAGTTCCCGCGTTCCGAGAGCGGCCGGGTGTACGAGGTGACGGACTCCAAGGGCAAGTGGCTGGCCAACGCCCCGCTCTCCTCCCGCAAGGACGCCCGTGACGCGGTCGTGGCCGCGCGCAAGGCGCAGGGCGGCTGGGCCGGCAAAACGGCGTATCTGCGCGGGCAGATCCTCTACCGCGTCGCGGAGATGCTGGAGGGCCGCAAGGACCAGTTCGTACGGGAGGTCGCCGACGCCGAGGGGCTTTCCAAGTCGAAGGCCGCCGCCGTCGTGGACGCGGCCATCGACCGCTGGGTCTGGTACGCGGGCTGGACCGACAAGATCGCCCAGATCGTGGGCGGCGGCAACCCGGTCGCGGGCCCCTTCTTCAACCTCTCATCGCCGGAGCCGACGGGCGTGGTGACGGTCGTCGCCCCGCAGAAGTCGTCGTTCCTGGGCCTGGTCTCGGTGATCGCCCCGGTGATCGCGACCGGCAACACGGCCGTGGTGATCGCGAGCGAGGACTCCCCGCTCCCCGCGCTCTCGCTGGGCGAGGTGCTCGCCACCTCCGACCTGCCGGGCGGCGTCGTGAACATCCTGTCCGGCCGTACGGCGGAGATCACCCCGTCGCTCGCCGCGCACCAGGACGTGAACGCGATCGACCTGGCGGGCGTCGAGGACGACGTACTGGCCAAGGAGCTCGAGGTCGCGGCCGCCGACAACCTCAAGCGCGTCGTCCGTCCACAGCCTGTGGACTGGTCGGCCGACCCGGGCACGCACCGCCTGACGGCCTTCCTGGAGACCAAGACGGTCTGGCACCCCACGGGTTCGCTGGGCGCGTCCGGCTCCTCCTACTGACTGAGCCATCTCCCCGCGGCGAAGCCCCGGCCCTCCTCCGTCCAGGAGGGCCGGGGCTTCGCCCTTTCACCAGCTCATCGACCTCAGATGCCGAACCGCGCCGCGATCCCGTCGAGGACGCACTCGAGGCCCGTCTCGAACGCCCAGGTCGGATCGTCCTTGCGCGTCGCCCGCAGACCGTAGCGCCGGTACGTGGGATAGCGGCCGGTCTCCATGAGGTACGTCATCTGCGGCGCGAGGCCCTTGCGGACCTCGGCGCCGGACGACCAGCCCTCGGCCCGAGTCCACTCCTGCAGGGCCACTTCGGACGAGGCCGCGCCGTGCGCGTAGGCGCTGACGGTGCGGAACGCGACCATCATCGTGTCCTCGTCGAGGCCGAGTCCGTCGAGCGCGGCCAACTGCCGCTCGGCGATGGCCAACCGGCCCGGGGTGAGGACGAAGGTCGCCGTGGGCAGCTGGCCCACCCAAGGGTGGCGCCGCATCGACTCCCGGGTCAGCAGGGCGAAGTCCCGCAGCACCTCGCGCCAGCCGGTCAGTTCCTCGGGGATCACGACCTCGGCCGCCACCCGCTCGGCCATCAGCGCCCACAGATCGTCCTTGCCGGAGACATGGCGGTACGCGGCCATCGGCGCGACCCCCAGCTCCGTGGCGAGCCGGCGCATGGTGACGGCGGCGAAGCCCTCCGCGTCGGCGACCTCGACCGCGACGGCCCCGATCCGCTCCAGGGTCAGTGAGGCGCGGGGCGCGGCCGGCTGTTCAAGACGCTCCCAGAGCGACTTGTCCGGCTCCGCCTTGCCATCCCTCTTCTGACCAGCCACAACCGGGCTCCTCTCCGTCGGGCACTCAGCGTACAACGTATCCCTCAGTAGACGCTGTACACACCGACGTGTACGTTGTACGCATCGAGATACGCCGTACACATTCACTCGCCATCTCCAGGGGGACCCCCATGACCAGCAGCATCGATCGGCCGCTCCAGATCGCCGTCGTCGTCGGCAGTACCCGCGAGGGCCGTTTCGCCCCCGTCGTCACGCGGTGGCTGACCGGGCATCTCGACCGGCGCGACGACATGAAGGCCGATGTCGTCGACCTCGCCGAGACCCCGCTGCCCACCGCCCTGCCCGCCTTCGGACAGCCGCTCGCACCCGGCGTCAAGGAGGCGCTCGCCCTGGTGTCACCGCGCCTCGACGCCGCCGACGCGTTCGTCTTCGTCACGCCGGAGTACAACCACAGCTTCCCGGCCTCCCTGAAGAACGCCATCGACTGGCACAACACGCAGTGGCACGGCAAGCCGGTCGCCTTCGTCTCCTACGGCGGCCTCTCCGGCGGCCTGCGCGCGGTCGAGCAACTCCGCGTCGTCATGGCCGAGTTGAACGCCACGACCATCCGCAACACGGTCAGCTTCCACAACGCGTACGGAGCATTCGGCGAGGACGGCACCGTCGACGACCCGGCCGTGGACGCCGCCGCCGAGGCCCTGCTCGACCAGCTCGCCTGGTGGGCGCACGCGCTGCGGGACGCCAAATCCGCCCGCCCGTACGCCGCCTGACTTCTCGTCACATCCCTGGGGGAACCATGAGTCAACGTACGGAAGAGACGAGCATCCCGCCGACGCCGGACGGAGCGACGCAACCGGCCGACGAGGGCGGCCCGTCCAAACTCGTCCTCTTCGGGCTGCTGCTCGGCCTGATGCTCGGCCTGCTCGACGGCACGATCGTGGGCACCGCCCTGCCCACGATCGTCGGCGACCTGGGCGGCCTCGACCACCTCTCCTGGGTGGTGACGGCCTATCTGCTCACCGCGTCCGTCTCCACCCCCATCTGGGGCAAGCTCGGCGACCTCTACGGGCGCAAGGGCAGCTTCGTCTGGTCGATCGCGGTGTTCCTCGCCGGCTCCGTGCTCTCCGGACTCGCCCAGGACATGGGGCAGCTCATCGCCTTCCGCGCCGTACAGGGGCTCGGAGCGGGCGGCCTCATGGTCGGCGCCATCTCGATCATCGGCGTCATGCTGCCCCCGTCACAGGCCGGCCGCTCACAGTCGATGATCGGCGCGATGATGCCCGTGGCGCTGGTCGGCGGACCGCTGCTCGGCGGCTTCCTCACCGACCGGCTCGACTGGCGCTGGGCCTTCTACGTCAACGTGCCCATCGGCGCGATCGCCCTGATCATCATCGCCCTGCGCCTGCGCCTGCGCACCGAGCGCGTCAAGGCCCGGATCGACTACAAGGGAGCGGCGCTGCTCTCCGCGGGCATCCTCGCCCTGACCCTCCTGGGCAGTTGGGGCGGCACCACCTACGGCTGGGCGTCGGCGCAGATCCTCGCGCTCGGTGTGCTCGGCGCGGGCGCCCTGGTCTGGTTCGCCCGGGTCGAGCGGCGGGCCGCCGAGCCGATCATCCCGCCCCGGCTCTTCGCCGACCGCAACTTCACGCTCGCCCAGATCCTCTGCTTCCTGGTGGGCGGCGCCATGCTCGGGGCGTCCAGCTATCTGCCGCAGTACATGCAGTTCGTCCGCGGCGCATCGTCGACGGCCAGCGGCATGCTGCTGCTTCCGCTGATGGCGGGCATGTTCGGCGCGCAGCTCCTGCTGGGCCGGATCACGTCCAACGGCGGCGGCTACCGCGCCTACACCGTCATCGGCGGCGCGCTGGCGGCCATCGGCGGCCTCGCGCTCCTCGCGGTCGGCGCGGACACCCCGACGGCGGTGACCTCCGCGCTGACCCTCGTGCTCGGCGCGGGCATGGGCTTCCTGATGCAGAGCACCCTGCTGATCACCATCAACAGCGCCGAGCCGCGCGACATGGGCGCCGCCACCGGCACCGCGACGCTCCTTCGCACGATCGGCGGCTCGCTCGGCGTCGCCGTGCTCGGCGCGGTCTACTCCAGCCGGCTCACCTCGGCCGGAATGCCGGAGGGCGGCACGTCCTGGACGCCCGAAGCCGTCCGGGGGATGCCCGACGGGGTGCGCGAGACGGTGCGTACGGCGGTCACCAGCGGGCTGCACGGGGTGATGCTCGGGACGGCACTGCTCGGCGCGGTGGCATTCGCGGTGGCGTGGCTGGTGCGAGACGTTCCACCGCGGGAGTGACGTCGTAGGCCTGCGGGCCGGTGGGGGCTGGTCGCGCCCACGCGGCGGAGCCGCATGTGTCCCGGCCCCGCGCCCCTTACGGGGCGACTATCCGGGCAACAGCCCGGTCGCCGGCCCCACCAGAGGCAACTCATCGAGCGATGCCCCACCGGCCAGCGGCCCCGTCGCCGCCGCCGTGGTGATCGGCTTGAAGTCCGCGACGCCGGCGCCCACCGCATTGTCGAGCGGGTCGACGCCCGTACCGGCCAGCGGATTCAGCTTCAGGTTCTTGGCGGGCCCGAGGCCGCCCCGCACCGCCTGGTGCAGGCCCGCGCCGGCCGCCGTCACATCATCGGTGGCCTCCGGGGCAGCCGGCGCCGCGCTCGCCGTCGCCGCGCCGCCGACCCCGAGCGCCGCCCCCGCGAGAGTGACGGTCACACCCGCATGCAGCAGGGCGCGCGAGAAGGACTTGGGGCCTGCTGAGTTTCGTGCCATCGGTCTACCGCCCATATCCACGTTGGGTAACTAGGTGCGCACGTAGCGTAGTTGAGGTGCGGTACGGGCACCAAAGCCCGACCCGTGGGGTCGCCTGAGCGGCTCGATGCCGCACACTGGTTTCTCGTGAGTTCCCATCCCCCGATACCCACCCGCGTCGTGCTGCTCGCCGGCCCCTCCGGCTCGGGCAAGTCGTCGTTCGCCGCCCGCTCGGGCCTTCCGGTGCTGTGCCTCGACGACTTCTACAAAGAGGCCGACGACCCGACGCTGCCGCAGGTGCCGGGCAGCGCCGACATCGACTGGGACTCCCCCGCGTCCTGGGACCGCGAGACCGCCGTCGCCGCCATCGAGCGTCTTTGCCGTACGGGACGTACGAGCGTCCCCGTGTACGACATCTCCACCAGCTCCCGTACGGGCGAGTCCACGATGGACATCGAGCGCACGCCGGTGTTCATCGCGGAGGGGATCTTCGCGGCGGACATCGTGGAGCAGTGCAGGGAGATCGGCGTGCTCGCCGACGCGATCTGTCTGCGGGGGCGGCCGTCCACCACGTTCCGGCGACGGCTGCTGCGGGATCTGCGCGAGGGCCGCAAGTCCGTGCCGTTTCTCCTCCGGAGGGGGTGGCGGCTGATGCGGGCCGAGCGGGCGATCGTCGCCCGGCAGAGTGCGCTTGGGGCGCATCCCTGCGGGCGGGACGAGGCGCTGGGGCGGGTTGCCGCTGCCGCGGCCGGGCGTTGCGTGAAGGCCAGAGCCGCGCAGGCTTAGGCGCAAAAAGCAGAAGGACCGGAAAGACCCCCCGGCCTTCCGGTCCTGCTGCCTCTTTCCCCCGTGGTCCCCCGTGACCCCGTTTCCCCCGTGGTCCCCCCGATACTTCCCGCCGCTTCCCCCCTAGGAGCGGCGGCCCCCGTGATCCTCAGGCGACCAACTCGCCGAAGGACTCCTCCTGGTCACGGCCGAAGCTGAGGACCTCGTCCTCGCGCAGCCGGCGCAGGGAGCGCCAGATGCTGGACTTCACCGTGCCCACGCTGATGTCGAGGATGTCCGCGATCTCGGGGTCCGTGCGGCCCTCGTAGTAGCGCAGGACCAGCATCGTCCGCTGCAGTTCGGGGAGGCGGGCCAGGGCCTGCCAGAGAACCGCGCGGAGTTCCGTGCCCCGCATCGCGTCCGTGTCGCCCGCCGTCTCCGGCAGTTCCTCGGTCGGGTATTCGTTCAGCTTGCGGCGGCGCCACGCGCTGATGTGCAGATTGGTCATGGTGCGGCGGAGGTACCCGCCGACCGCGGCCTTGTCGCTGATCCTGTCCCAGGCCCGGTACGTCGAGAAGAGGGCGCTCTGCAGCAGATCCTCGGCCTCGAAACGGTCACCGGTCAGGTGGTAGGCGGTTGCGTACAGAGAGGCACGACGCTCCTGGACGTAGGCGGTGAACTCCGCCTCCGACGCTGAAGTGCGTTCCCCCGTGTCCTCCCTGTACGCGGCTCCCCCGTGAGCTCCCCCGTCAGTTCCCCCGATTACGCCCGGGAGTACGTCAACCACCGTCATGAACGCGGTGTGCTGACGCCCGGTGCCGCGAGCGCACCCCCGCCCGCTCACGGCACCGGACTTCTCGTGCCTCTCGGCAGTCCGAGCCACGTCGTGGAGACGCGTGACAACTGCGCTTGAGCTGGTGCTGTGCAGCGTGTTCATCTCGCGCCCCCCGTCGGTGGAGTCTGGCTTCTTCCGTGTGACCAAAACTCTGCCCGAGGCACTTCATGACGGTGTCCGCCGACTGTCACAGGCCTGCAACAGCCCTCATGTGTGTAGGGGAGAAGTGTGGGAGGGCTCCCAACAGTCGAACTGTGGCCGCACCATGGGACAGAATGACGTCCGTGCCTTCCCTGTTGCTGATCGAGGACGACGACGCCATCCGTACAGCCCTTGAGCTTTCGCTCACCCGCCAAGGGCATCGGGTGGCTACTGCTGCCACCGGCGAGGACGGCCTGAAACTGCTCAGTGAGCAGCGGCCGGACCTGATCGTGCTGGATGTGATGCTGCCGGGCATCGACGGGTTCGAGGTGTGCCGTCGCATCCGGCGCACCGACCAGTTGCCGATCATCCTGCTTACCGCGCGCAGTGACGACATCGACGTGGTGGTCGGGCTCGAGTCCGGCGCCGACGACTATGTCGTGAAACCCGTGCAGGGACGGGTGCTCGACGCCCGGATCCGTGCGGTGCTCCGGCGCGGTGAGCGCGAGGCCAATGACGCGGCGGCGTTCGGTTCGCTCGTCATCGACCGCGCCGCGATGACCGTGACGAAGAACGGCGAGGATCTGCAGCTCACGCCGACCGAGCTGCGGCTGCTCCTGGAGCTGAGCCGCAGGCCCGGACAGGCCCTGTCGCGGCAGCAGTTGCTGCGTCTGGTGTGGGAGCACGACTATCTCGGTGACTCCCGGCTCGTCGACGCGTGTGTGCAGCGGCTGCGCGCGAAGGTGGAGGACGTCCCGTCCTCGCCGACACTGATCCGTACGGTGCGTGGGGTCGGCTACCGGCTGGACACTCCTCAGTGACCAAACCGCAGGACAAGCTCCGCGGTTGGGCCGCGGCGCGCAAGGCGATACTGGCAGGGCTGCGTTTCACGAGCCTGCGGCTCCGGCTCGTCGTGGTGTTCGGGTTGGTGGCGCTGACCGCCGCCGTCTCGGCGTCCGGAATCGCGTACTGGCTCAACCGCGAGGCGGTCCTCACGCGTGCGCAGGACGCGGCGCTGAAGGACTTCCAGCAGGAGATGCAGACCCGCGCGGGGGCGCTGCCGCCCCATCCGACGCAGGACGAACTGCAGCAGGCCGCCGGGACGATGGCGAACAGCAGCCAGCGCTACAGCGTGCTGTTGATCGGTGAGAACGGCGACGGTGACACCGTCGTCGGCTACTCCGACCTGGACGCCTTCACGCTGGCCGATGTGCCCAAGTCGCTGCGGGTGACGGTGAACAAGGAACAGCCGCTCACCTCGAGCAACAAGAGCCCGTACCACCTGTACTGGCAGCGGACCGTCGACGACGGCACCCCGTATCTGGTGGGCGGCGCGAAGGTCATCGGCGGCGGGCCCACCGGTTACATGCTCAAGTCCCTTGAGCCGGAGGCGAAGGACCTGAGTTCGCTGGGATGGTCGCTCGCCATCGCCACGGGGCTCGCGCTGATCGGTTCCGCGCTGCTCGCGCAGGCGGCGGCGACCACCGTGCTCAAGCCGGTGCACCGGCTCGGCGTGGCCGCGCGGCGGCTCGGCGAGGGCAAGCTGGACACCCGGCTGAGAGTGTCGGGCACGGATGAACTGGCCGATCTGTCACGGACGTTCAACCGGACCGCGGAGAGTCTGGAGAAGAAGGTCGACGACATGAGCGCCCGTGACGAGGCGTCGCGCCGCTTCGTCGCCGACATGTCGCACGAGCTGCGTACGCCGCTGACCGCGATCACCGCGGTGACGGAGGTCCTCGAAGAGGAGCTGGACGCCGAGACCGGGTCGGTCGACCCGATGATCGAGCCCGCGGTGCGCCTCGTGGTCAGCGAGACCCGCCGGCTCAACGACCTGGTGGAGAACCTGATGGAGGTCACCCGCTTCGACGCGGGCACGGCCCGGCTCGTCCTGGACGACGTCGACATCGCCGACCAGATCACGGCGTGCATCGACGCCCGCGCCTGGCTCGACGCGGTCGAGCTCGACGCGGAGCGCGGCATCATGGTGCGGCTCGACCCGCGCCGCCTCGACGTGATCCTGGCGAACCTCATCGGCAACGCGCTCAAGCACGGCGGCTCCCCGGTGAAGGTCTCGGTGCGGCTCGCGGGCGAGAAGCTGGTCATCGCGGTGCGCGACGGGGGCCCGGGCATCCCCGAGGACGTACTGCCGCATGTCTTCGACCGCTTCTACAAGGCGAGTGCGTCCAGGCCGCGTTCGGAGGGCAGCGGGCTCGGGCTCTCCATCGCCCTGGAGAACGCGCACATCCACGGCGGTGAGATCACGGCCGCCAACTCCCCCAAGGGCGGCGCCGTGTTCACGCTGTGGCTGCCGCGCGATCCCAGGCCCCTGGTGGAGGAAGAACCGGACGGCGCGGGCAAGGGAGAGAAGCGATGAACCGGCGACGGCTGCGTGCCGCGCTCCTTGCCGCCGCGCTGACCGCGACGCTCGCCGGGTGCGGCATCCGGTCGACGGAGGTGCCGACCGACTTCGGCCCCGGGCCCTCGCGGGTGCCGTGTGTGATGTCCGGGTCGAGCATCGCGTCACAGTCGAGCGGCATCCCGGTGCAGGTCTTCCTGGTGTGCGCGGCACAGCTGGTGACCGTCGACCGCACGGTGCGGATCCCCGCCGACAAGGCGACGACCGACCGCGTACGCATCGCGCAGGCGCTCCTCGACGAGCTGGAGCATCCGCCGTCGGACCCCGAGAAGCAGGCGGGCTTCGCCACGGACGTACGCGGCGGCACGGTCGTCAGCGGTCCCGGCGACGACGATCCGGACGACGCGCTGCGGTTCAGCACGCCGCCGGAGTCTCTGTCGGCCTTCGCCCTCGCGCAGATCGTGTGCACCTACGCGGACAGCGCGGCGGCGGCCGGCGAGCGCTCGGTGATCCTGGGCGGCCCCGGTGACGCCCCGCTGCGCCGCTACGAATGCACGCAGGCCGTCAGGCAGCGCCCCGGCACGGAGGCACCGCCTGCGGAAACGGTGAAGTGACCGCACTCCTTGAGCGCCCGCAGTGACCACGGAGTGTCACGTCGCCCGCGATTGAGACAGCCACCGCCTGCGATCAAGACAGCGCCCCGTACCGGGATGAGATACGCGGAACCGATCCTGCCGCTCGGCGCGTCTAGGGGGACGTGCGTCAAGGCTCGGGCGGCCACGGGGCCGCCATCCGCTTCCGCGCGGCGGGAGGATTCCTCCTCGTCGCGCACCTTCTGCTCGTCGGATGGTTCACGCTGCGTCCACTGGACGTGCCCTGGGTCAGCGCGGCGAATCTGCAGCCGTTCGCCGGCATCAAGGCGGATCTGGCGCTCGGTCCCGTGCAGGCCGCCCGGCAGATAGGTGGCAGCCTGCTGCTGCTCGCGCCGCTCGGCGTGCTGCTTCCGCTGGCCGGCGGGCGGGTCCATGTGTCGCCGCTGGGTTCGCTGGTCCGCACGCTCGCGGCGGGGGCGCTGCTCTCGCTGGGCATCGAGCTGCTGCAGACCGGGGTGCCGGGGCAGGTCGTCGACATCGACTCGCTGTTCCTGAACACCGTGGGAGTGGCCCTCGCGCATCTCGCCGTGGTGCCCGCCGTCAGGGCCAGGCTCCGCCGCCGTACTGATGGGGTGGACCGCGCGGCCCTCCTGCGGGAGGACGCTTCTCAGGGTGCGACCCCGACGATTCCCAGGGTCGGTATCGCACCCTAGAGCGACGCTTTGCCCGCTTCGTGAACGTAGCTTTGAGTCATCGGGGAAACGCCCCCGGACCTCATACCTGATCACTACGGTTCACGAAGGAGCCACCATGACCGCCCTTGCCCGCCCCACGAACGGCCGGATGATCGGCGGAGTGTGTGCCGCCCTCGCCAGGAAGTTCGGCACGTCGGCGACGACGATGCGCGTGATCTTCGTACTCTCCTGCCTGCTGCCCGGACCGCAGTTCCTCCTCTACATAGCGCTGTGGGTGCTGCTCCCCTCGGAGGGCAAGACCCAGCAGGCAGCCTGGTGAGAGGCCTGCATACGTACGCCGATGGGGCGCACCCTTGCGAAAGGGTGCGCCCCATCGGCGTACACGGAAGTGCGCGAGGATCAGCCGAGCGGCAGACCGTTCACCGGCAGACCCGAGGCCTGCGGGCCCGCGACCGGCAGGCCGCCGAGCAGGCCCGAGAGCGGGTCGGCGGCGCCCGGCAGGGCCGCAGCCCGGCGCTGAACCTCGCCGTTGGCGAGCTGGTGACCGTTGGCGAGCTGGTCGACGGTCGGCGCGGTGGCCTGCATGGTGGTGCCGAGCGCGTTCTGGCCGGCGGCCAGGGCCTCGGGGCCACCGGCGGGCAGCGTCGCGGCGGCCTCGCCGACGGGGAGCGTCGAGGTGGCGTTGCCGAGGGCGGCGGTGGGGTTCGGCACCGCCGGGGCGGCGTTGGCGGCACCCGCGCCGGCGGCGGCGAAGGCGGCACCGAGAGCGGCGACACCGAGGGTCTTGGCAGCAGACTGCTTCATTTTCAATGCGTCCTTGATGACGGGAACTTTTGAGCGGCCCATGACCGTAAACACGTGAGCGAGCGGTCTGCAAACAGCAAAACGCGGCCGGGAATTAATTTTCCCGGCCGCGCCCGCAATGCTCGAATTACTGCTAGGACCCGACAGAAGCGCTGGTCGAAGCGGTCTGACGGAACAGCCATTCGGATTTCAGCTCGGCATAACCGGGCTTGATCACGTCGTTGATCATTGCCAGTCGTTCATCGAAAGGAATGAACGCTGATTTCATCGCATTGACTGTGAACCACTGCATGTCGTCGAGCGTGTAGCCGAATGCGTCGACAAGGTGCTCGAATTCACGGCTCATGCTGGTGCCGGACATGAGGCGGTTGTCCGTGTTCACCGTCGCCCGGAAGTGCAGCTTGCGGAGCAGCCCGATGGGGTGCTCGGCGTAGGAGGTCGCGGCGCCCGTCTGGAGGTTGGAGCTGGGGCACATCTCCAGGGGGATGCGCTTGTCGCGTACGTAGCTGGCGAGGCGGCCGAGCTTCACGGTGCCGTCGTCGGCGACCTGGATGTCGTCGATGATGCGTACGCCGTGGCCAAGCCGGTCGGCGCCGCACCACTGCAGGGCCTGCCAGATGGAGGGCAGGCCGAAGGCCTCGCCGGCGTGGATCGTGAAGTGGTTGTTCTCGCGCTTCAGGTACTCGAACGCGTCGAGGTGCCGGGTGGGCGGGAAGCCCGCCTCGGCGCCCGCGATGTCGAAGCCGACGACGCCCAGATCGCGGTAGCGGTTGGCGAGTTCGGCGATCTCCAGGGCGCGGGCGGCGTGCCGCATCGCGGTGAGCAGCGCGCCGACGCGGATGCGGTGGCCGTTGGCCTTCGCGCGCCGCTCGCCCTCCCGGAAGCCCTCGTTGACGGCCTCGACGACCTCTTCGAGGGTGAGGCCCTGCTCCAGGTGCTGCTCGGGGGCGTACCGGATCTCGGCGTAGACGACGCCGTCCTCGGCGAGGTCCTCGGCGCACTCGGCGGCCACGCGCTTGAGGGCGTCCTTCGTCTGCATCACCGCGCAGGTGTGGGCGAAGGTCTCCAGATAGCGCGGCAGCGAACCGGAGTCGGCGGCCTCCCGGAACCAGATCCCCAGCTTGTCGGGGTCGGTCTCGGGCAGTGACTCGTACCCCGTCTCGCGGGCGAGGTCGACGATCGTGCCGGGGCGCAGGCCGCCGTCCAGGTGGTCGTGGAGGAGCACCTTGGGGGCGCGGCGGATCTGTTCGGCGCTGGGTGTTTCGCGGTCCGTCTGACCGGCTTTGGTGGTCTGGCTCGTCATCTCGGCACTCTAGCGCCTACGCGCGTAGATCGCCGGGTGGATCTCACGGGTCGATACGTAACAGTGACCCCGCGGACGGGTGGCGTACACCATCGCTTCTGACACTGTTCTGTCATGGCACAGCAAGCGACGCCCGATTCCGTGCGCGCGGCCAGGCTCGGGCGCGTGATCGGTACGCGGCCTTCGGCGGTCAGCGGCGCGGTGCTGCTGCTTCCCGGCGGCCACGAGACCTCGGCCCGCAAACCACCCCCGATCGCCGCGAGCGTGGTGCGCGCGCTCGGCCGCAGGCTGGCCCGTGACGGGCGGGACGAGGGGCTCGCGGTGCACGTCGTGCGGTACCGCTACCGCGGGTGGAACGGTGCGCAGGCGGAGCTCGCCGCCGACGCGGACTGGGCCGCGGACGAGATCATCCGCCGCTATGGCGACGTGTCCGTCTGCCTGGTCGGCGTGGACATGGGCGGGCGGGCGGCGCTGCGGGCCGGCGGGCACGACGCGGTGAACTCCGTCCTTGCGCTGGCCCCTTGGCTCCCCGAGGACGATGTCGCGGCGTCGCCCGAACCGGTGAAGCAGCTCGTGGGGCGGCGGGTGCTTGTCGTGCACGGCACGAACGATGAGCGGACCGATCCTGAGCTTTCGTTCCGGTTTGCGCAGCGGGCGAAGAAGGCGAACCGGGATGTGTGCCGGTTCGAAGTCCACTCGGACGGGCACCGGTTGCACCAGCACCAGGGCGAAGTCCTGGCCCTGGCGTCGGACTTCGTCCTCGGCTCCCTCTTCGGCCACGCGTACGCGCGCCCCCTGGAGGACGCCTTGGCGGCTCCGCCGCCGCTGGGGCTGCGCATGCCGTTGGCCTCCGGCTTCGGGGCGTCGATGCGGCACTGATCCCGCATCGGGCGCGCCGTCGATCACCGGCTTCGCCGAGTTCGTCCTCAATCGCCGGACAGGCTGAAAACTTCCCGCCGGTCCGGAACATCAGCCGGGCCAAAGATCCAGCCCCTCCGGCATCTACTCCGGCAGCAGCTTCCCTCTCCGGCTCAGCAGGAACTTCTTGAACGCCGCCACCGGCGGAGTGTCCGGGTGGCCGTCCAGCCACGCCACGCCGATCTCTCGTACCGCCCGCTGGCCCGTCACCGTCAGCTCCACAACTCCCGGGCGGGGGACGGCCGGTGGGGGGAGCAGGGCTACGCCGAGGCCCGCCGCCACCAGGCCCCGCAGGGTCTCCGCCTCCTCGCCCTCGAACGCCACCCGCGGCTTGAAGCCCGCCTCCTGGCAGAGGTCGTCCGTGATGCGGCGCAGGCCGTAGCCGGGCTCCAGGGTCACGAACGCCTCGTCCGCCGCTTCCGAGAGGCGGACCCGCTTGCGGGCGGCGAGACGGTGATCGTCCGGCACCACGAGGCGCAGACGTTGCTCGTCCAGGCGACGGGCCACGAGGTCTGGCGCGTCCGGCACGGGTGAGGTGAGGCAGAGGTCGAGATCGCCTGCCCGTAGCCGCTCGATCATTGCCTCTCCGTAGTTCTGTACGAGGCTGAAGCGAACCCTCGGATGGTCCGCGCGGAAGGCGCGGATCAGGCCGGGGACGGTCTCCGACCCCATCGTGTGGAGGAACCCGAAGGCCACCTTGCCCGACGCCGGGTCCGCGTCCGCCCTGACGGACTCCGCGGCGCGCTCCACCTCCCCCAGCGCCCGCTCGACCGAGGCGAGGAAGGTCCGCCCCGCCGGGGTGAGCGAGACCGTACGGCCGTGCCGGGCGAACAGGTCGACCCCCAGGTCCTGTTCGAGACGCACCAGCGCACGGGACAGGGTGGACTGCGGCACCTGCATCTCCTGCGCGGCCCGCGTGACGTGTTCGGTGCGGGCGACCCCCGCGAAGTACGCGAGCCGCGGCGAGAGCAGTGCCGACCAGGAGCCGGGCGTGAGCTCGGCGGGTGGCACCGCCGCCTCCCGGCCACCGCCGCTCTTTCCGATGTCCTTTGCGTAACTGCTCTGCGACAGACGCCTCGCTGAACTGCTCTCATGCACCATGGGAACGATTATGGCCAGTTCATGCATTGGACGGATGATTCGCAAGTGCCTACGTTCGATGCATGCCTCCTGCCAGTAGCGGGGCGTCCGTCACCCACGCGGTCGCCCTCACCCCGTCGTCCCCTGCCACCGACTCCACCGACACGCGCCTCATGCCCGGCGGCCCCGGCTACCGCCGGATGAGCTTCGCCCTCTTCCTCGCGGGTGTCGCGACCTTCGCCCTCCTCTACTCCACGCAGGCGCTGCTCCCCCTCGTCTCCGCCGACTTCGGCGTCAGCGCGAGCACGGCGAGCTGGACGGTCTCGGCGGCCACGGGCGCACTGGCCCTCTTCGTACTGCCCCTGAGCGCACTCAGCGAGCGCTTCGGGCGGCGGACCCTGATGACGGTCTCCCTGACGGTCGCGGTGACCGTGGGGCTGCTCGTTCCCTTCGCTCCCTCCATCGGCGTACTCATCGCGCTGCGCGCCGTCCAGGGCGCGGCGCTCGCCGGGCTCCCGGCGTCCGCGATGGCCTTCCTCGCGGAGGAGGTGCGGCCCAAGGCGCTGGTCGCCGCGATCGGCATGTTCGTCGCGGGCAACTCCATCGGCGGCATGAGCGGGCGCATCATCACCGGCTGGGTCGCGCAGGCCTGGGGCTGGCGCTGGGCGCTCGCCGTCGTCGGCCTCATCGCCGTGCTGTGCGCGCTCGCCTTCCGCGCGCTGCTGCCCGCGCCGCGCCACTTCACGCCGGGCTCGCTCAACCCCAAGGCCCTTGGCAGGACGATCCGTTCGCACCTCTCGAACCCGCTGCTCTGCAGGCTGTACGCGATCGGCGCGCTGTTCATGACCGTGTTCGGCGCGGTCTACACGGTGATCGGCTACCGCCTCACCGAGGCGCCGTTCTCGCTGCCCCAGGGCATCATCGGCTCGATCTTCCTCGTCTATCTCGTCGGTACGGTCTCCTCGGCCGCCGCCGGGAAGCTGGTGGCGCGGCTCGGCCGGCGCGGGGCGCTGTACCTGGCGGTGAGCACGACCGCGGGCGGCCTGCTGCTCTCCCTCTCCGACTCGATCGTCATGGTCCTGCTCGGGCTCGTCCTGATCACCGCGGGCTTCTTCGCGGGGCACGCCGTCGCCTCCTCGTCCGTGAGCCGTACGGCCACGACGGGCCGGGCGCAGGCTTCGGCGCTCTACCAGTCGGCGTACTACCTGGGCTCCAGCGCGGGCGGCACGCTCGGCGCGATCGCCTTCCACTCGGGCGGCTGGGCCGGGACGGTGGCCCTGGGGCTCCTCGCGGTGGCCGGCGTCGTCTCGATCACCCTCTGGGGATCGCACGCGGCACGGGCGCAGGAACGCCGGGCCCAGGAGCGCCGGGGGCTTGTGGCGGCGCACTGAGCGCCCTCGCAGGACCCTCCGAAGGACCCCTCCCACCTGCGGGTTTTCCCACTCCGGGGGCCATTGTCAGTTGGCTTCGGTAGCTTACGGAGTGCTGGGACTTTCGTGGCAGCCGCAGGGGTGGGTCGGTTATGAGTGGAACCGCAGGGACGACGTCCGAACTGGACGTCACGTTGGAGAAGCACCGGGTCGAGCTGACCGGGTACTGCTATCGCATGCTGGGCTCGTCCTTCGAGGCCGAGGACGCCGTGCAGGACACGATGGTGCGCGCCTGGCGCAGCTTCGAGAAGTTCGAGGGCCGCTCCAGCATCCGCTCGTGGCTGTACCGCATTGCGACGAACGTCTGCCTGGACATGCTGAACGCGGGCAACCGCCGCGCGCGTCCCATGGACCTCACCGCGGCGGCCCCGCTGGCCCAGGCCGCGCTGACGCCCCGCCCTGACAATGTGTGGCTGGAGCCGATGCCGGACGCGCGGGTGCTGCCGTCCGTCAGCGATCCGGCCGAGGCCGCCGTGGCCAAGGAGTCGGTGCGCCTCGCCTTCGTCGCCGCCCTGCAGCAACTGCCGCCCAAGCAGCGGGCGGTGCTGATCCTGCGCGAGGTCCTCGCGTGGAAGGCCAGCGAGGCGGCCGAGCTCCTCGACACCTCGGTGGCCTCCGTCAACAGCGCGCTGCAGCGGGCGCGGGCGACGCTGGCCGAGGGGCCCGCCGACGACACGGCCGTCTCCGACCCCCTGGACGACGAGCAGCAGAAGCTCCTCGAGCGGTACGTGGCCGCCTTCGAGGGTTACGACATGGCGGCGCTGACGGCGTTGCTGCACGAGGACGCCGTCATGACGATGCCCCCGTTCGACCTGTGGCTGCGGGGCACGTCGGACATCACTGGCTTCATGTCCACGATGGGCGCGACGTGTGCGAACGGCCGGCTGCTCCCGGTCGACGTCAACGGCACGCCGGGCTTCGCCCAGTACAAGCCCGATCCCGACAAGGGCGGGTTCATGCCGTGGGCGATCCAGGTCATCGAGATCTCAGGCGAGGGGCGGATCGCGGGCTTCCACTGTTTCCTGGACACGGCGCGGTGGTTCCCGCTGTTCGGTGCACCGGCCCATCTCGATCTCCATGGGGAGCCCGACGAGGTGCAGTAGCTCGCGCAGGTGCGGGGCCGGGTTCCGCAGCCGGATCCGGCCGCCTGCGCGGCGGGCGGTGAGCTGGAGGCGGGCGAGGGCGTCTATCGCGGCGAGGACGGGTGGGCCGAGGTCTGCGACGTCGCAGACGAGGACGCCGGGGGCGTCCGCGTCTGCCGAGCGCAGCAGTTCTCTGGCCTCCTCGCAGAGGCGGTGCGTCGCCTCTCGGTCGAGGGTGCCGGTGAGGATGAGGTCCGGCGGCGTCTTCGGGTTCACGTTGGGATGACCGTGCGGGGCGCCGGAACTCATCGGTAGGGGTGGAGGGGGGAGGCCCTGCGGGGCTTTTCCCCAACCCCACCCCTTCCCGAAAGTTCCGGCTGCGCCGGCCGCGAGGTGGCCGTAAATCACCGGCTCCGCCGAGTTCGTCCTCAAACGCCGGACGGGCTGAATGACCTGCGGCCGGGCTGGAACACCTACCGACCGGGTGGGCGGGAAACCCCCTACGCGATGCGGTCCAGCACGATCGGTGACGGCGTGAACTCCGTGCCCTCGGGGGCGATGTCGAAGGAGCCTGCTACCGCCTGCAACGCGTAGTCGAAGCGCTCCGGAGTATCCGTGTGGAGGGTCAGCAAGGGCTCACCCGCACGCACCGTCGCGCCCGGCTTGGCGTGCAGTTCGACGCCCGCGCCCGCCTGGACCACGTCCTCCTTGCGTGCGCGCCCCGCGCCGAGACGCCATGCGGCGACGCCGACGTCGTACGCGTCGAGGCGGGTCAGGACGCCCGACGACGGTGCCGTCACGACATGCGTCTCACGGGCCACGGGGAGCGTGGCGTCCGGGTCGCCGCCCTGGGCCGCGATCATCCGGCGCCAGACGTCCATCGCCGAGCCGTCGGCCAGTGCCTTCGCCGGGTCGGCGTCCTTCAGGCCCGCCGCGTCCAGCATCTCCCGCGCGAGGGCGAGGGTCAGGTCCACGACGTCCGAGGGGCCGCCGCCCGCGAGGACCTCCACCGACTCACGGACCTCAAGCGCGTTGCCCGCCGTCAGGCCGAGCGGCGTGGCCATGTCCGTCAACAGCGCCACCGTGCGTACGCCGCTGTCGGTGCCCAACTCGACCATCGTCGAGGCCAGCTCGCGGGCGTCCTCCAGGTTCTTCATGAAGGCGCCCGTGCCCACCTTCACGTCCAGGACCAGCGAGCCCGTGCCCTCAGCGATCTTCTTCGACATGATCGAAGAGGCGATCAGCGGGATCGCCTCCACCGTGCCCGTCACATCCCGCAGCGCGTACAGCTTCTTGTCCGCCGGGGCGAGGCCGTCGCCCGCCGCGCAGATCACGGAACCCACGCCGTCCAGGACCGAGAGCATCTCCTCGTTCGAGAGGAGGGCGCGCCAGCCGGGGATCGACTCCAGCTTGTCCAGCGTGCCGCCCGTGTGGCCCAGGCCCCGGCCCGACAGCTGCGGGACCGCCGCGCCGCACGCCGCGACCAGCGGCGCGAGCGGCAGCGTGATCTTGTCGCCGACGCCGCCCGTGGAGTGCTTGTCCGACGTCGGGCGGGAGAGCGACGAGAAGTCCATGCGCTCGCCGGACGCGATCATCGCGGCCGTCCAGCGGGCGATCTCGCGACGGTTCATGCCGTTGAGGAGGATGGCCATCGCGAGAGACGACATCTGCTCGTCGGCGACCACGCCTCGCGTGTACGCGTCGATGACCCAGTCGATCTGCTCGTCGCTCAATTCACCGCGGTCCCGCTTCGTACGGATGACGGAGATGACGTCCATGGCATAACCCCTTTGCGCCTAAAACGGTGAGCTTGAGATTGAGATTGAGTGACTCTACGCGCATAGAGTCACCGAGTGAAGACGGCCCCCGCCCGCCGCGAAGCAACAGGCAGAGGCCGTACGTCAGTTGAGGTGCTGCGGGCCGAACGGGTCCGGGAGCATCTCACCCAGGGTGCGGACACCGGCGGCCGTCTCCAAGAGGAGCGTCGCGCCGCCGAACTCGTAGAGCAGCTGGCGGCAGCGGCCGCACGGCATCAGGATCTCGCCCTTGCCGTCCACACAGGTGAAGTGGGTGAGGCGGCCGCCGCCGGTGAGCTGGAGCTGCGACACCAGGCCGCACTCCGCGCACAGACCCAGGCCGTACGAGGCGTTCTCCACGTTGCAGCCCGACACCGTGCGGCCGTCGTCCACGAGGGCCGCGGCACCGACCGGGAAGCCTGAGTAGGGCGCGTACGCACGGGACATGGCCTCGCGCGCAGCATCCCGCAGCGCGTCCCAGTCGGTGTCGGTCACTTTCCTTGTCCCCTTCGGTAGGGCTGGCCGTCCGCCTTCGGCATCCGCAACCGCTGGGCGGAGAGCGAGAGCACGAGCAGCGTGACGACGTACGGCGTCGCGGTGACGACCTGGTTGGGCACCTCGTCGGTCAAGCCGTACCACGCGAACATCAGCGCCGAGACGGCCGCGGTGATCACCGCGGGGATGTAGCGCTTGCGCCAGAGGAGGTAGATCGCGCCGATGACCAGCAGGATCGCGAGCAGCAGAAGCAGGGCGTGGACGTTCGTGCCGCCGCCCCGGAGCTTCAGGCTGTCGGTGTAACCGAACAGGCCGGCGCCGAGCGCGAGTCCGCCCGGCATCCAGTTGCCGAAGATCATCGCGGCGAGGCCGATGTAGCCGCGGCCGCCGGTCTGGCCCTCCAGGTAGATGTTGGAGGCGACCAGGGAGAGGAACGCGCCGCCGAGGCCCGCAAGGCCACCGGAGATGATCACTGCCAGGTACTTGTACTTGTAGACGTTCACGCCGAGGGACTCGGCGGCCACCGGGTTCTCGCCGCAGGACCGCAGGCGCAGGCCGAACGCCGTACGCCACAGGACCCACCAGCTCAGCGGCACCATCGCGACGGCGATGACGGTGAGCGGCGAGAGGTCGGTGAAGAGGCCGCCGAGCAGGCCCGCGAGGTCGGAGACCAGGAACCAGTGCTTTTCGTTGAGGTCCTGCAGCCAGTCGGAGAGGCCCGGCACGGAGAAGCTGCCGAGCGATTCGACGGGCGGCGACTGCTTGGACGTACCACCCTCCTTGCCTTCGAAGGCGAAGGTGGAGAGGTAGCGGGTCGCGCCCAGGGCAAGGATGTTGATGGCCACACCGGAGACGATGTGGTTGACGTTGAAGGTGACCGTGACGATCGCGTGCAGCAGGCCGCCGATCGCGCCGCCCAGGATGCCGAAGAGGATGCCGACCCACGGGCCCCACTGGTAACCGGCGAACGCGCCGAACCAGGTGCCGAGGATGAGCATGCCTTCGAGGCCGATGTTGACGACGCCGGCGCGCTCGGCCCAGAGACCGCCGAGGCCCGCGAGGCCGATCGGCACCGCGAGACGCAGGGCCGTGGACATCTGGCCGGTGGAGGTGATGCCGTCGGCGTCGGTGATCAGGCGGACCACGGACGTCAGGACGAGCACACCCGCGATGACCAGCAGGAGTATGGGGAGCGAGATGCGGCGGCGGCCCGGCGCGGGCTGCTTGGCCGGGGGCTTGGCCACGATTGCCGAGCTCATCGGGCAGCCACCTCCTTCACGGTGTCGTTGTTTCCGTTGCCGTTGCCCTTGCCCTTGGCGCGGGCTGCTGCGGCCAGCTCCTCACCGACGCGCTGCTGCTGTCGACGGAGCCCCCAGCGGCGTACGGCCTCGTAGGACACGACGACCGCGATCACGATGAGGCCCTGCATGATCACCGCGATCTCCTTGTCGTACGCGACCGGAGTGGCGTAGTCGAGAGCGGGCGACGCCTTGTCGAGGAAGGCGATGAGCAGCGCGGCGAAGGCGATGCCGACCGGGTTGTTGCGGCCGAGCAGGGCGATGGTGATGCCGGTGAAGCCGAGGCCCGTGGGGAAGCTGAGGCTGTAGGTGTGGACGTCGCCGAGCAGGATCGGCATGCCCGCGAGGCCCGCGACCGCGCCGGAGATCAGCATGGCGCTGAGCACCATGCGCTTGGCGTTCACACCGGAGGCCGCGGCTGCCGACTGGGAGGCGCCGGTGGCGCGCAGGTCGAAGCCGAAGCGGGTGCGGTTGAGGATCAGCCAGTACAGGACGCCGGCAAGCGCGGCGATGACGACGAAGCCGTAGATCTCGCCGGAGTCGCCCATGCTGATGCCGGGGAACCAGCCGGACTTGGACATCTCGCCGGTGGTCTGGTTGTTGCCGACCGGGACGCCGAAGTTCTCGGTGAGGGTGAGGTAGCCGATGAGGCTCGTCGCGATGGCGTTGAGCATGATCGTCGCGACGACCTCGCTGACCCCGCGGGTGGTCTTGAGGATGCCCGCGATGCCGGCCCAGAAGGCGCCGGTGAGCATGGCGACCAGGATCAGGAGCGGGATCTGGAGGGGCGCGGGGAGGGCGACATGCGCGCCGACGACCGCGGTCGCCATCGCGGCGAGGCGGTACTGGCCGTCCACGCCGATGTTGAAGAGGTTCATCCGGAAGCCGACGGCGACCGCGAGCGCGGCCAGGTAGTACATGCCGGCCTGGTTGATGATCAGGACCTGGATGTCGGAGTAGGTGGCCTGCTCGAACATCAGGGTGTACGGCTCGATCGGGCTCTTGCCCGATGCGAGCAGCACGACCGAGGTCAGCGCCACGGCCGCGATGAGCGCGATGACCGGACCGGCCACCGCGAGGAGCACCCGCTCCTTGTCGAACTTCTTCATCGGGCCTCGTCCTCCGGCACTTCGGGGCCTTCTTCTATGTGTTCCAGGTGGCCCGACGCGGCGCCGGTCATCGCCGAACCGAGCTCCTCCGGCGTGATGGTGGCCGGGTCGGCGTCCGCCACGAGCCGTCCGCGGTAGATCACGCGGAGGGTGTCGGAGAGGCCGATCAGCTCGTCGAGGTCCGCCGAGATCAGGAGTACGGCGAGTCCCTCACGCCGTGCCTCGCGGATCTGGTCCCAGATCTGGGCCTGCGCGCCGACGTCCACACCGCGGGTGGGGTGGGCGGCGATCAGGAAGCGCGGCTTGTGGCTCATCTCGCGGCCGACGATCAGCTTCTGCTGGTTGCCGCCGGAGAGGGAGGCCGCGGTGACGTCGATGCCGGGCGTACGGACGTCGTACTCCGCGACGATGCGGCGGGTGTCGGCCTGGGCGCCCTTGGGGTCCAGCCAGAATCCCAGTTTGCCGCGAGTGTTGGGCTTCTCGGTGACGTGGCCGAGGATGCGGTTCTCCCAGAGCGGCGACTCCAGGAGGAGGCCGTGGCGGTGGCGGTCCTCGGGGATGTAACCGATGCCGTCCTCGCGGCGCTTGCGCGTCGGTTCGGCGGTGATGTCCTGGCCGGCCATCCGGATCACTCCGGAGTCCGCGTGCTTGAGGCCGATGAGCGCATCGATCAGCTCGGTCTGGCCGTTGCCCTCGACGCCCGCGAGGCCGAGGACCTCGCCCTCGTGGATGGTGAAGGAGATGTCGTCGAGGAGCGCGCGGCCCGACTCACCGTCGGCCAGCAGCTTGAGGCTCTCGACCTGGATCATCGGGCGGTCGGTGACCGTCGACTCCGCGGTCTCGGGGGTGGGCAGTTCGCTGCCGACCATCAGCTCGGCCAGCTGCCGCGGCGTCGTCTCGGACGGGACCGCCGTGCCCACCGTCGTACCGCGCCGGATGACGGTGATGTCGTCGGCCACGGAGAGGACTTCGCCCAGCTTGTGGGAGATGAAGATGACGGACAGGCCCTCGGACTTCAGCTCGCGCAGGTTGTCGAAGAGCGCGTCGACCTCCTGCGGCACGAGCACGGCCGTGGGCTCGTCGAGGATCAGCGTGGTGGCGCCGCGGTACAGGACCTTGAGGATCTCCACGCGCTGCCGGTCGGCGACACCGAGGTCCTCGACCATCGCGTCGGGGCGCACCCCGAGGCCGTACCGCTCGGATATCTCCACGATCTTGCGGCGGGCCGCGCCGCCGATGCCGTGCAGCTTCTCGCTGCCGAGAACGATGTTCTCCAGGACGGTCAGCTGGTCGGCGAGCATGAAGTGCTGGTGCACCATGCCGATGCCGCGCACGATGGCGTCGGCGGGGCTGGAGAAACTGACCTGCTCGCCGTCGACCGTGATGGTGCCCTCGTCCGGCTTCTGCATGCCGTAGAGGATCTTCATCAGGGTCGACTTGCCCGCGCCGTTCTCACCGACGAGGGCGTGCACGGTGCCCTTGCGGACGCTCAGGCGGATGTCATGGTTGGCCACCACGCCTGGGAAGCGCTTGGTGATGCCGTCGAGTTCGACGGCAGTGGCCTGGGCGGTGGTCGTGCCCTTGTCGGGACTAGTGGACGCGTCGATGGCGCACTCTCCTCGGGAGTCCTCGGGAGTCTTAAGGAAAGGGGCCACCTACGCGCGTAGCGCCCCTGGTTCAACGGGAGTTGAGGTGTCGGCCGCGCGAACGGGGCGCGGGGGAACCATCGTCCCCCACACCCCGTTCCGCGGCAGCGACTTCGCTGTTACAGCGTGATCTTGACCTTGATCTTGCCGCTGATGATGCCCTGCTCGGCCGTCTTCAGCTCGGCCTGCAGGTCCTTCATCTTCTTGAACTCGGGGTTCGAGTCGGCGAGCGCGACGCCACCGGACTTCAGGTCCGCACGGACCACGCCGCCCTTGGCGTTGCCATCCTGGACCGACTTGGTCAGGTTGTACACCGCCCCGGCGACGTCCTTGGTCGCCGACGTCAGGATGTACTTCTTGTACTTGTCCAGGGCCTTCTGCTTGTACTGGTCGGAGTCGACGCCGATCGCCCACACCTTCTCGGCGGCGGCGGCCTCGATGACGCCCTGACCGGAGAGACCGGCAGCGTGGTAGACCACGTCGGCGCCGTCCTCGATCTGGCCGCTGGCGCCTTCCTTGCCCTTGTCCGGGCTGGAGAAGCCGCCGTCCTCGGCCTTCTCGGTGAGGAACTGGCGCTTGATCTTGACCGACTTGTCGGTGGCCTGGACGCCCTGGACGAAGCCGGCCTCGAACTTGCGGATCAGGTTGTTGTTCACGCCGCCGATGAAGCCGACGGTCTTGGTCTTGGTGGCCTTGGCCGCGGCCACGCCCGCCAGGTACGAGGACTGCTCCTCGTTGAAGACCAGGTCGGAGACGTTGTCCGCCTTGATGGTGGCGTCGTCGACGATGCCGAAGGTGACCTTCGGGAACTTCTCGGCGACCTCCTTCACGGCGGGCGCGTACGCGTAGCCGATGCCGATCACCGGGTTGTAGCCCTGCTTGGCGAGCTCGGTGAGGCGCTGCGACTTGTCCGCGTCGGACTCGCCGTCGGTCGGCTCGACGGCCTTGGAGCCGACCTTCAGGTCCTTGGCGGCCTTGTCCATGCCGGCGGTCGCGGCGTCGTTGAAGGACTGGTCGCCCTTGCCGCCGACGTCGTACGCGATGGCGACGCCCTTGCCCTTGCCGTCGCTCTTGGAGCCGGCGGCGTCGCTGGACGTGCCACCGCAGGCGGTGGCGGAGAGGGCGAGGGCGGCGGTCGCGACGCTCGCGGCTGCGATCTTGGAAACCCGGCGCATAGAGAGGAACTCCTTTGTACAAGCAAGCACAAGCACGTACGAGCGCCTCACCTGGCGCTGATTTCGCCGCAGCGTAACGCGCGTAGACCTGACATAAGAACCCTTCTGTCCCGTCCGTTATCGAGCTGTGGCCGCGAGGTTGCGGCGCCATGCACAGGGCGTTGCGGCGGCATGACAAAGGGCAGGGTGCCCCGGCCGCTCTGGCCTGCGGGACTCCCTGCCCTTTACCTGGGAACTACGGGACGGTCTCGACGGTGACCTTGCCGTCGACGATGTCCTTCTTGGCCTTCTCCACGGCGGCGACCACGTCCTTCATCGCCGTGTACTTCGGATTCGAGTCGGCGAACCCGACACGTCCCGACTTCAGGTCGTAGCGCTGCTCGCCCGTCATCGGCTTGCCCTCGACGACCGACTTCGTCAGGTCGTAGACGGCGCCGCCGACGTCCTTGAGGGCGGACCCGAGGATGTAGTCCTTGTACTTGGCGAGCGCCTTCTGCTTGTACTGGTCGGAGTCGACGCCGATCGCCCACACCTTCTGCGAGCCGGCCTCCTGGATGACGCCCTGCCCGGAGAGCCCCGCCGCGTGGTAGAGCACATCGGCGCCCGCCTCGATCTGACCGCTCGCCGCGTTCTGCCCCTTGTCGGGGCTGGCGAAGCCGCCTTCCTCGGGCTTCTCCGTCAGATACCGCTTCTCGATCTTGATCTTCGGGTCGACGGACTTCACGCCCTGCACGAAGCCGGCTTCGAACTTGTGGATGAGGTTGATGTCCACACCGCCGATGAATCCGACGTGATCGACCTTGGTCGCCTTGGCGGCGGCGACACCGGCGAGATAGGACCCCTGTTCCTCGTGGAACACAAGATCGGCGACATTCTCGGCCTTCACCGTGTTGTCGTCGATGATCCCAAAGGTGACCTTGGGAAACTTCTTGGCGGCTTCCTTCACGGCGGGCGCGTAGACGAATCCGACGCCGATGACGGGGTTGTAGCCCTGCCGGGCGAGCTGCTCAAGGCGCTGGGTCTTGTCGGCGCTGGACTCGCCGTCGCCCGGCTCCATGTCCACGCCGCCGATCTTGAAGTCTTTGCGGGCCTTCTCGTAGCCGGAGTACGCGGCATCGTTGAACGATTGGTCGCCCTGCCCCCCGATGTCGTACGCGAGCCCTATGCCTTTCCCCTTGTATTCGGAAGACGACGACCCACCCTTGTCGTCGCCCTCGTCCTCCGAGGCCTCGTTGCTGGTCTTGCCGCACGCCGATGCGGCGAGGGCGAGAGACGCCACGACGACGGCCAGTTGGGAAATCCTTGATCCACGACGCAAACGCATAGGACGCACCCCTTACGTTCCCCGACGCGCCGTTGACGGCGCTGATTGCGGCGCACAGTAACGCGCGTAGAAAGGGAGGGGAACGGGGTTTCGCACTGCCGTTACCTATTCGTGCCGAGGGCCGGTTACGTCCGGATGAACGGGTCCGGCGCAACCGGCCCATAGCGGGCCAGCGGCGGCCTTCGACTACCGCGAGGCGTCGAGGAGAGCAGCAGCGGTAAAGAGCTCGACGCCGACCGTGATCGCCGACTCGTCCGCGTCGAAGTCGCCCTGATGGAGATCGCGGACGGTGCGCTCGCCGGGCGCACGGACACCGAGGCGGGCCATGGCGCCGGGAACGTGCTCCAGATACCAGCTGAAGTCCTCTCCCCCCAGGCTCTGTTCGGTGTCCTCGACGGAGTGCGGCCCACGCCGCCGCTCCATGGCGTCCCTCAACAGGTCGGTCACATCAGGGTCGTTGACGACGGGCGGGACACCCCGGATGTAATTCACCTCGGACTTGGCGCGGTAGAGATCGGCGGTCTCCTGGATGGCGCCGTGTACGAGGTCGGGCGCCTGCCGCCAGGCTTTCAGGTCCAGACACCGGACGGTCCCGGACAGCTCCGCGTGCTGCGGGATGACGTTGCAGGCGTGCCCCGACTCGATCCGCCCCCAGGTCACCGCAAGCCCGGACCGGGCGTCGATCCGACGGGCGACAAGCGCCGGTACGTCCGTAACGATCTTGGCAGCGGCGGTGACGAGATCGGTGGTGAGGTGAGGCCGGGCGGTGTGACCGCCCGGCCCGTCCAGCGACACCTCCAACCGATCGCAGGCGGAGGTGATGGCGCCGTGCCGCAGCCCGATCCGCCCCGCGTCGACCCGGGGATCACAGTGCACGCCGATGATCCGCCCGACCCCTTCGAGCACTCCGGACTCGATGGCGTCGGGGGCACCACCCGGCAGGACCTCCTCCGCGGGCTGGAAGATCAGCCGTACGGGATGCGGGAGTTGCCCCTTCTTGGCCAGCTCGGCAAGGACGAGCCCGGCCCCGAGCACCACGGTGGTGTGCACGTCGTGCCCGCAGGCGTGGGCGCGGTCGGGCACGGTGGAGCGGTACGGAACGCCGAGCTTGGTGTCCGGGATGGGCAGCGCGTCGATGTCGGCGCGCAGGGCGAGCATGGGCCGCGCGCCGCCGCTCTCCTTGCCGCCCTGATCAATACCGATGTCACATACGAGTCCCGTACCGATGTCGAGTACGCGGGGCTTGAGACCCGCGAGTTCGAGCCGGGCCTTGAGGGCGGCGGTGGTGCGGAACTCCTGGTTGCCGAGCTCCGGGTGCATGTGCAAGTCGCGTCGGAAGGCGATGAGTTCGGCGCGCAGGTCGTCGGGGAGCGCGCCGGGGAGCACGGCTTCCCCGGCTGCGCCGCCTGCTTCCCCGGGCAGGTCGGCCTCGGACTCTCGTGACATCAGTTGGTTCACCCTTTGAAGGGTAGGGCGAGGCAGGGGCCAACTGACCCACGATCAACAAAAGTTCAGCCCGATAGGGTAAGAAAAAGTGGCCGCGTGGCGCATGGCTCCTGGTTGAGCTGGGTAAACTTGAGCACTTCTTGAGCGGGGCTTTGGTGGGCCGGTGGTGGTGTTCGTACCGGGGCCGCCCGGTTGTCCCGAGGTTGGCGGTTCCGGGCATCACGCCGTAGCCGGCGCCCCCGCCGAGGCCACCGAAGCCAGGCGTTGGACGTCGCGGGCCGTTCCTGTGACCCCGGAGAGGAAGCCCTGGGCGCGCGGTGAGGCGTTCTCCGTCAGCCAGGCCGGGTCGATGTCGCAGACCGCGACCCTGACCTCCGTGCCCGCAAGGGCCAACGGCAGCGTGTGGACCACCGTCGACGGGAAGCTCAGTATCGTGCGGCCGATCGGGCCCCGGCGGGCGATCAGTTCCAGGGGGAGGTCCGGGCGGACCACCTGCAGGCCCGTCTCCACCGCCAGGCGGTGGAGTTTCTCGGAGCTTTCGCGGCGGTGCGCGAAGTAGCGCGTCGCCCCGTGAGTGCGGGCCAGCGAGCGGACCGCCTCCAAGTAGCTGTCCGGGTCCACCACGCCCGTCTCGACGAGGGACGTGCCGACCAGGTCCGCGCCCTTCGACACCCGCGGCGGGCCGAAGCGTTCGCGGGTCCAGGAGAAGGTGTTCGCCGTGATGACGACCCCCGGCGGCGCCGAGTCGATCGGCATGGAGGAGAAGACCTCCACCGTGCGCCTGCCGCCGGGGGTCAGGCGGCGGCGTGCGGAGGACGAGATCGGGGCGAAGGCGATGTCGCGTACGCCGGGGCGGCCGCCACGGCGGTGCCAGCGCACCAGCCGTTCACCGGCAGCCAGTTGGGAGATGAACTCCATCGTCGCCGTGCCGTCGTCCACGACGACCAGCGAGCGCGCCCTGGTGATGGTCAACAGCAACTGCACATAGCGCGAGAACGGGTCGCCGATCACTATGCGGTCCGCTGATCGCAGCGCGCCCGTCAGGCCGCCGATCGTGTGGAAGGGTGCGGCCGGGCCGCCGCGCGCCTCCTCCCAGCGGACGTTGAGGCCCTCGTCGCGGGCGAGTTGGGCCATACGGCGCAACTGGCCGCGGCTCATGGGGTCGTTCGGGGAGAGGACGACGACGGTGAGTCCCCCGGCCGGGCCGGTCGCCCCCGCCGTATGCGCCCACTCAAGGACGTTGAGGAGCTGCACAGGGCTCTCCACGAACGCGAGAGTCGAGCGGAGCGTGGCGGTGGGGGCCGTCGGCCCGGGTCGGGGGCTCATCGTCGTATGACCGTGTCCTGTCCTTGTTGTAAGGAGTCCCGGTGAAAGGTCCGGTAAGAGCGTCAGCGCGCTCAGACCGCGACCGGCTCGAGGTCGGCATCCGCAGAGGACTCGGCCTCGGCGACGACGCCCGCGACGCGGCGCAGCTTCTTCATCGGGCCGAGCTCCGACTCGTAGACCTTCTTGACGCCGTCACCGAGGGACGCCTCGATGGTGCGGATGTCGCGGACGAGGCGGGTCAGGCCCTGCGGCTCGACCGAAGCGGCCTGGTCCGAGCCCCACATGGCGCGGTCGAGGGTGATGTGGCGCTCGACGAACGTGGCGCCGAGGGCGACCGCGGCGAGCGTGGTCTGCAGGCCCGTCTCGTGGCCGGAGTAGCCGATCGGGACGTTCGGGAACTCCTGCTGCAGGGTGTTGATGACGCGCAGGTTCAGCTCCTCCGCCTTCGCCGGGTACGTCGACGTGGCGTGGCAGAGCAGGATGTTGTCCGAGCCGAGGACCTCCACCGCGTGGCGGATCTGCTTCGGGGTCGACATGCCCGTCGAGAGGATGACCGTGCGGCCCGTGGCGCGGAGCGAGCGCAGGAGCTCGTCGTCCGTCAGCGACGCGGAGGCGACCTTGTGGGCCGGGACGTCGAACTTCTCCAGGAAGGCGACGGCCTCGGTGTCCCACGGGGAGGCGAACCAGTCGATGCCGCGCTTGGCGCAGTGCTCGCCGATGGCCTGGTACTCGGACTCGCCGAACTCCACGCGGTGGCGGTAGTCGATGTACGTCATCCGGCCCCAGGGGGTGTCGCGCTCGATGTCCCACTGGTCGCGCGGGGTGCAGATCTCCGGGGTGCGCTTCTGGAACTTGACCGCGTCGCAGCCGGCGTCGGCGGCCACGTCGATCAGCGCGAGCGCGTTGTCGAGCTCGCCGTTGTGGTTGATGCCGATCTCGCCGGTGATGTAGACGGGCTGACCAGGGCCGGCGGTCTTCGAACCGAAGGTGCGCAGACGGGAGTTGGAGCTCATGGCAGGAACTTTCCTTACTTGTTGAGGGAGGGGCCGAGGATCCATGCGGCGATCTCTCGGATCGCGCCGTCACCACCGGGGAGAGCGGTGACCGCGCGTGCGGCGCCGCGTACGACGTCGTGGGCGCTCGCGACCGCCACGGGCCAGCCGACAAGGCCGAAGCACGGGAGGTCATTGACGTCATTGCCGACGTAGAGCACGCGCTCGGGAGCGATGCCCTGCTCCTCGCACCACTGCTTGAGTGCGAGGTCCTTGCGGTCGATGCCGTGCAGGACCGGAATCTTGAGCTTCCGGGCCCGTGCGGCGACGACCGGGTTCTGTTCCGTGGACAGGATCAGCAGCGGCAGCCCCGAATCACGCAGGGCCGCGATGCCGAGTCCGTCCCCGCGGTGCACGGAGACGAATTCCCGTCCTTCGGAGTCGATCAGCACCCTGTCGTCGGTCTGGGTGCCGTCGAAGTCGAGTACGACCGCGTCGATGTCGTCGCGGGTCGGAAGGGCGTCGGCCCGGTCGGCGTCGAAGAGCGGGGCGAGCGCGCGGGCCCGGGCGAGGTCGTGCGGGTCGTCGATCTCCAGGACGCGCGCCGGGTCCGTACGGACGAGCTCGGTGCGGCCGAAGAAGCGGTGCTTGTGCTCGCGGAAGCCCGCCACGTCCATGCCGTAGACCGCGCCGGTCTCCAGGAGGTCCTGGGGACGGTCCTGGCGGCGCGGGCGGAAGGACTTGTCGTGGTTGACGCCGTAACCGCCGTCGGTGGCCGTGGAGTTGGCGACCTTGGTGGTGCCGCCGAGCTCGCCGGTGCGCTGTGCGCCGAGGCCCGCGGGCTCGTCGTCGGCGTCCCGCCAGACGAAGCCGTGGAAGGGCGCCACGGTCAGCGCCGTGTCCGCGCCGCCGTCGATGATCGAGCCGACCACGCCGTCGACGTCCTCGCGGACGATGAAGGGGCTGGTGCACTGGACGAGGAGGACCACGTCCACGGAGGCACTGTGCAGCGTCTCGTGCGCGTCCATCGCGTGCAGCACCGCCGCCTCGCTGGTCGCGGTGTCCCCCGCGATCGCGGCGGGGCGCAGGACCACCTCGGCGCCGGCGGACCGTGCCGCCTCGGCGATCACGTGGTCGTCCGTGGAGACCACGACGTCCGTGACGAGCCGCGCCGCCAGGCACTCACGGATGGCGCGCGCCACAAGCGGCACACCGCCGACCGGTGCGAGGTTCTTGGCGGGGACGCCCTTGGAGCCGCCGCGGGCCGGGATGACGGCGAGGACACGGCGTACGGGGGTTCCCGCTGGGTGGGGGTGGGACATGGGGGCTCCTTGGGGGGTGCCTTGACTGGGGAGACCTGGGGAGGGGAGGCCTTGCGGCGGGATCACAGCTCGCCCATCCGCCGGATGACGGGGGCCACGCGCTGCACCCCGTGCCGGTAGGCGCCGCGCGCCGCGCTGCGGACGGCCTGGCGCACCGGGCCCGGCTCGCGGTCCCCGGCGGGTGCGCCGGGCAGCGGGGCGCCGTCCGGGCCGAGGTGGTGGCGGGCCAGGATGCCGGGGAGGTATCCGGGGGCCGTGGTGAGGCTGTAGTACGGGGCGATGGGCGGCAGTTCGGGCTGCGCCAGGAGTTCGGTGACCCGGTCCCGCGCCTCGTCGAAGGCCTTGTCGTACGTCCCGTCGGGCGCGACGCCCTGCCGTGCGACCCACTCCGGAGCGGCCTCGGGGCTGTGCCCCGCGTCGATCTCGTCCCAGGACGTCAGGCATCCGGAGCCGATGAAGTGGTGGTTGCCGAGCGCCTCGCGCACCCCGAGGTCGGTGAGGACCGCGGTGGGGATGCGGCGGTGCAGGGATTCGAGCGCGGCGGTGGAGCTGACCGTGACGAGCAGGTCGGTGCGGTCGAGTACCTCGCCCATGTTCCCGTACACCAGACGGCAGTTGGGCGGCAGGTTCTCGCCCTTGGCGAGCTTCTGGTACGGCAGTTCCTCGATGTGCGTGGTGTGCTCGCCGGGCTTGCTGCGCAGCTTGATCAGGACCTCGCGGCCCGGGTGCAGGCGTGCGTGCTCGACCATGCGGCGCAGCAGGTAGGTGCGCTGCTCGCGGCTCTCCGGCACGGAGGGCTGCGCGGCGAAGACCACGGTGTACGGGTCGTGCTGTTCGTACACCGAACCGCCGAGGAACGGCAGCGCGGCCTCCGTCACCGATGCCGCGTCGGCGCCCACTCCCTCGTACACGGCGCGGAAACGCTCCGCGTCCTGGCGGGAGTTGGCGAGGACGACGTCCGCGCCGTGCCGAAGCAGCAGGCCGTCGGCGAGCTTCTCGTAGACGACGCCGACATAGCCGGTGACGACGACGGGACGCTTGCCCGGGGCCGTGGAGTCCTCCGCGATACGGGCGAGTCCGTGCAGCACCGCCTGGACCGCGCCGCCCACGAGGGCGAGCACGATCACGTCGGGCGTTTCGCGCTCGACCTCGCGCAGGAACTCGATCGCGGTGACCTCGCGGAGCGAGTCCGCGCGCACCCCGACCTCTTCGAGCTGACGGACGGTGGGCGTGGCCCGGCCCCTCAGGAGGCGTCCGTCGAGGCGCGTGTCCGGGTCCCCGCCGGTGAGGCGGCTCGCGGTGAGCGCACCCCATTTCCACCGGGTGTCGGAGTCGGCGAGCACGGTGATCCGTGTCGTCCCGCTGTTGCTTACTGGCACAGGAAGGACGCTAGGAAGGCATTTCGATTCGCGGCCCAACTCAGGTGCAACAAACGGTTAACAGCATGCCGACGAATGGCGAATCAGCCCGGGAAACCGCTGGCAAGCAGCCGGGTTAACCATTCCGCCATGCGTCGTTCACCTGACATCTCACCATCGGTCAAGACGAATGCCGGGCCGACACCTAACGTCACCCACGTGGTTAAGCTCTCCGTCATCGTGCCGTTCTACAACGTGCAGCAATACGCGCCCGACACCTTGAAGAGTCTGCGGGCGAACGCACGCGAAGACTTCGAATTCATTCTCGTCGACGACTGTTCGAAGGATGAGACTCCAGAGATTCTGGAGCGTGCCGCGCGCGAGCTGCCCGGCGCCGTCCATCTCAGACATGAGACGAACGGCGGTCTGGCGACCGCCCGCAACACGGGCCTTGACGCGGCACGCGGCGAGTACCTCACCTTCCTGGACGGTGACGACTGGCTCGCGCCCGGCTATTACGCCCAACTCGTCGATTCCATCGAGCAGTTGGGGTGCGACTTCGTGCGCACCGACCATGTGCAGTGCACCGCGCGGGCGCGCAGCGTCCACCGTGTCCCGCACGGTCTGCGCGGTGTGGCGATGTCGCCGCGGGAGGTGATCCTGCCCGCCGACCGCTCGACGTCCGTCGACTACGCGTACGCCTGGGCGGGCATCTACCACCGGCGCCTTGCCGACCGCGGCCTGCTGCACTTCACGGACGGCCTGCGCACCGCGGAGGACCGGCCGTGGATCTGGCGCCTGCACCGCGAGGCGGAGTCGTTCGCCGCGGTGGGGCTGCTCGGTGTGTTCTATCGGCGCGGCGTCGCATCGTCACTGACGCAGATCGGCGACGTACGTCAGCTCGATTTCATCCGGGCATTCGACCAGGTCGTACGGGAAACCGCCGAGGACCGCGACGCGGACAAACTCCTGCCCAAGGCCGTCCGTACTTACTGCGCGATCATTTCCCACCATCTGGGATCCATCGAAAGGTTCGAGCCACCTGTGGCGCGGAAATTGAAGTCAATGAGTGCGGCCGCGCTGAAGCGGATGCCGCAGGGTGTCCTCGACGACGCCCTCGACTCCATGGACATACAGCGGGCCACGCGGCTTCGCCGACTGCGCCGGCGTCCGGTGTCGGCGGAGGTGGCCGCGTAATGGCGAAGACGCAGATCTTCATGGCGTCCACGCTGTACGGCACGGCGACGCTGGCCGCCGCGATCGACGCCGACCGGTTCGGCCCCGCCGACCGGCGGATCCTGCTGGTCAGCAATAACGCGGCGACCCCGGAGACGACGGTCGCCGTGGACGAGATGCCGGGGTTCGCGCGGCTGCGCGACCGGTTCGACGAGGTACGTTCCTGGAACGAGGCCATCTGCCCTTTTCATCCGGGCGGCTGGAGCCCGCGCTCCGACGACATCCCGATGTGGGAGCGGTACTTCCGGCTCCTGTGGGACCTCGGTGACGACGCCGTCGAGCTGGCCGTCGAGTCGATCCAGGTCAACCCGGCGCTCGCGCTCGCGCAGATCTTCACGGGCGCGCCCGTGGACGTCTACGCGGACGGCCTGATGAGCTACGGCCCCACCCGCAACAAGATCGACCCGCTGGTCGGCACGCGCGTACGGCGGCTGCTCCACCTGGACCTGGTGCCGGGCCTGACCCCGCTGCTCCTGACCGAGTTCGACGTACCGCCGGAGATCGTGCCGACCGAGGCCTTCGTGAAGGTCCTCGAGCAGCTGGCCGACACCGAGACGGACATCGCGAACATCCCCGCCGTCGCCGAACCGGCCCTGCTGCTCGGCCAGTACCTCTCCGCCCTCGGCATCCTGACCGCCGAGGAAGAGGAGGAGCTGCACGTACGCATGGTGCGCGGCGCCGCCGAACTCGGCCACACCCGCGTGGTGTTCAAGCCGCACCCGAGCGCGCCCGCCCGCTGGTCACGGCTCCTGGAAAAGGAGGCGGAGGCGATCGGCGTCGAGCTGACCGTCCTCGATTCGCCGGTGCTCGCCGAGGTGCTCTACCAGCGGATGCGCCCGGCCCTGGTCATCGGCTGCTTCTCGACCGGCCTGCTCACCGCGTCCGCGCTGTACAACCTCCCCGTCGCGCGCACCGGCACGGAGACCCTCCTGGAGCGCCTCGCGCCCTACCAGAACAGCAATCGCGTACCGGTCACGATCGTGGACGCGCTGCTGCCGGATCTCATGGACAAGGGCGCGGTCACCGGTCGCCAGCCCGGCATGCCCACAGCCCGGCTCGGCGAGCTGCTCGTCGCCGTCGGCTTCGCCATGCAGCCGCAGATCTATCCGCGCCGGCGGACCGCCGCCGAGCGCTATCTGTCGCAGCATCTCTCGCCGCACACCTGGCGGTACTTCAAGCGGCGCCGCCTGACGGCGCTCGCGCTGCCCGGCGCGCTGCCCTCGCAGCTGTCGTTCATCCCGCGCAACGCGGCCGTACGCCGGGTCGCCCGGCGGGCCCGCTCGGTCAAGCGCACCATCAAGCGGACCGCGCTCGGATGAGTTCTCCCGGCACCACGCTCCCGAAGCACTCCCCGGGGGCGGAGACCCTTTCGCGCGCGATACCGGCCCCGGCCGCCAGGCGCGCGCGCCCACGGCTCAGAGCCCTCGACGGGCTGCGGCTGATCGCGGCGCTGATGGTCGCGGCCTACCACTACGGCGGCCGCGACGGCGAGATCACCGAGGCCTGGGGCAGCTCTCCGCAGCTTCAATTCCCCACGGCGCACAACTGGTTCGCGTACGGCTGCCTGGGCGTGCAGATCTTCTTCGTGATCAGCGGCTTCGTCATATGCATGAGCGGCTGGGGCCGCCCGCTGCGGTCCTTCTTCGCGTCACGCGTCTCCCGGCTCTTCCCTTCCTACTGGGCCGCGATCATCCTGGTGACAGCGGTCTTCGCACTGCCCGTCGTCACCTACGAGGCGGTCGCCCCGAGCGACGCGCTCGTGAACCTCACCATGCTGCAGCAACCGCTTGGCGTGGACCGGGTGTTGGGGGTCTGCTGGACGCTCTGGGCCGAGCTGCGCTTCTACGCGCTCTTCGCGCTCTTCGTGGTCCTGCCGGGCGCGAACCGGGCCCGCGTGATCCTTTTCTGCGCGGTGTGGACCCTGGCCGCGGCGGTCGCGGAGGGCGCGAACGAGCCGCTGCTCGACCTCGTCCTGATGCCCGAGTACGCGCCCTTCTTCATCGGCGGCATCGGCATCTACCTCGTCCACCGCGACCGCAGGGACCTCACGGCCTGGGGCATCGTGGGGGTGAGCTGGCTGATCGGCCAGCACTACGCGGTCTCCCGGCTCTGGCACGCCCCGAACCCGGACTTCTTCTCCTACCGCACGTCGTTCGGCATCATCGCCGTCGTGACGGCGGGCTTCGCGGCCGTCCTGCTGATCGCGCTCGGCGCGCTGCACCGCGTCGACTGGCAGTGGCTGACGGTGGCGGGAGCGCTGACGTACCCGTTCTACCTGGTGCACGAGCACCTGGGCTGGGTGACGGTGGCGGCGCTGCACCGGGGGCTCGGCCTCCCGTCGTACGCGACGTTCGCCCTGACCATCGGGGCGATGCTGGCCCTCGCCTGGCTGCTCAACCGCTTCGTGGAGGAGCGCCTCACGCCCATGATCAGGACGGGGCTGCTGACGGCTCGGAAGTGATGCGCCCCAGGGACCCCAGCGCTCATCGCATCGTCGCCGCGATCCCGGCGACGATCGCGGTGAGCCCTTTCTCGAACCCCGCGTCGTAGTCGCGGAACATCTCCTGCCCGGCGGCCGCCGCCAGCGGATAGGCGGCGAGCCGCTCGGCGCGGGCCTCCAGGTCGTAGCCGCCCGCCTCCTTCGCGGGGTCCGGGCCCATGGCCTGCTCCTCGATGACGTATCCGATCGTGTAGCTGTACGCCGTGGCCCAGGCACGGGCCGCCCCGCCGGGCGTGAACCCGCCGCCGGTGAGCATGCGCAGATGGGCCTCCATGGGCTCGGCGTACGACGTGTCGGTGAAGTGCGTGCCGCTGTAGACCTTCGCGCCGTCCCGGTACATCAGCAGATGCCGCCGCAGGCCCCGCATCGAGGCGGCGAGTGCGGTCCGCCAGTCGGCGTCCGGCGCGGCCTCCGCGTCCGCCGCGAGGTCCTCGGTCATGCGGCGCATCATCTCCGTCGCCATCTCGTCGAGCAGCGCCTGCTTGTCCTTGAAGTGCCAGTACAGCGCGGGTGCCTTGACGTCCAGCTCCTTGGCGATGGCGCGCAGGGTGAGCCCGTCGAGCCCCGTCTCGTTCAGGAGCTTCAGCGCGGTGCGCGCCACTCGGGTCCGGTCCAGCGGTGTCGTAGCCACCTTGACAATTTAACACCGTTAAGCGCAGGCTCGGGGCATGGCACTTAACAGCGTTAAGGAAACTCCCCTGACGGTGGACGTACTCATCGTGGGCGCCGGCCCCACCGGTCTGACCCTCGCCTGCGATCTTGCCCGGCGCGGCGTGCGGGCCCTGGTCGTCGAGCGGGCCGACGCCCTCTTCCCCGGCTCACGCGGCAAGGGCATCCAGCCGCGCACCCAGGAGGTCTTCGACGACCTCGGGATCATCGACGCGGCCCTCGCGGCGGGCGGCCCGGCCCCGGTCGGCATGGTCTGGCAGGGCGGCGAGCGGCAGGGCGAGCACCGGATGTTCGACGCGACGGAGGCGACGCCGGACGCCCCGTACGCAAGCCCCTTGCTGCTCCCCCAGTGGCGCACCCAGGAGATCCTGTCCGCCCGGCTTCACGAACTCGGCGGCCGCGACGTGGAGTTCGGCGCCGAGCTGAGCGGTCTGACGCAGGACGGGGAAGGCGTCACCGCCCACCTCTCGGACGGGCGGACCGTCCGCGCCGCCTACGCCGTGGCGGCCGACGGCGGCCGCTCCACCGTGCGGGCGGCGCTGGGGATCGGCATGACGGGCGAGACCGTGGACCCGCATCCGATCCTCGTCGCCGACGTCCGCATCCCCGCCCTGGACCGCGACAACTGGCACATGTTCGCGCCCACGGCCGATGGCACGGGGTTCCTGGCGATCTGCCCGCTGCCGGGCACCCAGGACTTCCAGCTGACGGCCCAGTTCACGGACGGGACGGCTCCCGACACCTCGCTCGACGGTGTACGCGCGGTCGTCGCGGCCCGCACCCATCTCGCCGCCGATGACGTCACCGAGGTGCGGTGGGCGTCCGACTTCCGGCCGCGCGCGGCGATGGCGAACCGCTTCCGCGACGGGCGGGTGTTCCTGGCCGGGGACGCGGCGCATGTGCACTCCCCCGCGGGCGGGCAGGGCCTGAACACCAGCGTCCAGGACGCCTACAACCTGGGGTGGAAGCTGGGCGCGGTCCTGCGGGGCGGCGCACCGGAGGCCCTCCTCGACACCTACGAGGAGGAGCGCCTTCCCAACGCCGCCCAGATGCTGGGCCTCTCCACCCGCATCCACCGGGGCGAGGAACGGCGCGGGGCGGCCACCCGGCAGCTGGGCCTCGGCTACCGGGACAGCTCACTCACGGCGGAGACCCGCACCGGCCTTGCGGAGGGGGCGCTGCGGGCGGGCGACCGGGCACCGGACGGGCCGTACGCCGGGAGGAGGCTGTTCGACGCGTTCAGGGGCCCGCACTTCACGCTCCTCACGGTCGGCACTGACGCCGAACTCCCTTTGCTGGACGATGAGTTGGTCCACACGTGCCGCATCGACGCCTACCCGCCCTACGGCAAGGGCCTCTTCCTGGTACGCCCCGACGGGTACGTCGGCTGGGCAGGCGAGGACACGACGGGCCTGACGGACTACTTCAGGCTGATCCACCAAGGCAGTTGACCTCAATCAAACTTGAGGTTCTAAGTTCTGGGCATGACCACTTTCACGTACTCCCACAGCGACGAAGAACTCATCGACCAGCCCATCGGCTACTGGGCAACGGCGGCGGGAGAGGCCGTCGTCCACCACATCCGCACCATGCTGGCCGAGGCCGGGCTCACCCAGCCCCAGTGGTGGATCCTGAACCAGATCAACACCGCTGACGGCCGCGACAAGGCGGAGGTGGTGGAAACCCTGCGCGGCTACCTGAGCGTGGGCGACGCCTCCCTGCACCACAACATCAGCGCCCTGCACGACCGCGCCCTGCTCACCGAGGACACCGACGGCCGGCTCCGCATCACCGACGAGGGCCGCAGGCTCCGGGACGACACCGCCGCGCGCCAGCAGAAGACGCGTGCGGAGATCCACGAGGGCATCACGGACGAGGAGTACATCCGCACCCTCAAGGTCCTCCAGCGCATGATCCACAACGTGGGAGGCGACGCCTGGCACCACTGAGCCGACGCTCAGACGCCGGCGAGCGACAGCTTCACCGCGAACCCGAGGAACAGCGCACCCGCCGCCGAAGTGGCCCCGGCAGAGAGCCGCTTGCGGCGGCGGAAGGCGGCCGACAGCTTGGTTCCGCTGAAGATCAGAGCCGTCAGGTAGAGAACGCTCGCCACCTGGGCGAGGGCCCCGAGCACGAGGAACGAGAGCGCGGGATAGGCGTACCCGGGGTCCACGAACTGCACGAAGAAGGCGATGAAGAAGAGGATGGCCTTCGGGTTCAGGAGGCTGATCACCAGGGCCCGGCGGAACGGCCGCTCCATCGAGCCGCCCGCCCCGTCCGCCTGCTCCACGGACTGCTCGCGCCGCGCCCGCCACATGCCGATCGCGGCCCGCAGCATCCCGACCGCGAGCCAGGTCAGATACCCGGCACCGGCGTACTTCACGATCCCGAAGAGCACGGCGTTGGCCTGCAGCAGGGACGCAACGCCGGCCGCCGAAAGGGTCATGAGCACGGTGTCCCCGCACCAGACACCCGCGGCGGCGGTATAGCCGGTGCGTATGCCGCGCCGGGCGGCGACGGAGAGCACGTACAGCGAGTTCGGTCCCGGCAGCAGAATGATGAGGACGAGGCCCGCGAGATAGGTCGGAAGATCGATGACACCCAGCATGGGCGGAGTCTCGCACGGGCTTGCGACAGCGGGGGACGGCGTCCGCTCAGCGGACGGTCAGTCGCCGTCGAGGAGGGTGTCCACGGAGAGGTCGAGGGTGACGCCTACGGACGGGGGGACGGGGACGGTCTGGCCACGCTTGTAGCGGGAGCAGGTCACGTACTCGTCCCCGTCGGGGTCCGAGTACACCAGCACCTCGTCGTGCTTTCGGTCGACGACGACGTATACGGGGATGCGCGTCCTGGCGTAGGTCTCGACCTTCGTCACCAGGTCGTTGCCCCAGTTGGACGATGTCACTTCCATGACCAGCCGGAACACATGCGGGGCGTAGCAGTTCTTCTCGACGGCCTCATCCCTGAAGTCAATATCGACAATGGAGAGGTCGGGCACCGCATAATCGTCAGGACCGGTCGGCAGCCAGAGGCCGATCCCCTGCACAGGCTCGACGCCTGCTTCGTCTGTCCCTGCGTCGTAGAACCTCCTGGTGAGGCGGGACAGGGTCACCTGGTGCGAGCCATCCGGCGGCGGTGTCACAACAATGCTCCCGTTGAGGATCTCCACCCGGTGTCCGGGCAGCTCTTCCCAGAGGCGGTCGGCAGCATCGGCGAGCGACGTCTCATGCATTATCACGGCCATGTCAGCCTCCTTTCGGGAGCACTCTTCATGAGAGTAACCGCCTCCGCCGTCATTCCGCCCCGCATCACCCATTCGAGTAACCCCCCTGGTCAGAACGCTTCCATCGGCTCATAAGCCCCCCACACCTCCCGCAGCGCATTGCACACCTCGCCCACCGTCGCCCGCGCCCGCAGCGCGTCCTTCATCGGGTAGAGGACGTTCGCGTCGCCCTTCGCCGCCTCCTGGAGCGAGGAGAGCGCCGCGTCCACCGCGGCCTGGTCGCGGTCCGTCCGCAGCTTCGCCAGGCGGGCGGCCTGCTGGGCCTCGATGGCCGGGTCCACGCGGAGGGGCTCGTAGGGCTCCTCCGCGTCCAGCTGGAAGCGGTTGACGCCGACCACCACGCGTTCGCCGGAGTCGGTCTCCTGGGCGATGCGGTAGGCGCTGCGCTCGATCTCGTTCTTCTGGAAGCCGTGCTCGATCGCGGCGACCGCGCCGCCCAGGTCCTCGACCCGTTCCATCAGCGCGAGAGCGGCCGCCTCCACGTCGTCCGTCAGCTTCTCGACGACGTACGAACCGGCGAACGGGTCCACGGTGGCGGTCACGTCCGTCTCGTACGCCAGGACCTGCTGCGTACGCAGGGCAAGGCGGGCCGACTTGTCGGTGGGGAGCGCGATCGCCTCGTCGAAGGAGTTGGTGTGCAGCGACTGGGTGCCGCCGAGCACCGCGCCAAGGCCCTGGACCGCGACCCGGACCAGGTTCACCTCGGGCTGCTGGGCGGTGAGCTGGACGCCGGCGGTCTGCGTGTGGAAGCGCAGCATCAGGGATTTCGGGTTCTTCGCGCCGAACTCCTCGCGCATGACGTGGGCCCAGATCCGCCTGGCCGCACGGAACTTGGCGACCTCCTCCAGGAGCGTCGTACGCGCCACGAAGAAGAAGGAGAGGCGCGGCGCGAAGTCGTCCACGTCCATGCCGGCCGCCACCGCGGTCCGTACGTACTCGATGCCGTCGGCAAGGGTGAACGCGATCTCCTGCGCGGGCGTCGCGCCCGCCTCCGCCATGTGATAGCCGGAGATCGAGATGGTGTTCCACTTCGGGATCTCGGCGCGGCAGTACTTGAAGATGTCCGCGATCAGGCGGAGGGACGGCTTGGGCGGGAAGATGTACGTCCCGCGGGCGATGTACTCCTTCAGGACGTCGTTCTGGACCGTGCCCGTCAGGCGGTCGGCCGTGACGCCCTGCTCCTCGGCGACCAGTTGGTACATCAGGAGCAGCAGGGCCGCGGGGGCGTTGATCGTCATCGACGTCGAGACCTTGTCCAGCGGGATGCCGTCGAACAGGACCCGCATGTCCTCGACCGAGTCGATCGCCACGCCCACCTTGCCGACCTCGCCGTGCGCGAGGGGCGCGTCGCTGTCGTGGCCCATCTGGGTGGGCAGGTCGAAGGCTACGGAGAGGCCGGTCGTGCCGTTCGCGATCAGCTGCTGGTAGCGGGCGTTCGACTCCACGGCCGTGCCGAAGCCCGCGTACTGGCGCATCGTCCAGGGGCGGCCCGTGTACATGGAGGGGTACACGCCGCGCGTGTAGGGGTAGGCGCCCGGTGTGCCCAGCTTCTGGGCGGGGTCCCAGCCGTCGAGGGCCTCCGGGCCGTACACGGGCTCGATGGGCAGTCCGGACTCGGACTCGCGGGAGCCGGACTCACGGGGGCCGGACTCGCGGGGCTCGTGGGACATCTCTCGGCGCCTCCTACTAGTGGGCTGCCTCCAGCATGCGGCAACGTTCAGGGGTGGTCACTCGCGGGAAACACTCTTGGCGGGTTCGTCGATCGACAACGGGGGTCGTTGTGCGCAAGGGCGCGATAGGCGTGGGGGCCGTGGTCATGGCCGCCCTGGTCAGCGGATGTACGGCACAGGCCGTCGATACGGACGGGAAGGCGCAACCTCCCGTGCGGATCTCCACGACGAAGCCCGGGGACGGGGACAGGGACGGGGACAGCGACAAGAAGGGCGCCGGCAAGGGATCCGACAAGGGCGGCGAGAAGCCCGCCGCGGCGCCGAAGCCGCCGCCCAAGACCCTGCTCGACCGGGGCGCGAGCGGCCCCCAGGTGCGGGAGCTGCAGGCCAGGCTGCGGCAGATCGCCTGGCTCTACGAGAACCCTTCGGGGACGTACGGCGCGTCCACCGCCACCGCGGTCAAGGGCTTCCAGGGCAAGCGCGGGCTGCCCCGCACGGGGACCACGGACACCGTGACCTGGCAGAAGCTGCTCGGCATGACGCACAAGCCGACCAAGTTCGAGCTCTACTCGGGGGGCGGCATCCCGCCGTCGAAGCCCGATCCGCGCTGTCTGAACGGCCGCGTCCTGTGCATCAGCAAGGCCAGCCGCACGCTGACCTGGATGATCGACGGCAAGGCCGTGTCGACGATGGACGTGCGGTTCGGCTCGCAGTACACGCCGACCCGCGACGGCACGTTCGAGGTGTACTGGAAGTCCCGGCATCACGTCTCGACGCTGTACGACACCGCCATGCCGTACGCGATGTTCTTCAGCGGCGGCCAGGCCGTGCACTACTCGTCGGACTTCGCGACGACCGGCTACAACGGCGCCTCGCACGGCTGTGTGAACGTACGCGACGAGAAGAAGATCGGGAGCCTGTTCGCGCAGGTCAGGAACGGCGACAAGGTCGTCGTCTACAAGTGAGCCCGCTACGGGCGAAGGATTAAGCAGCGTGGGCGGGATCGGGGGAACGTCTCCCGCCCACGCTGGTGGCACGGAGCCAAAGGTACGGGGGGAACCCCCGGCTCGTGCGCGGGCCGATGACCAGTCGGCTCACTTGTTACTGCGTCACTGCTTCAAAAAACGTCACACCTTGAACGGATCAGCGGTGCGACCAGGGGAAAAGCCCGCTGGTCAGGATCCCGTGGAGGTGGAGGAGGAGGTGGCGGTGGCCGAGGGCAGCACCGGCTTGGCGCTGTAGGACGCCGTGGGGGTGGGGGTGCGCGAGCTGGTCGGCGCGACGATCGGCGGGACCGGGTTGGCGCCGCCGTTGCCTTCGGGGTCGTTGCCGGACGATCCGTCGCCGTCCTTGTCGCCGTCGCCGCCGTTGTCGCCGTCGTCGTCACCGCCGCTGCCGCCACCGCTGCCGCCGCCCTCGCGGTCGCCGCCGTCGCCGTCGCCGAGCACGCGGTTGCAGGCCTCGGTGATCCCCTCGGAGCCGCCGAGGAGTTTCTCCAGGCGGCGCTTCTTCTCGCCCCGGAGTTCGCCGTTGCGGTGGTCCTGGCAGGCGGCGACCACTTTCTTGCGCCAGTCGGCGGCCTCGTCCTCGCGCTGCGGATCGCCGGTGCCGGGCTGCTGGGAGCCGCCGCCCTGGGACGCGCCCGCGGAGGCCTCGGGCGAGCGCGGCGGCGCGCTGCTGCCGGGCTCGCGCGAGCTGCCGTCCGGTGTCGTGTGTACGTCGTCGGGCTCGACGTCCGGTGCGGTGCTCGCCCCGCCGGTCGCCGACTCCAGCGGCTGCGGCGGCGCGACGGGCGACGCGGAGGCCGCGGGGCCCTTCTCGTCCCGGCCGCCGAACGGCGAGGGCAGCACGCCCGTACCGGCCGCGACGGCGACACCGCCGATCATGCAGCCCGCAAGGACGGCGGCGAGCCCGAAGCGCATGGGGCGACCCCAGCGGGTCGGGCGCCGGGGCTCGGCAGAGCCGACGATTTGTACGGTTTGCCCCGCTCCAACGCGCGTAGAAGAGGCCCCTGCGGAAAGGCCACGGGCCTCCCGGAAAGCCGCGAGGGCGGCGGCTTCACCAGGCAGTTCGGCGGAGAGATCACCGGGCGGACCCGCGAGCACACGCTCGTCGGCGGTCAGCGAGTCCAGGGTCTTGGCGAGCCGCTCGGCCCGCTCCCGCGTGTGATGGTCGGCGCCGTCGAAGGACTCACCGCTCAGCAAACGCTCCGCCGCGTCGCGGTTCAGCCACCTGTAATCCTCGTCGGCCATCACATGTCCTTCTGCGCCCGCGAACGCGATTGCGTCACACCGGCGGATGTCACCGCACGCCCACGCGCCTCTCTCTGCGGAGGCACGGCGTCCAGCGCGTCCGGGTTCAACGGACCGTCCGTGCCGAGCAGCTCCGCGAGCCGCTTCAGGCCGCGGTGCGCGGCCGTGCGGACCGCTCCCGGGCGCTTGCCGAGGGTCTGGGCCGCGCTCTTGGCGTCGAGCCCGACGACCACGCGCAGGACGACCGCCTCGGCCTGGTCCTGCGGCAGCTTGGCTATCAGCGCGAGCGCGTCGCCGGTGGCCAGGGACTCCATCGCCTCGCCCGCGGTGTCCGCGTCGGCCGGCTTCCCGGTCAGCTCGGTCTCGTCGCCGCCTATCGCGGGGCGGCGGCCCCGCATGCGTATGTGATCGAGCGCGCGGTTGCGCGCGATGCGTGCGGCCCAGCCGCGGAACCGGTCCGCGTCACCGCTGAACCGGTCCAGGTCACGGGCTATCTGCAGCCAGGCCTCGGACGCGACATCCTCCGCGTCCGGGTCTCCGACCAGCGTCCGTACGTAGCCCAACAACCGCGGGTGCACAGCGCGGTACACAGTCCGGAACGCGGTCTCGTCCCCGTCCTGTGCCGCAAGCACCGCGGCGGTCAGTTCCGCGTCGTCCCCCAGCACAACTTCTCCCTAGGCGCCTCCACCGGTTGCGGTCCTGCCCCCGCAGCCTGGCGCGAAGCAGCACGCTACGGGCTGAAGTGGGCTCACGTCCATGTTTGGTACAACGCGCAACTAGCGCGTGACACAACGCGGTGTGACAGAAAACGCACGCGCGGCGCTGAAGGGAGTACGGGCCGCGTGCGGTCCGTGCCGCGTGACGGCCGGGGTCTCTCCTGTGGGGGGTGGCGACCCCGGCCGCTCACCTTGGCAGAGGCCTTGGCGGGTGAATTGGTTGCCCCGCGGCCTTGGATTGCGGCTTTCGCCGCCGGGTTTTTTCTTCGTCTGCGGGTTCGTTGTGGCTTGTCGCGCAGTTCCCCGCGCCCCTAAAGGGGCCCCGCCCCCGGCGTCTCAGTGCTTGCCGTGTGCCTTGGAGGGCTTCGGGGGTAAGTCAGTCGGGCGGCCGTGGGATCCCCGGGGGTGCTCGGAGCGCTTGCCCTTCTTTTTGCCCTTGTCGTCGGCCTTTGCCTTGCTGCCCGGGCGGGTGCTCGGCTCAGCGCTCGGCGCGGGAGCTTTCGACGGGGCAGAGGGCTGTGGCGACGGGACTGCCGGGGAGGGGCGGGTCCGGTCGGAGGTTTTCTTCGGCGGGGCGGGGGCGTCCTGGCCGGACGTGCCGATGGAGGCGATCGCGACCCCGCCGAGCAGCAGGCTGGCGAGGACCGCGCCGACCGCCGCGCGCAGGGAGCCGAGGGCGCGGCGGCGTACGCGGGGACGCCAGTCGTCGCGGCGGCGGGTGCGCGTCCGGTGGGCGCCCGCGTCCCGCGCGCTGCGGAACGCGGTGACCGCTCGGCCCTGCGAATCCGGGTCGACGTCGCCGACCCGTACGGCGTCAGCGAGCAGCGCATCCAGGGCGCGCTCGCCCCCGGAGGGATTCTCGTTCACGTCCATCCTGACTCCCGGGTCATCTCGACTCCCCCAGCGGACCGGGCCCGTCATCCGTCACACCCCGCGTGTCGCCGAGCTGCTCGGCGAGCCGCTTCAGGCCGCGGTACGCGGCGGTGCGGACCGCGCCGGGGCGTTTGCCGAGGACCCGGGCCGCCGAGGGGGCGTCCAGGCCGACGACGACCCGCAGCAGCACCGCCTCCGCCTGGTCGCGCGGCAGCCCGGCGATCAGCGCGAGCGCCTGCTCCGTGGAGATCGCCTCCAGAGCCTGGCCCGAAGTGCTGTGCGGTCCGGGCAGCTCGAGCATGTCCTGCTCCAGGGCGGACGGCCGAGGCCTGGCCTTCTGCCGGCGCAGATGGTCGAGCGCCCGGTGCCGCGCGATGGTCGCCGTCCAGCCGCGGAAGCCCGCCCCGTCACCGCGGAACCGCCCCAGATCGCGGGCGATCTCCAGCCAGGCCTCGGCCGCCACGTCCTCCGCGGTCTCGCCGTCGTGGCCGACCAGGCCGCGCAGATAGCCGAGGATCCCCGGCTGCACCAGGCGGTACGCGACCGCGAAGGCCGCCTCGTCGCCCTCCTGCGCCCGCGCGACAGCCGCGCCAAGCTCCTCGTCGTGCGCCTGCGCGCGACGGGGTTCTCCTCCTCGGCCCACGCTTTCCCATTCGTACTGGTGCGACACGGCTCACCGTGTCCGTGCCCCCACGCTGAGCAGCGCCGGTGCGCACAGAAATGTCACAGGTCCAGACGGTTCAGTCGGCTCAGTCGGCTCAGTCGGTCCAGTTCGGACGGTTCACACGGCGAACGGCGAGCCACCGCCCAGGCCGACGTCCGTCATGTCGAGGACCAGGGACGGGTCGGGGGACGCCGCGACGACCGGCTTGTCGTAGTCGGACATCTCCATCACCATGTGCTCGGTGCCCCGCGTCTGCGTCATGCCGACGATGTACGGCTTGTCGCCCGCCGCCAGGTAGACGGTCATGTCGTGGCCACCGTCCTTCGCGACGAGCGGGGTCACGCGTTGGCCGTGCCACTGCTTGTCCGGCAGCGCACGCGCGCCGTCGGCCGGGGCGTCGCCCAGATCACCGAGCGCCGTGCCCAGGTCGCACATCCGCGTGGGCGAAACGCCCTTCGGCCCCTGGGGCTGATCAGGGATCCTCAGGTACTTGCCGCGGGCGAGCGCCGTCCGCTCCCTGGACTTGGCCTCGGCCTCCGGGCCGAGCGTCACGCCGTGGGCGCGGACCGCGTCGAGCGCCTCGTCCGAGAACCGGAAGTAGGCCTCATCGGCGCTGACCATGACGATGTCGCCCTTCTTCATGGGCCCGTCGTCGAAGGTTCCGGTGCACTTGTTGTGACGGTCCATGTGCACGGAGATCTTCTGGTGCTTCCCGGGGCCGGTCATCTCGACCGCGATGCGAAGGGAATCGGCGTCCTTGAGGAGCCGCATGGCCTCCTCGGAGAGCCGCTCGCCGCGCACCTCGTCTGCGGGCTTCGGCGGCTCCGGCGGCGTCCGCTCGACCATTCCCTCGTAGATCTTCCCCTCCGAACCGCAGGACGCGAGCGCCCCCATCACGAGACAGCAGGCCGCTGCCCGCAGCCACTGTCGTCGCTTCCCCGCCCCAAGAACCACGGTCCCCACCCACACTCCTCGTCCACTTCCCGTTCACAGCTGTCACGTGACCCAGCGCAATGCTCAGGCCATATGTCACACGTCAGAAGTGCGGGATACATCACGTCGTTTCGGGCCCGGATTCGTACAACCCTTTGCCCTGCCGGCCGGTCGTACGCACTCGCTTTGGTCAACCGGCAATTCAGTCGGCAATTCCGCTAAGGGGTGGGGCATTTGAGCCCGCGCAAACCGCGCGAATCAGCGCGTACCACGCATGCGTACAGACCTTTGAGTCTCAAGCGCAGGGCGTGGCTGACGATCGGAGCCGTCGTGCTGGGGGGCGCGGGGGTGATCACGTACGCGATGGCGGATCCGTCGGCGGATTCGACGGACGGCGGCTCGCGGGGCAAGCGTCCGGTGAGCGTGCACGACATCGCGCTCAAGGCCGACGGCGCGAAGAGGAGGGAGCTGCCGCGCACGTCGACCAAGCAGTTCTCGCTGCTCGGCGTCTCGTGGACCGGCGTGACGAAGGAGCTCGACGGCACGGCGCAGGTGCGTACGCGCTCCATCGAGGGCGGCAAGTGGACCGGCTGGCAGAACCTGGACCTGGAGCTGCATCTGCCCGAGAAGGTCGAGGCGGGCATGCGCGCCGCTTCCGAGCCGCTCTGGGTCGGCCCGTCCGACGGCGTGGAGGTCCGGGTGGTCGCGGCGGACGGCAGCTCCAGTGCCCCGCTGCCGACGGGGCTTGAGGTCAACCTCGTCGACCCGGGTGTGACGTCCAAGGAGGCGGACAACCCGGCGCTCGACGGTTCGGCGATGGCACCCGCGGCGTTCTCGGCGCCCATGGAGGTCGCGGCCGACGAGACACCAACGCCGGAGCCGACCGAGCCCGCGTCGCCCGCGCCGTCGGAGGCGCCCACCTCGCAGCCCCCGACGGAGGAGCCCACTTCGCAGGCGCCGTCCCCGACGGCCTCGGAGCCGGGCACCGAACCGCCCACCTCCCCCGCCCCCACCACGTCGGAGCCCGACCCCGAGCCGACGGTCCCCCCGGCCCCGCCGTCCACGGTCACCAAGCCGCCCATGATCAACCGCGCGGCCTGGGGCGCGGACGAGTCCCTGGTCGAGGACCCGCCGGAGTACATCGAGAAGGTCAAGGCGGTCTTCGTCCACCACACGGTCGGTACGAACGACTACAGCTGCGCCCAGTCCCCGGCCCTGGTCCGCGGCATCATGACGTACCACGTGAAGACCGAGGGCTGGAACGACCTCGGCTACAACTTCCTCGTGGACAAGTGCGGCCAGGTCTTCGAGGGCCGCGGCGGCGGCACCGATCTGCCGGTGAAGGGCGCGCACACGTACGGCTTCAACGCCGAGTCGGCGGGCATAGCGATGCTCGGCGACTTCGAGGGCAACGAGAACCCCGCCCCCGGCACGACGTACAAGAAGGCGGGCAAGCCGACCCGCGCCGCCCTGGAGTCGGTCTCCCGCGTCGCGGCCTGGAAGCTCGGCCAGTACGGCGGCGACCCGCTGGCCAAGGTCACGCTGACGGCGGGCGACGACACGGGCGTGTGGAAGAAGGGCGACACCCCTTCCCTGAACACCGTCTCGGGCCACCGGGACGGCTTCGCGACGGCCTGCCCCGGCAAGAACCTCTACTCGACGCTCGGCGAGATCCGCCGCTATGCGGCAAGCGCGGGCCGCAACTCCGCGACCCCGACCGCCGACTTCAACCGTGACGGCATCACGGACCTGGTGGCGGGCACGCCCAAGGCATCGGGCGGCGTAGGCACGCTGACGGTGATCCCCGGCGGTCTGGACGGCCCGGTAGGCGCGTCGAAGAAGACCCTCACCCAGTCGAGCCCCGGCGTCCCCGGCGCCTCCGAGGCGGGCGACAACTGGGCGGCGGCGACGGCCTGGGGCGACATCAACGGCGACGGTTACGCGGACCTGGCGATCGGCGCCCCCGGCGAGGACGACGCCACCAACGCGGACCGCGGCGCGGTCACGATCCTCTACGGCCCGGCGTTCACGTCGGGCACGGACATGCAGCTCGCGGACGACTTCCACTACCCGGGCGCCAAGTTCGGCTCAGCGGTGGCCGTCGCCGACTTCAACGCGGACGGCAAGGCGGACGTCTTCTCGGCGTCGACCGGCACCGGCGGCACGTGGGCGGCGCGCTTCGCACCGGGCAGTGAGGTGGGCGGCACGCTGACGTCCGGCGACACGGCCATCGCGTACGCGGACGCCGCGTCCGGCGACTTCAACCGTGACGGCTACGCGGACGTGGCACTGACCTACCGCGACCAGGCCGGCATCGGCAAGGTCCAGTGGTTCAAGGGCACCAGGTCGGGCCTGAGCAGGGTCGGTTCGCTGACGGTCAAGGGCGGCCGCTCGCTCGCCGTGGCCGATGTGAACGGCAACGGCTACGACGACCTGGTGATCGGCCAGCCGTACACGGCCGAGTCGGGCGCCTTCGCGGGCGGCCAGGTGACGGTGGTTCCGGGCACGTCAACGGGCTTCACCACCACCGGCATGAAGACGATCCACCAGGACACGTCCGGCGTCCCGGGCGCCGCCGAGTCGGGCGACGCGATGGGCTGGTCGGTCTCGGCGGGCGACTACAACCTCGACGGTTACGCGGACGTCCTGACGGGCGCCCCGAACGAGGACATCACCCGTGACGGAACGTCCCGCAAGGACGCGGGCACGTCCCTGCTCCTGAAGGGATCGTCGTCCGGCCTGACGGGCACGGGCGCACTGGCCTTCTCCCAGGACACGACGGGCATCACGGGCTCCACGGAGACGGCGGACCGCCTCGGCTCGTCGGCCGTCCTGACGGACCTCTCCGGCTACGGCCGCGCGGATCTGGCGATCGGCGTGGACGGCGAGGACACGGGCGACGGCACGATCCTCCAGCTGGACAGCGGCTCGTCGGGCGTCTCGACGTCGGGTGGCGTGTACTACGGGCGTACGTTGCTGGGGACTCCGGCGGGGGCGCACCTGGGCCAGACGCTGACCCCGTAACCCTTATTGGGCGGCTCTACGCGCCGTGCCGTACCCCGGAGACGAGGGGGAGCGGCACGGCGCTCGGCGTCCCGTCCCACCGACGCAAGGCGGCACGGGCCACTGCCGCGCCGCGCACGGCAGTCTGAGCCCCTGCGGCGGACTCCGCCCTCGCCTGACGGCAGTCGGCACAGAGCAGCTCGTCGGCGACGGGGCGGAAGAGACGGGGCTGGGTGTGCGCGCCCGCGCACTCCACCATCTGCGCGACACGCGCACTCGACTCGGCTGGTACGTCGAGGGGCGGGGCCTCCCGCAGTACGTATCGGACGAGTCCGCCCGGGTGGTGAACTGCCGTGCCGCAACCCGGCAGTTGGCGTCTGATCTCCTCGCGTACGGCGTCCACCGTGTGCCCCACCGCCAGCCACTGGGCGGCCAGCTCGGCCAGTTCCGGCAGTATCCCGCGGGGTACGCGGAGGCGCGGGTCGAGCCGGTGCAGGGCGTCGACGATGCGGCGGGCCTCGGCGGCGAGCGCGGGCTCCGGCACCGGCACCGCCTCCGGGGACGGTTGGTAGGTGTCCCCTACGGGGGTTTGCTCTGGAAGACGGCCGACGCCCCGACCCATCGGCGCACCGGCGGCCGGTACGGCGACCGTCGGTGCGACCTGCGTCGATACCGCTCCCACACGGGCCGCCTCATCCCGACTGAGCGGCACATTCGACACGAGCTGCCGGGTCCGCCACCGCCCGCGCTCGACCTGCTCGCGCCACTCATGAACGTAACCCTCGTCCTTCAACTGCCCCTTGGCACGCAGGAAGGCGACCTTGCCGATGCCGGCGCGCTGGGCGGTCTTCGAGAGTGATTCATCGGCGTCGACGGGGAGCGAGAGCTGCCAGGTCAGCAGCCGGACGGCATCGGAGGAGAGCCGGGGATGACGGATGATTTCGTTCGGCACCTGAGAGAAAAATCGGGCAGGCGCGATAACATGACGCAACATTTCGGGTGCTCCTTGTGTAAGCACTCGGGGTGAAGGCCCTCGTCACCGGTTCCCGCCAGAGACGAGGGCCGCCTCGTACGCCATGACGCCATACGAGGAAGCGGTCGAGGTCGCGCTACATGAACTCCCGCACACAGACGGTCACTTCACACTCCTGCACCTCGGACAAGCACACGGCGGAAACCGCCCACCGGACTGCAGCGGAGCCGCATCCCGCGCGGGCCAGTAGGCGACACGCGGCCCCCAGGTCCGCCCACCGTCCCGCGACACCCGCAGCGTGATCCCGGCCCCCTCCAACTGCCCCTCGGGCGGCGCACCTTCAGCCTCTTCCATTGCCTTGCCTCTCACTCTGCGTGCTGTTCCAGTCACAGAGTGGGGCGGACGCCCGTACGCTGGGTAGATAGCTCAGCGTGACAACGGAACCTGCACAATGGGGAGTTGGGCGTGGCGATCGAGGACAACCCGCAGTCTCGCGAGAAGTACGGCAAGGAGCTCAAGCGGCGCCGCGAGGAAGCCGAGCTCACCCAGGAGGAGCTAAGCCAGCGGGCGATCATGTCGCGTACGCACATCGCGCACATCGAGGCGGGCCGCCGCAGACCCGACCTGGAGGATGCGCGACGCCTTGACCAGGTGCTGCACACGGGCGGGTTCTTCGAGGAGTTCCTGCCCACGCTGGGCGAGGGCCGTGTCGCCGCACACTTCGACGAAGCTCTGAAGTTGGAGCGGCAGGCGAAGGTGATCAGGGTCTACGGCCCCAAGCTGGTACCGGGCGTCCTCCAGACCCAGGCCTACGCGAGCGAGGTGCTCGGCTCGGGCTTCCCATCCAAGACCGTCGAGGAACGTGACAGGCTGCTCGTCACACGCCTCGAACGCGCCCATATCCTCGACGACTTCCACGCACCGGTGTTCTGGTCACTGCTCGACGAGGCAGTGCTGCGGCGCCCCATCGGCAGCCCGTCCATCATGTGCGAACAGCTCTGTCACATCTTGGAGTTGGGCGAGAGCCACCGCATCCGCGTGCATGTGCTCCCCTTCTCGGCGGGCTTCCACGCACTGCTGGAGGGCATCGTCACGCTCATGTGGTTCGAGGACCTGCCGCCGGTCGCGTATGTGGAAGGCTTGAAGACAGGGCGGGTGCTCGAAGTCCCGTCCGTGGTGCGCGAGTGCCAAGCGGCATACGATCACGCCCTGGGTGACGCGCTCTCGCACCGCGCCTCCCTGGCCCTGATCAGGTCCGTCGCAAAGGATTATGAGCATGCGCAGCAGTAGGCACCTGAGCATCCCGGACGCTTCGGCCGTACCGATGTGGCGCAAGTCCAGCTACAGCGGCGGGAGTAGCGGCGACTGCCTGGAGGTCAGCGACGTCCACCTGACGGCGGCCTGGCGTAAGTCGACGTACAGCGGCGGCGAAAGCGGTGACTGCCTCGAAGTGAACGACGCCGCCTACGAGGCACACGCCCACATCCCCGTCCGCGACAGTAAGAACCCCCACGGCCCGGCAGTCGTCTTCGCCGCCCCTGCCTGGACGGCGTTCGTCACGGCGGTCCGCGCCACAGGCATGGCGCCCCTCATGGCGGACTAGCGCGAGCCGCCCGCCGTGCGGGGCCCTGTGCCGCCCCGTCTGCGCCCGTGCAGCGTCAGATAGAAGGTCTGCAGCGATTCCTCGGGGCCGAGCTCGAAACGGTTGACGACCTTCCCGAGCGGATTCCAGACCCTGTCGTCCGGCATCCGTACGCCCACGGACTGCCCGAACCAGGCGCGCCGGCTGTCGTCGAGATCCACCCACACGGCACCGGCGCGCCGCACGAGCACCTCACCCACGTACGCACCAAGCCCGAAGAGCACCCCCTCGACCCGGTTCCGCTCCGGGGTCCCCGCGCGGAGACCCTCGACGAGGGAGTCGACGACACGGAGGCTGGCCACGCTGTAGTCGAGCGGCAGCCGGCTGCGCGCGGTCGCCCGCGCGACGAACCGCGCGGCATGCCCCCGCATCGCGGCGGCCGCCGGCGCCGTCTTCTCTTCGGCCTCACGCATGGTGCCCCACCTCTTGCCCGCACTGCCCGGAATCCGGGGAGCCGCGTTCGCAACTCCCCTCACTCTCAAGCGGATGGGGCACCACAAGCGTCACTCAGGCCTCAGACCTCAGACCTCAGGAAGCCTCAGGACTTGGTGAGAGTCACCGTCGCCGTCTTCTCGGCCGAGACCGTCCCGCCGTAGTTCGGGTCCTGGGTGAAGGCCTGGGCCCTGACCTGGGCGTCCCCCTTCACGAAGGGGCTGTCGCCGGAGGCGGTCACGGTGGCCGTCCAGGCGACGGGCGCGCCCGGCGCACAGGCGACCGAGGTGGAGTACGGGCCCGTGACGGTCACGTTCCTCGCGGTCTGCGTGACCTCGCCCGCGACGGAGACGTCGGTCGGCACGTTGCAGGTGACCGTGCCGTGGACGGTGGGCCTGCCGTCAGCGCCGGCGACCGTGCCCTTGGCGGCCACGTCTACGCCGAGCTGCAGTTCGGCCGGTGCGGCCGGGTTGGAGATGTGGACCTCGCCACGGAGCGCGGGCTCACTGCCCGAGCAGTGCTGCTCGTACGTGGCGTCGAGCTTCTGGACGTAGCCGCCGGGGCCGAAGACGACGTCCTGGACGGTGAAGGAGCCGGTGAGGTCGGAGCAGCCCTTGCCGTTGCCGGAGAGCGAAAGGCCGGGCTCGGTGGGGCCGTTGGAGCCGGCTCGCGTCGCACCGGTGTACGAGCCGGGCGCGAGGGTGGTGCCGGACGGGGCCGCAAGGTCGAGGGTCCACCAGTCGCCGTTGGCGCCGTTGACGTTGACGCTGACGCCGCCGTTGTCCGTGGACGCGCTGACGCCGAGGGTGTCCTGCGCGGCCGTGGAGTACGCGAAGGACTGACCGCCGGTGACCCAGTCACCGGTGTCGCCGCTGAAGCTCAGCGAGCCCGACTCCACGGTCTGGGCCTCGGCCTCGGCGCCCTGGAACAGGCCCGCGGTGGCGAGGGCGAGAGCCATGGCGAGGACGGTACCGGAGCGGGCGACGGTGCGTCTGTGCGTGCGCGTCTGCGTGCGTATCTGCAAAGGAAAGTCCCCCCAGGACTTGGGTGTTGAGCGAGGGATCCGCCGAACTCGGCGGGAGCGGCCCGGTTATACAACAGCGCGCGAAGCGGAAGCGAGCGGACGGATCATTCGGACCAATTGCCGGGCCCGCCCCGTCACCAGTGACGTTTTCCGCACCCGCCCCGCTATGCCTCACGTACGCCGCACCTTGCTCAACTCCACTCCAGAACCAGAACCAGAGGCAAAAGCACCCGTGAACCCCAAACGCAACCGCCGCCCCCTCGCCTCCCTCACCGCGCTGACCGTCGCCTCGCTGCTGACGCTGGCCGGCTGCTCCGGCTCGTCGGACGGCGGCGAAGACTCCAAGGGCAAGAAGGAAGGCGGCAAGGAGGCGACGGCCTCCGCGAATCCCGAGCCCGAGCCCGCGGACGCGAACGCCCCCGCCACCGCCGCCCAGCTGAAGAAGACGCTCGTCACGAAGGCCGAGGCCAAGGGATACAGCGCCCAGGACAACGCCGCGGCGAACGTCACCCCCAAGTCCGACAAGCCCCAGTGCCGCGCCATCGCCGACGCGACCGCCTCCGGCACCGACCGCACCCCCGAGCCCGCCGCGTGGGCGAGCCGCTCCTACGGTTCCACGGCGTCGCCCGGCCTCGCGGTGACGACGAGCCTCTTCTCGTACGAGGGTGAAGGCGCCCAGAAGACCCTCGCGGACCTCCGCAAGGCGGTCGCGGCCTGCGCGGGCGGCTTCTCGACCAGCGGCAACAACGGCGGCGCCACCGTCGCGTACACCTCGGTGAAGAGCGAGCAGGTCGCGGCGGGCGGCGACGAGTCGGTCTCCTGGGAGATGACGGGCGCGGCGCAGGGCTCCGAAGTCCCCATGCATCTGACGGCGGTCCGCGTCGAGAACACGGTCACGCTCTTCTTCACCCTCCACCTCACCGACCCGCAGCAGGCGAAGCTCCCGGCGGATCTGCTCTCCACCCAGATGGCCAAGGTGAAGACGACCCTCGCCAAGTAGCGCCCCAATATCAACTGACCCGCCAATTCCGCAAAATGTTCCCGGGATCATTTCAACTGAAGCAGAGATAAGGAATTCCGAGTTGAAATTCCCTTACCCAAAAGGAAGGATCGCCAATCCAAGCGAAAACACTTGGCCGGCCGGTCGTCGCACGATGAGCGGTGGGTCAAGTACCCATGCCCACAAGGAGATTCAGATGTCACGCAAGGCGGCAGCCCTCGGCTCGTTACTCGCGGCCGCGCTCCTGCTCAGCGGCTGCGGCGAGAGCGACGACGGTTCGGGCGGGAGCGGAAGCGGTACCGACGACGGGTCCGAATCGGCCGCCGTCGAGGCGAAGTTGCTGGGCCAGGTGCCGATGGCGAAGGTGAAGGACATGGTCGGCGCCATGGGGATGTGGACGACCGACAAGAATTTCGTGAAGGCCGATCTGAACAAAATAGTCGGCTATCCGCTCGCCGGCGGAAAGGCCGAGTGGACGGTGCCGCTCGGCGGTGAGGTCTGCTGGACGTCGCCGGAGCCCACCAAGGACGGCCTGGTCGCCGTGCTCTTCCAGAACGCCAAGAAGGACCCCTCCGTCTGTACGGAGGTCGGCCTCGTCGACCTGAACAAGGGCAAGCTGCTGTGGCAGAAGCAGGCCACCGACGAGTACGGCTCCGCGCAGATGTTTGACGAGGTGACCATCGGCGGCGGCACGGTCGCCGCGGCGGGCAGCCTCACCGACGCGGGCTGGAAGGTCAGCGGCGAGCCTCTGTGGAAGCCCTCGGACGAGAAGTGCCCGGTGGAGGGCTACGCGGGCAGCGACGAGAAGCTGATCGCGCTCCGCGACTGCGGCGAGGTCGACAGCCCCCAGCTGACGCTCCAGACCGTCGACCCCGCGACGAAGGCGGTGAAGTCGACGTACAAACTCCCGGCAGGCACCGAGAACGCGCACGTCGTCTCCACCGACCCGCTGGTCGTGGGCGCCGACGGCGGTGACGCCAAGAAGGGCTCGTCCGGGGCCTCGGAGTTCCTGACGATCGACGACAGCGGGGCCCAGGGCAAGCTGCTGAGCACGATCAGCACGGTGGGCGGCAAGTACGGGAAGTACAAGCTGGACTGCCCGGCCACCGAGGTCACCGGCTGCCAGCAGATCGCCGTCACCAAGGACACGCTCTTCCTCGGCACTTCGGAGCCCGCGAGCGCGTCGTCCGACGCCGAGAACGACCTGGTCGCCCTCGACCTGAAGACTGGCAAGCAGAAGGGCAAGGCCGAGGGCGTGGACGGCGGTCACCTGACCCCGGTCGGCGTCGCGGACGACGGCAAGGTCATCGCGTACCAGGAGGCCAGCGTCGTGGACGAGGCGGGCGGCGCGGTCTGGGAGCTGGACCCGACGACGTACAAGAAGACGAAGATCCAGCAGAACCCGTCCGCCAGCTGGGAGATGGAGGCGCGGTTCACGACGGAGCGGCGGATCCTCTTCGCGGGCGAGCGCCTCTACATCGGCGGCGAGCATGTGACGGCGCCGTCCACCGTCTTCAAGAAGAAGCAGCCTTTGGCGGCGATCTTCGGCGCGAAGTAGCTGGCCGGGGGCCATAGGAGGGGATCGCAGGAGGGCCCCGCGGAGACGCCGATGACCGCGGGGCCCTCCTGCTGCGCCCGGCGCCGTGGGAAGTGCGGTACTCATCTGCGGGTACGTCGTGGCTGGTCGCGCAGTTCCCCGCGCCCCTTCGGGGCCCGGCCCCCTCGTCGGCTGGTCACAGCCCCGCGCCCCTTCGGGGGCGCTAGCCCCGGCCCCGCTCCCGCCTCGAAACCACCGCCCGCAGCACCCGCCGCCCCTCCGTCGACACGTCGAGCGCCTGGCGAAGCCCGCCCGCACCGGCACCCTGGTTGGCCAGCAGCTCCAGGATCCGGATCTGGCGGCGCAGCTCGGCGGCGACCAGCGGCGACATGCCGTCCGTGCGCCCCTCGCGCCGCGCCGTCACGGACGACCGCTGGGAGCCGCCGTCCGGCATGGTGTCGAGCAGCCGGTGGATCTGCAGCGCGGCGACCGAGCAGGCGTCGGCCCACTCGCGCAGCTCGGCGGCGGAACGCGCGGCCGGCACGGCACCGAGCATGCGGTGCGCGAGCGTGACGGCCTCGTCGCCGGCGGACTCCTCCGGGGAACCCGAACCCGAACCCGCGAGCGCGGCACGGGCATCGGCCAGCGCCATGTCCCACGCGCCGCCCTCCGCGAGGCTCCCCCACAGCGGCCGGAGCACCTCGTCACCGCCCCCGAGGAGCGGTAGGCACCGGTCGAGGCAGGCGAGACCGCTCGCCGCGAGACCTCTCTCGTCGGCCTCGGCTATCAACTCGACCAGGCTCGGGCCGCCCATGATGTACGCCTCCCGTTGCGGACTCTGCACGTCCTCTACTGCGTGCGGCCCGCCGGGAACGTCACACAGTCATTGCACAGTCACGGCAGAGAAGCGGAACGGGAGCCCCGCCTTTCACTGCGGCACAACGCCCAGACGGTCCAGAAAGCGGAAGAAGAGCTGCTCCGCCGAAGGCTCCGCGGCGGCGTTCAGGACGTCCAGGATCGGCGCGGCGGACACCGTCCTGCCCGACTCCGCCGCCCAGGCCACCGCCCGGTCCGCCGCGTCGCGCGGCTCGAGGAAGTAATCGTCGAGGCTGAGCCCGTCGTCGCCCAGGTATCCCGCCATCGCGGTCCTCGCCAGGCAGGTCGTCCAGGCCCCGCTCTCCGGGGCGGCCGCCTCGACGACCACGCAGTCGCTGTCCATGACGTACCCGAAGAGCGCGGGCGCGCCCGTCTCCAGGGCGAGGGAGTTCATGCTGCCGACGTCGCGCGTGCCCTCGCCGCCCGGCACCTCCCACACCTGCCAGCCGTCGTCCCGCTGGACGAGAAGGCTGAGCTCGTCACGCACCCCCGCCACCGCCGTGAGCTCCACGAGCGGCCGCTCGCTCCTGCCCACGACGTAGTAACCCCAGTAGCCCATGCCCGCGTCCCCCCGTGGTTCGACTCTGCTCAACTGCGCTCGACGGCTGCGATCGGCTTTGGCCGAATACACCACAGACTTACGCGAGTTCGCCACCAAAAAGCAGAAAACGGATCCGTGCGACTACTCGGCGCCACCTATGACACCTCGTCCGCCAGCTTCACGAAGTCGCCCCACGGCAGCGTCGGCTTACGCGGATCCCACAGCTTCTGGACCGTCGCCAGCAGCGGCATCCTGATCCCCGCCGCGACCTGTTCCGGGGTCTGCGATCCGGCCAGATCGCACCAGACCGCGAAGGTACCGCCGAGAATCTGGTCGTCGTACTCGGCGCTCACCGGCCGCGTCCCGCGGATCACCAGCGGGGTCCACTGCTCGTAGATCCGCTGTCCGGTCGGATAGACGAAGGCGTTCGGCTGGCCGAGGACGTAATAGAGGTACTCGTCGTTGTAATTGACGACCTTCCGGCCCGCCTTCAGATATTCGACGGGCTCCCGCGCTCCGATCTCCTTGCCCGTCCAGTACGCGACGTCCAGATCGTCGGCGGCCTCCTCGACCCCGCCGCGGAAGAACCCGTCGTTCCACGCCCTGAGTCGCCGTTCGTACGGGCGCATGGTGTCGGCCCGGTCGTTGAGCCAGCCGGTGGCGAGGTCCTGGACGCGGGCGCCCTGCCCGTACCGCTCGCGGGCCGCGGCGGCCAGCTGCGGATAGGAGGCCTCCGGGTTGTCGACCATGAGGGCGCGGTACTCGTCGGCGCCGAGATGCCAGTAGCGCCCGGGGAAGAGATCGGCGAACTCCTCAAGCAGCTCGTCGACGATCTCGGCGGCCTGCGGCTTGGAGATGTCCACCGCGCCGGGCGCGGCGACGCCGCGGGTGTCGACGAGCTGCAGGGAGGGGTGCGCCTTGATGACCGCGCCGAGGTGCCCCGGCGAGTCGATCTCCGGCACGACGGTGATGTGCCGGGCGGCCGCGAGCTTGAGGATGCGGCGGACCTGCGCCTTGGTGAGGTGCTCTGGCGAGACGATCTCGGGGTGCGAGTCCGATTCGATGCGGAACGCCTGGTCGTCGGAGAAGTGCAGCCCGAGCTGGTTGTACTTGAGGTCGCCGAGTTCGCGGACACGGTCCTCGATCCACTCCGCGCTGAAGTGCTTGCGGGCGATGTCGATCATGAAGCCGCGCTGGGGCTTGGCGGGCCGGTCCCGTACGACACCCTCGGGCGCGGTCCGCTCCCCCTTCACCGCCTGCTTCAGCGTGCGCGTCCCGTAGAAGACACCCGCTTCGGCCGGGGCGCTGATCTTCACCCGCTGCCCCTTCACGGAGAGGGTGTACGACTCGTCGCCGCCATCGGCGTCTTCATCGATGACCAGCTCCACGTCCCCCTTGCGGGGGTTCTCGTCCCCCGCGTACGCGAGCTTGAGCTCACCGGCGATGAGCCTGCCCTCGTCCGCGAGGTCCCCGTCCCCGACGACGACACGCCCGCCGGCCGCGGGCCGCCATCCCGGCCCGCGCGCGGCGGTGTGCTCGCGCACGGCGGGGATGACGGCCGGGGCCTTGGAGAGGGGGTACGACTTCGTGGGCGATGGGGTGGGGGTCTGCAAAACGGCGGATTTGCCGTCGGAGGGGGGTGGAGTGGCCTCGCCCGAACCGTCACTCCCGTCGGGCCAGACCGCCACGGTCAGGGCAACGGCCCCGGCGGCAACGACTCCGGCGGCGACGGCCAACCGGCGGGGGATCACTGCTTGCCGCCCTGTGCACAGACACCAGTCATCCGCCCACGTTAAAACGGGGCCCGCGGCCGTACCGTCCACCACGCGAAGCGAAACTCTCCCATCCGGGTGAGATTCACGCATCCGTCAGACAGCCCCCACCACATCTCGCTAGCGTTACGACAAATCCCCCAGCCGCCCCTCATCGATGTCCCCTGCCCAGGAGTCCCGCTGCCCCCGCACAGTTCGTCCCGAACCCCAGAGCAGCTGAACACCGCAGAGCCGGCAGCCGCCGAAGCCGCCCTGCTCACCTGCTGCGGCAGTCACGCCTGGGCCCGCCGCCTCGTCGCCCACCGGCCCTACCCCGACCTCGACGCGCTGCTCGCCGCGTCCGACGAGGCGGCGTACGACCTCCCGCCCGCCGACCTCTCCGAGGCCCTGGCCTGCGAACCTCTTGAGCCGCGGGTCCCCCGCCAGGGCACGTACTCCGCCGCGCACACCGCACTGAGCGCCGCGGACGCCGCGTACGAGAGCCGCTTCGGTCACGTATTCGTGATCTGCCTGGACGGCGTCGCCCAGGGCGAGGCCCTGGACCATTTGCTGGCCGGAATCCGCGCGCGCCTGGGCAACGATCCGGAGGAAGAGCGCGTCCTGGCCGCCGAGGAACTGCGCAAGCTGGCCCGCGGGCGACTCACCCGGCTCGTGCACGAGCTGAATAGCCCGTACGTGCCTGTTTGATTGCCTGTTTGATCACACCTGGCTACCCCGCGCGAGCGAACCGACAACTCGTCGATACGATGACGAGCGGCCGGTGGACCGTACCCGGCCGGGCCCGTCCGACCACCCAAGCCGGCTGGCCCCAATCCCCGCTCCCGGAGGGTTCTGCCGTGCCGGCTGGAACGCTGTACCGCGGCCGGGAAGGAATGTGGTCCTGGGTGGCTCACCGAGTCACCGGCGTCCTCATCTTCTTCTTCCTGTTCGTGCATGTGCTGGACACCGCTCTCGTCCGCGTCTCCCCGGAGGCGTACGACGATGTCGTCAGCACTTACAAGACGCCCCTCGTCGCACTCCTTGAGTACGGCCTGGTCGCCGCCATCCTCTTCCACGCACTGAACGGCCTGCGTGTCATCGCCGTCGACTTCTGGTCGAAGGGCCCGCGCTACCAGAAGCAGATGCTCTGGACCGTCGTCGGCATCTGGGTCGTCCTGATGGTGGGGGCGCTCTACCCGGTCCTCGGCCACGCCGTCCGCGAAGTCCTCGGGAGCTGACGCCAGATGTCCGACACCACGCTCGAGAAGTCCGGAGTGGGCCCCGTCGAGGGCGCCTCGCTCTACGACGTCGACAACCCGGCACCCGTCATCGAGGCGCCGCGCAAGCGCACCTCCAAGACCCCGCGCTCGACCCGCGGCAACTTCGAGATGGCCGCATGGCTCTTCATGCGCCTGTCCGGAGTCGTCCTGGTCGTCCTGGTCCTCGGCCACCTGCTGATCCAGCTGGTGCTCGACGGCGGAGTATCGAAGATCGGCTTCGCGTTCGTCGCGGGCCGCTGGGCGTCCCCGTTCTGGCAGGTCTGGGATCTGCTGATGCTGTGGCTCGCGATGCTGCACGGGGCCAACGGCCTGCGCACGGTCATCAACGACTACGCGGAGCGCGCCAACACGCGCCTGTGGCTCAAGGGCCTGCTGTACACCGCCACGGTGTTCACCATCCTTCTGGGCACGCTGGTGATCTTCACCTTCGACCCGAACATCCGCTAAAGCCGAGGCGAACCCAGTGAAGATTCACAAGTACGACACTGTCATCGTCGGCGCCGGCGGCGCGGGCATGCGCGCGGCCATCGAGTCGACGAAGCGCAGCCGCACCGCGGTCCTGACGAAGCTCTACCCCACCCGCTCCCACACGGGCGCGGCGCAGGGCGGCATGGCCGCCGCGCTCGCCAACGTGGAGGAGGACAACTGGGAGTGGCACACCTTCGACACGATCAAGGGCGGCGACTACCTGGTCGACCAGGACGCCGCCGAGATCCTGGCGAAGGAGGCCATCGACGCGGTCCTCGACCTGGAGAAGATGGGCCTGCCGTTCGGCCGTACGCCCAAGGGTGAGATCGACCAGCGCCGTTTCGGCGGTCACTCCCGCAACCACGGCGAGGCTCCTGTCCGCCGTGCCTGCTACTCGGGCGACCGCACCGGCCACATGATCCTCCAGACGCTGTACCAGAACTGCATCAAGGAGGGCGTGGAGTTCTTCAACGAGTTCTACGTCCTCGACCAGCTCCTCGTCGAGGTCGACGGCGTCAAGAAGAGCGCGGGCGTGGTCGCCTACGAGCTGGCCACCGGCGAGATCCACATCTTCCAGGCGAAGTCCGTGGTCTACGCGTCGGGCGGCACCGGCAAGTTCTTCAAGGTGACCTCGAACGCGCACACGCTGACGGGTGACGGCCAGGCGGCCTGCTACCGCCGCGGCCTGCCGCTGGAGGACATGGAGTTCTTCCAGTTCCACCCGACCGGCATCTGGCGCATGGGCATCCTCCTCACGGAAGGCGCCCGTGGTGAGGGCGGCATCCTCCGTAACAAGGACGGCGAGCGCTTCATGGAGAAGTACGCGCCGGTGATGAAGGACCTCGCGTCGCGCGACGTGGTCTCGCGCTCCATCTACACGGAGATCCGAGAGGGCCGCGGCTGCGGTCCCGAGGGCGACCACGTGTACCTGGACCTGACGCACCTCCCGCCGGAGCAGCTGGACGCGAAGCTCCCGGACATCACGGAGTTCGCGCGTACGTACCTCGGCATCGAGCCCTACACGGACCCGATCCCGATCCAGCCGACCGCGCACTACGCCATGGGCGGCATCCCGACGAACGTCGAGGGTGAGGTCCTCGCGGACAACACCACAGTCGTCCGGGGCCTGTACGCGGCGGGCGAGGTCGCCTGCGTCTCCGTGCACGGCGCCAACCGCCTGGGCACCAACTCGCTCCTGGACATCAACGTCTTCGGACGTCGTGCGGGCATCGCGGCGGCGGAGTACTCGGCGAAGAACGACTTCGTCGAGCTCCCCGAGAACGCCGAGGAGCTCGTCGTGTCCCAGGTCGAGCGCCTGCGCGACGCCACGGGTAACGAGCGGGTCGCCGAGCTCCGCAAGGAGCTGCAGGAGACCATGGACGCCAACGTCATGGTGTTCCGCACGGAGCAGACGATCAAGACGGCGGTGGAGAAGATCGCGGAGCTCCGCGAGCGCTACCTCAACGTCTCGATCCAGGACAAGGGCCGGCGCTTCAACACCGACCTCCTGGAGGCCATCGAGCTGGGCAACCTGCTCGACCTGGCCGAGGTCATGGCGCAGTCGGCCCTGGCCCGCAAGGAGTCCCGCGGCGGTCACTACCGCGAGGACTTCCCGAACCGCGACGACGTCAACTTCATGCGCCACACCATGGCGTACCGCGAGGTCGGCGACGACGGCGCCGAGTCGATCCGCCTCGACTACAAGCCTGTCGTCCAGACCCGCTACCAGCCGATGGAGCGTAAGTACTGATGGCAACCCCGACCCTCGACAAGGAAGACGCCAAGCCCGAGGCCGGCTTCGCCGACTCCCCGTACATCACGGTCACGTTCCGCATCCGCCGCTTCAACCCGGAGATCTCGGCGGACGCGACCTGGGAAGACTTCCAGGTGGAGATCGACCCCAAGGAGCGTGTCCTCGACGCCCTCCACAAGATCAAGTGGGAGCTCGACGGGTCGCTGACCTTCCGCCGCTCCTGCGCCCACGGCATCTGCGGCTCGGATGCCATGCGCATCAACGGCCGCAACCGCCTGGCCTGCAAGACCCTGATCAAGGACATCAACCCGTCCAAGCCGATCTCGGTCGAGCCGATCAAGGGTCTGACGGTCCTGAAGGACCTGGTCGTCGACATGGACCCGTTCTTCCAGGCGTACCGCGACGTCATGCCGTTCCTGGTGACCACCGGCAACGAGCCGACGCGCGAACGCCTGCAGTCGCCGGAGGACCGCGAGCGGTTCGACGACACCACGAAGTGCATCCTCTGCGCGGCCTGCACGTCCTCGTGCCCGGTCTTCTGGAACGACGGCCAGTACTTCGGCCCGGCCGCGATCGTCAACGCGCACCGTTTCATCTTCGATTCGCGTGACGAGGCGGGCGAGCAGCGCCTGGAGATCCTCAACGACAAGGACGGCGTGTGGCGTTGCCGCACGACGTTCAACTGCACGGACGCCTGCCCGCGCGGCATCGAGGTCACGAAGGCGATCCAGGAAGTGAAGCGGGCGTTGATCACGCGGCGCTTCTGATTTCTTCGGCTGGCTTTACGCAGCTGTCGAGGGCCCCTTTCCCGGTCTTGTACCGAGGGCGGGGCCCTCTCGCTGTTCCGGGCGGCCGGCCAGGGCTTCGCTCACCCGTACCGGTGAACGCGTCGGGACCGGACTCCGGCCCCTTTCCCGTCCTACGATGATGTTCTCGACACCAGCCCTCAGGAGGCACGCGATGTCCGCAGCAGCTGCCGAGCGGCCCCATGACGACCTGTCCGGCGAGCGGTCCCTGCTCGCCGAGGCGAGCCTGCTCATGGATCGCAACCCGGGCCACCGCGTCGAGATCATCGGAGGCCAGATCACCGTGACCCCTCCCCCGGACGTGGCACATGCCCGCGCCCTCTCCCGGCTGAGGCGCCCGTTCGCCGCGGCCGGGCTCGACGGCGGGGAAACCGAGGTTCTCGAAGGAGTCGGACTCTGGCTCCCCACGGGTGCCGTGGACTACGCGATCCCCGACCTCGTCGTGGTCGACGCCGACATCGACGAGCACCTCATCGAGAACAACTGCTACGACCCCCTCTCCTTCCGCCTCGTCCTTGAAGTCACCTCCAGCAACTACGAGAACGACCTCCGGGCAAAGGTCACGTCGTACGCCGCCGCCGAGCTCCCGATCTACGTCATCGTCGACCGCAAGCACGGGCGCCTCCACACCCTCATGGACCCGTCCAACGACGAGTACAAGACGCACCAGGTGCACGCCCCGGGCCAGCTGGTCACCCTGCCCGAGTCGATCGGCGCGAAGGTCACGCTCGACGTGACGGAGGTCTTGGAGGCGGGAAAGCCTGTGCGGGACGGTAGTTGAGCGTCGACCCCGCGAGCAATGCGCCTGAATCGGCGTAAAAGCACAGACTGTTGATCAAATCCTCCTGGTGTCCTCAGTCGCCCCAGAGATAGCGTTGGTTCGCTTCAGTTACCCCCCACCTCACGGGAGTCCCGAGTGAACCGCCCCATCCGTCTCATGACGGCCACGCTCACCGCGTCCGCGGCCCTGTTGTTGACCGCCTGCGGTTCGGGAGGCGGGGACGACGGATCCTCGGACGAGATCGAGGGGGCGGGTGGCGGCTCGAAGGCTTCCGCGAGTCCGTCGGTGAAGCCGGACGGTGCGAAGCGCCCGGAGATCAAGATCCCGGCCGAGTTCCAGGCGAACTTCTCGGGCTGGACGAACAGTGACCCGAAGGCCCAGGCGGTCCTGGACGACGGCAAAGAGGAGTTGCGGGCGAAGTACGCGGCGATCATCGAGGGGAACCCTGATTCGGACGCGGTGGCGTTCTACAACTCGGGCGCCTCGCTCACCACGGCCCGCAAGTGGATCAAGGGCTTCACCGAGACCGACGACAGCCTGATCGGTGAGGTCAAGGCCTACAACCCGAAGGTCAACGTCAACGGCAAGGACACGGCTGTGTTCTTCTACTGCGTCGACGAGCGCAAGGCGTCCACCAAGAACCGCAAGACCAAGAAGGTCACGGCCACCCCCGACACCCCCGACTCGGTGCTGCAGTACCGGGCCAGGCTCACCAAGTCCAAGCAGGGCGTGTGGCAGGCAGTCTCCCTGGAGACCGTCCCGGGCGGGTGCAAGTGATGCGGACGTCCGCGAAGGCAGGGGCCTTCCTCCTCGCCACGGCCCTCACTCTGGGCTTCTCCTCGACGGCGGCGTACGCCATCGGGGACAAGAACAACCAGAATCCACCGGGGCCTTCGGGTGGCGCGAACAAGAACACGCTGAACGCCGGGGTCGGCACCACGAACATCACGGTCAACCAGGTCAGCGGCGGCAAGGGCGGCTCCTCCACCAAGGGGCTCGCCCCGGTGGACCCCAACTGGAAGCCCCCGGCCTGCTGGTACGAGCCCGTGGCGACATCCGAGCAGGTGAAGGCCGCGACGGACCAGCTCAAGAAGACGCCCAACGAGAACCTGGTCCCGGTCACTCCCTCGCTCAGCTGGGGCGAGCAGTTGATGGTGGACACCTTCGAGAAGGACAAGTCGCCGAGCGACGGCATCAAGAGCTACAAGAACTTCAACCTCGGCAAGAACGGCAAGTTCTGGCGCGGTGTCGTCAACCCTGACATGGAAGACGATCCGGCGGCGTACGACTGCGAGGAGATCCTCTTCTGGCAGGACGCCGGCACCCTCCCGAAGATCGCCAACGCCCCGACGCCCGAGGTCCTCGCCTCGTACGCGTACGACAAGGTCAAGGTCCCGGACACCAAGGTCGAACTGAAGCCGGAAGGCAAGTCGACGGTGAACCTGCCCACTTGGGTCTGGCTGGACAAGGGCACCTTCGAGGACGTCAAGGTCCGCGCCGAACTGCCCGGTACGGACCTGTGGGCAGAGACCACGGCCAAGCCGGTCAGCCTCCACCTGGAGCCCGGTACGGCGGACGCGCAGACCTTCCCCGCGTCCGGTGAGTGCAAGGTCAACGACGACGGCAGCATCGGCACCCCGTACACGAAGGGCTCCTCGAAGCAGGACCCGCCGTGCGGCATCTCCTACCTGCGGGCCACCGACGGCAAGCCGTTCCAGCTGAAGGCGTCCATCACCTGGGAGATCACCTGGGAGGGCACCGGCGGCGCGGGCGGCGACCTGCCGAACGGCACGTTCGACGGGACGCAGGACGTCAACGTCCAGGAGATCCAGTCGATCAACCGCTGACGGAGCGAGGCTCTCGGATGCCTCCATCGGCATCTGAGAGCCTCGCCACGATCAGGCGGTGATCGAGTGCCGGCACCCAGCCGCATTCACCGATTGGCGGCCAGCACTGCCGCGAGGCCCTCTTGTAGATCCTTGACGAAATACTCGGGAACCTCCAGCGACGGGAAATGTCCCCCCTTCTCGGGCGATCCCCATCGGACGATCTGTCGGTAGCGCTCCTGTGCCCAGGGGCGCGGACTCTTCTCGATGTCGCGGGGATACATCGTGATTGCCGACGGGACGTCGACCCGGAGTTGGGGATCGAGCGAGTTGTGGCTTTCGTAGTAAATGCGGGCCGCCGATGCGCCGGTCCGCGTCAGCCAGTACAGGGTGACGTCGTCAAGAACACGGTCGATGGAGATCGTCTCGAACGGGCTGTCCTCGGTGTCCGACCACTCGGCGAACTTGTCGAGGATCCAGGCCAGAAGCCCGACCGGTGAGTCGACGAGCGAGTAGCCGATGGTCTGCGGTCGGGTCGCCTGCTGCTTCGCGTACGCCGCGCGGTGGCGCCAGAAGTGGCGGGTCTCCTCGGTCCATTTGCGCTCGGCCGCCGTCAGCCCGTCCGTCGTCAATCCGGGCGGCGCCTCCGCGAACAATGTGTGGATGCCGAGAACGTGCGCCGGGAACCTGCCGCCGAGAACCGTGGTGATATTCCCTCCCCAGTCTCCGCCGTGGGCCACGAACTTGCTGTAGCCGAGCCTTCCCATCAGTTCCACCCACGCGGCCGCGATCTTTTCCGTTCCCCACCCGGTGGTGGTCGGCTTGTCGCTGTAACCAAAGCCCGGCAGCGACGGGACCACGACGTGGAACGCCGGCGCGGCTGCGTCTTTCGGATCTGCCAACTCGTCCACCACATCGATGAACTCGGCAATGCTGCCTGGCCAGCCGTGCGTCAGTATCAGAGGCGTGGCATCTGCGCGCGCGGATCGGCGGTGCAGGAAGTGGATTCCCAGGCCATCAATGGTCGTACGGAACTGGCCGATCTGGTTGAGGCGCTCTTCGAACGACCGCCAGTTGTACCCGGTGCGCCAGTAGTTCACGACGTCGACGAGGTCGGCGAGAGGGACGCCCTGTTCCCATCGGCGAGGGTCGGGCGCGGCGCGATGGACCGTCTCGGCCTCCGGTAGCCGCGCCGCGGCCAGTCGCGCGCGCAGATCGTCGAGGTCGGCGTCAGTTGCGTGGGCTTCGAATGCTTGCACGTCGCTGGTTGGACGGGGCATGAGACCTCCTGGCCATCGCGGAACCGGCTAAGACGGTTCTAGCAGTTGCCCGAGCCACGCCGCAACCGGCTAAGGTGGTTCCATGCGTGCTGGATTCCCTGACTTCCGCCTCGGCAACGTGCTGGCGACCAGCTTCACGGGGACCCTGTCGGAGCGTCATGGCAACGCCGTGGAGCGCATTCCCACGCCGCACCGACTCATCGACTGGCTGGCAGTGAGCGGCCTCGCCGTGGACTCCTGCACCACCGCCCAGCTCGACCTCGCCCGGGAACTGAGGGAGTCGATTCACGCCGCCGCGACAGCGGCCGCGATCCAGGACGCTCTGCCTGCGACTGCTGTCCAAGTCATCAATGACTGCAGCGCTCAGGGCCGGGCCGCGGCGATCCTGACACCCGAGGGCGAGCGGCGATGGCGGCTCAGCTCGGCTTCCCGCGTGGAAGATGCCCTCAGCGTGATCGCCGCCGACGCGATCAGCATCATCGCGGGCGAACGGGACGGAAAACTGGCCTTGTGCGCATCGCCGACCTGCCAGGCCGCCTTCTTCGACACCAGCCAGAGCCGCACCCGCAAATGGTGTGACATGAACACATGCGGGAATCGCCAGAAGAAGGCGCGCTTCCACGCCAACCAGCGCAAAAACCCCAGCTCAGCGGAGTGATCGTCACCCTCAAACGCGACGAGCCGCCACGCCTTGCCGCGTCCCCGATCAACCACTGACCCGCGGGCGGCAGCCCGTCCAGCACGCCAGCCGGGTGACGTCCGCGTCCATGTGGGCGCTCCGCGGTGGCAGTGCGGCTGAATTCGGGGCAGCCGACTTATTCTGACGGAATGTCAGACAACCAGTCGGTCGGCCTGTCAGCTGACCAGCCCGTCAGCCAGTCCGCAGGCGAGGCCGCCGCCGGGCAGGCGACCGATCTCCTCGGGTTCGACAACGTCCTCCTCCCCGTCGGTGACCTGGACGAGGCCGTCGGGTTCTACGAGCGTCTCGGGTTCCCCGTCTCCGCCCGGATCGACGAGATCGGGCTCGCCATCCTCAAGGTGGGCAAGGAGATGCCCGGCGTGCTGCTGCGCGTGGAGGACGAAGTCGTCCGGCAGCCGCCGCCGTGGGCCTCCCCCAGGGTGTGGCTCGAGGTGCGCGACGCGCGCGCCGCGGGGCGTGCGCTGGACGCTGCGGGGGTCAAGCTGCTCGCGCCGCCGTTCTCCGTGGCCACCGGGTGGACCGTGGAGGTCGCCGACCCGTGGGGGAACGTCGTCGGGTTCACCGACTACCGCAAGCGGCCGGAGCTGGCGCGGAGTTGACCCGCAGGGGGCGGGAGCGGCGTCAGCGCCAGGACGCGCCGCCGCCCTCCTCCGCCACCAGCATGATGCGGCGCAGCATGTCCGAGAGCTGGGCCCGCTCGTCCTTCGAGAGCACGCCGAGGAGGCGGTACTCCTCGTGGCCGAGGACGTCCATCGCGCCGAGCCAGATCGAGCGGCCGGACTTCGTCAGCTCCACGTCGACCCGGCGCCGGTCCTCCTTCGAGGGGGTACGGCGGATCAGGCCCCGGCTCTCCAGGCCGCCCAGACGGCCCGTTACGGAGGCGGGGGCGAGGTCCAGGTCGGCGGCGAGCTCGGAGGGGGTGGCCCGGCCGCCGCGGCCCGCCAGTTTGTGGAGGGTGTCGAACTCCGGGCGCTCCAGGTCGAAGTCGATCAGGGACTGCTCGCGGATCCGGCGCAGATACACCGTCAGCTTCTTCATGCGGGTGACGGCGCCCTCGATGTCGGGGTCGAGGCCGGGGAGCACGGGGAGCCAGCGTTCGACGTGACCGTCGGTCCAGTCGCGGGCGGCCGGCTCGGGGGCTCCTTCGTGGGCGTTCTCGGGTAGTCCTTCGCGGGCATTCTCGGGCGCGTTCCCCGATTCCGCGTCCCTCGCCGTTCCCGCATCCCTCGCCGTCGCGCTGTCGCGCTTGTCCGCCATGGAGCGCAGCCTACTTCGACTCTTCGGTTCCATATATTTCGTTGACGAATAATTCGGTTCCGAAATACAGTCCCCTCCATGCCGTCGCACCCCCTGCTGCGCAACCGCCCCTTCCGGCTGCTCTTCCTCGGCCGCTCCCTCTCCCTCATCGGCGACGCCGTCATCCCCGCCGCCCTCTCCCTCGCCGTCATCCGCGCCACCGGCTCCGCCTCCGCGCTTGCCCTCGTCCTCGGCTGCGCGATGGGGCCGAGGCTGCTGTTGCTTCCCATCGGCGGGGTCGTCGGCGACCGGTTCAATGCCCGTACCGTCGCGCTCGGCACCGACGTCGTGCGATGCCTGACGCAGCTCTTCGTAGGCGTCGAACTCCTGGGGGGAAACCCCCAGTTGTGGCACATCGCCCTCGCATCGGCGGTCGGCGGCGCCGCCTCCGCGTTCGCCATGCCCACCCTGCCGACCCTCATCACCGGCACCGTCGACGGGAAGGAGCGGCACGCCGCCAACTCCGCACTGGGCGTCGTCAAGAGCACCGCCATGGTCGGCGGCCCCGCGCTCGCCGGGCTCCTCATCAAGTACGCGGGCCCCGGCTGGGCCTTCGTGCTCGACGGGGTCTCGTTCGCCGTCAGCGCGTGCCTGCTGGCCGCCATCCGCGTGCGGCGGGTCACTCCGGAGGGGCGCCGTTCACTCCGTAAGGACCTGGTCGAGGGGTGGCAGGAGGTGCGGTGCCGGGACTGGTACTGGACCAGCCTCGTCGCGCACTCCGCGTGGAACGGCGCCGCCGCCGTGCTCACCACCCTCGGACCCGCCATCGCCGTCAAGGAGTTGGGCGGCGAGGACGTATGGATCGGCATCCTGCAGGCCGGCGCGATCGGGCTGCTGCTCGGCTCGCTGCTCGCGGGGCGGGCCCGGCCCCGGCGCCCGATCCTGGCGGCCAACCTGGGCCTCGCGACGTACGCCCTGCCCCTCGGCCTGCTCGCCGCCGAGGCCCCCGCCCCGCTCATCATCGGCGCCTACGCCGTCGCACAGGCGGGCCTCGGCTTCCTCAGCCCCGTGTGGGCGACATCGGTCCAGGCGGCGATACCGCCCGGCGTGCTGGCCCGCGTCACCTCGTACGACTGGCTGCTCTCGCTGGCCGCGATGCCCCTCGGCTACGTGCTCGCGCCCCTCGCGGCGGACGCGTGGGGCGTGGCGGCGCCCCTCTGGATCGCGGCCCTTGTGGTGGGCGTCGCGTGCGTGGGAACGGCGGCGGTGCCGGGAGTGCGCGAGTTCGGGGCAGGCGGCGCGAGTACGCCTCGTGAAGTCGGGGGCGAGAACGGTTGGTTCACCCCGGACGGCGAGAGCGACACCGGGCGCTCGAAGAACGCCTCCAGGGACACCGTCTCCTGAGTGCCGCTCCCCCGTCGATCGCGCGGAGCCGCCGCAGCGCGACCAGCTCCCGGCCGGGCTCAGTTGACCGCGTCCACCTCCCCCGACGCCAGCTCCATGTCGTACATGAGCGGCTCGTCGGCGACCATGATGTGCCGGGCGCGTGATGCGTAGCCGGGGGCCGTGGCTGCCAGTAGGTAGGCGCCTGCCGACGGGGCCGCCACGATGTACGAGCCGTCGGCCAGTGACGTCACGCGGTCCAGTTTGCGGCCACCCTTGGAGAGCAGCGTCAGGGTCGCGTCCGGCACCGGGTCGCCCTCCACTGTGCGGATGAAACCGTGCACTACGGAGGCCGTGCCCGAGCCGTTGGGCTCCACGCGCGCGTGGGGGACGGTTTCGGACGGGGCCTGCTCCGGCTCCTCCCGTGGCTCCACCGCCAGGTGCGGCAGGCGCTTCTCCAGGCCCGCGGGGAGCCACCAGTTGGCGCGGCCGAGCAGATGCATCGCCGCCGGGACCAGCGCCGTGCGCAGGATGAAGGCGTCTAGGGCCACCGCTGCCGCAAGGCCGATGCCCGCCATCGCGCCCTCCATGTCGCCGCTCAGGACGAACGCGGAGAAGACGCAGATCATGATCAGGGCCGCGCAGTTGATGACCCTGCTCGTCTCGGCGAGGCCCACCCGGACCGCGCGGGCGTTGTCCTTCGTGTGCACCCATTCCTCGTGCATGCGGCTCACCAGGAACACCTGGTAGTCCATCGAGAGCCCGAAGAGCAGCGACAGCATGATGACTGGCAGGAACGCCGTGATCGGGCCCTCCTTGCCGACGCCGATCAGTTCCGTGCCCCAGCCCCACTGGAAGATCGCCACCAGTACGCCGAAGGACGCGGCCGCCGCGATCAGGTTCATCAGGGCGGCCGTCAGGGGCACCACCAGGGAGCGGAACGCAATCAGCAGCAGGAGGAAGCCGAGCGCGATGATGGCTCCTACGAAGTAGGGCAGCCGGTCGCCCGTCACCGCGGCGAAGTCCTTGAAGATGGCCGTCACACCGCCGACGTGCGCCTCGACGCCGGCCTCCGGAATCACGTCTCCCCGTAGCCGGTCGATGAGTTGGTCGGTCTCCTCGGACTGGGGGGATGTGGTCGGGACGACGTTGATGACCGAGATGCCGTCCGACGGTGGGGCCGCCGCCACCTGGGCGACGCCCTCCGTCGACCGGATGCTCTTCACCAGGCCTCCGGTGTCGGTCTCTTCGGCCACAACTTGGAGTGGGCCGTTGAATCCCGGACCGAAGCCGTCGGCCAGCATGTCGTACGCCTGCCGGGTCGTCGTCGACTCCTGGTGGTTGCCCTGATCGGTCGCGCCGAGGCGCAGGGAGAGCAGCGGCAGGGCGAGGAAGGCCATCACCACGAAGGCGAGCGCCGCGATCGAACGCGGCCTCTTCTGTACGTACGAGGACCAGCGCGCCGCGAGGCCGCTCGCCTCGGCAGGATCGGGCCCCGTCGCCGCGAGACGCCGCCGCTGCCTGCGGCTGAGCACCCGGGGGCCGAGCAGCCCCAGGAGCGCGGGCAGCAGCGTTATGGCCGCGAGGACGCTCAGGATCACCGTCAGGGAGGCCGCGATGACCACGCCATCCAGGAAGCGCATTCTCATCACCAGCATTCCGGCGAGCGCGATGCACACCGTGCCGCCCGCGAACAGCACCGCGCGGCCCGAGGTGTTCAGCGCCTGCACCGCCGCATCCCGCGGCTCCATGCCGCGCAGGATGCCGCGCCGGTGCCGAGTCACGATGAAGAGCGCGTAGTCGATGCCCACGCCGAGGCCGATCAGGGAGCCGAGCAGCGGGGCCACTTCGGGGATGTCCGTGACATGGCTGAGCAGCATCGTCGAGAGCATGCCGAGGCCCACTCCGAAGACCGCGATGACGATCGGCAGGACCATCGCGAAGAGCGATCCGAAGGCCAGGAAGAGGACTACGGCCGCGGCCGCGATGCCGACCAGTTCGGAGGTGCCGGTGGGCGGCTCCTGGATGCGGGTGATCGCCTGGCCGCCGAGTTCGACCTGGAGGCCGCCGCGTTCGGCGTTCTGAGCCGTGTCCACGACGTCCTGGACGAGGTCCTTGGGGACGAAGTTCGCCTGCTCGGTGAAGGTCACCTGGGCGTAGGCGATCCGCCCGTTCTCGCTGATCTGTGCCGCGCCTGCCTCCTTGGAGACGCCTGCCTTGGAGGCGCCTGCCTTCTTGGATGCGCCCGCCTTCTTGGAGGCATCCGCCTTCTTGGACGCGCCTTCCTTGTTGAAGGCACCCGCCTTCTTAGAGGCACCCGCCTCCTTGGATGCGTACGGGCCCACCACCTCGCCGACGCCCTTCATGCCGGCGATGTCCTTCAGCGTGGGCTCGATCCGGGAACGTACGTCCTTGTCGCGCACCGATGCGCCCTCGTCGACGCGCCACACGACCGTGTCGGTGTCCCCCGAGCGCTCCGGAAACGCCTTCGTCATCAGGTCGTACGCGCGCGTGGAGTCCGTGTCCGGCAGGGAGAACACATTCGAGTAGGCGGTGCCCGCGGAGGTCCCCGCCGCCCCCAGGCCGAACAGGGCACCCACCCACAGCACAAGGACCACCAGGCGGTGCGCATGGCACCACCGCGCCAATGCCGTCACGATCCGTTCCTCCTCCGCGTCGCCGAGTCCCCCAGGTCCGTGCCTCGTCGGACCTCAGCATCGGCGGCACGGCGCCGCTGGGGCGCGGCGCGGCCATGATTCTCAAGTAACTCCAAAGCACGGACCGAGACTTCGTATAACGTCCGCGCCGATACTGGGGGCATGAGCCACGCCGAAGGCCGCCGGGGAACAGATGTCGGAACGCCGCGGGGCGAGGAGGCGACCGTCCTCGTCGTCGAGGACGAGCCGAGCATCGCCGACGTGCTGGCCATCGCCCTGCGCTATCACCGCTTCGACGTGATGGTGGCGGGCACCGTGCGCGATGCCCTCGCGCTCGCCGAACGCACCCGGCCCGACGTGGCGCTCCTGGACGTGATGCTGCCGGACGGCGACGGGCGTGCGCTGGGCAGGGAACTGCGCGCCCGGCACCCCGAATTGGCACTGGTGTTCCTGACCGCGCGGGACGCGCCGTCGGAGGTCGTGGGCGCGCTCGGCTTCGGCGACGACTACATCACCAAGCCGTTCAACATCGACGAGGTCGTCGCCCGTATCGGGGCGGTCCTGCGCCGCACCAGGGCGGGCGACGTGCTCCCCCAGCGCCCGCCGCTGCGCTACGGCGACCTGGAGCTCGACGACACGACGTACGTGGTGCGCCGCGCGGACCGCACGGCGCAGCTCACGCCGACCGAGTACGCCCTGCTGCGCTTCCTGGTGCGCAACGCGGGCCGCGTCGTGCCCAAGGAGCAGCTGCTGCGCCATGTGTGGAGTTACGAGCACACGGCGGAGTCGACCGTCGTCGAGACCTACATCAGCTATCTGCGGCGCAAGCTGGCCGCCATCGGCCCGCCGGTGATCACGACCCGGCGGGGCGTCGGATACGGACTCGCATGAGGCGTGCGCACCGCGGCACGCACTCGCTGCGCGCCAAGCTCACCTGGGTCAACGTGGCGCTGCTGGCCCTCGGCATCGTCACCGCGACGGCCGTGAGCATCATGGGCATGCGGCACTTCCTGCTCGACAACATCGACGCGGAGCTGACCTCGTCGCGCGACTCGCTGCACCGCATGGGTCTGACCATGAAGCAGATCGAGTACATCAGCGCGCTCGGCATGGCGCTCGACAACCTCTCCCCCGGCGGCACCGACCGAAGTGGTGGGCTCCCGCGCGCGGACACGCTCATCGTCGCGATCGGTGCCTCCGGGAAGCCCGTTCCCATCGGCTCGCTGGAGCCGACACCGCGCCAGCGCGCCCTGGCCTCCGCGGTGGACGACCCGGGCGCCCTGGTCAGCGCATCGCAGCCGCGCGACGTCACCTTGGACGGCGACCCCTACCGCACCGTGGGCGCACGCCTCGACGACGGCACGACCGTCCTGATGGCCACCTCTACGGAGAGCCTGCATTCGGGCATCAAGAAGGCGCTGAAGGTCGACGCCGCCTTCGGAGTGGCCCTGTTGGGGCTGCTCGCCGTCCTGACGATGATCTCCGCGCACCACCGTCTTCGCCCACTGGAGGACATGGTCGAGACCGCGTCCGCGATCGCCGACGGCGACCTGACGCGGCGGGTGCCGTCGAGCCGCACCCCCGTGCTGGAGACCGAGCAGCTGCGCCTTGCCCTCAACTCCATGCTCCACCAGGTCGAATCGGCCTTCGAGACCCGCGAACGCAGCTCCGCACAGCTGCGCCGCTTCGTCGCCGACGCCTCGCACGAGCTGCGTACGCCGCTGTCGGCGATCCGCGGCTACCTCCAGCTGTACGACAAGGGGATGCTCCGCGACCCGACGGAGCGCACGCGCGCGTGGGACCGCGTCAACGCCGAGGCCGACCGGATGGGGCGCCTGGTCGACGAGCTGCTGACCCTGGCCCGCCTGGACCAGCAGCCGGAACTGCGCTTCAGGAACGTCGACTTGAGCCGCCTGGTGCGGGACGCCGCCGACGATCTGCGCGTGCAGGAGCCGGAGCGCCCGCTCACCGTCCGCGCCGACGGCGCCCTGCTGATCCGCGCGGACGAGTCGGGGCTGCGCAAGGTGCTCGGCAATCTGCTGGGCAACGTACGCGTCCACACCCCCGCCGACGCGCCGGTCACGCTGGGCGTGGAGCGGGTGGACGGGCTTGTGCGGCTGCGTGTCGAGGACCGGGGGCCGGGCCTCGACGCGCAGGACGCGGCCCGTGTCTTCGACCGCTTCTTCCGCGCGGGCGGCGGCGCGGGCAGCGGCCTCGGCATGGCGATCGTGCAGGGGGTCGTCACCGCGCACGGGGGCGAGGTCGAGGTGGAGACGACTCCGGGCGAGGGGCTCACCGTGACGGTCACTCTGCCGGCGCAGAGCCCGAGTTGAGGCCCGCCTCGGCGTCGTGACGGCGGCGGGCCCGGCCATCAGGGATCAGGGCCACCCGGCGTCCCCCGTGCCCCGCACCAGCGCCCACACCGTCTTGCCGTGCCTCCCGCGCTGCCAGACGCCCCACGCCTCCGCCAGCGCGTCAAGGAGCCGCAGGCCCCGGCCGTTCTCGTCCTCCCAGGTGCCCGTGCCCCGCAGCTCCGGGCCCATGGGGCTTTCGTCGGAGACCTCTATGAAGCAGTCGCCGTCGGCGAGCACCGTGACCGCGACCTCGAACTCCCGCTCCAGGACGAGGCCGTGGCAGACCGCGTTCGTCGCGAGTTCCGACACCAGGAGTACGACGTCATGGCGCGCCACGCTCTTCTCCGTATGCCCCCAGGCCGTCAGATGATCGCGAACGCGAACACGAGCGAGCGCGACGGACGCCGGATGCGGTGGCAGCCGGAACGCGTGACGTCGTAACAATCCTCGGTCCCCCCTCGGGCTCGGGCACACACAAGCACCCGGAACCGCACACACTTCCGACACCAGATGCTGCGCAGAGGAAGCGCCCGGTGTCACACCGTCACCGTGCGACCCCGCAGTATCCGGCCAAGTCCGCACCAAAGGGAACCGAATCGAACCAACAGCCGATTACGCCTGGCGGGAAGCCAGTTCCACGACCGTGATGTCGGACGGCGCCCCGACCCGCACCGGCGGCCCCCACGCGCCGGCGCCGCGCGTCACATACAGCTGGGTGTCGCCGTACCGCTCAAGTCCCGCAAGCGTCGGATTGGCCAGGTCGGCGATGAAGTTGCCTGGCCAGAGCTGTCCGCCGTGGGTGTGCCCGGAGAGCTGGAGGTCGACGCCGTGCTTGACGGCGTCGTGGATGACGACCGGCTGATGGGCCAGGAGCACGGACGCCCGTGACCGGTCGCGGTCGCCGAGCGCCTTGGCGAAGTCGGGCCCGTGCCCCTCGCTCTCGCCCGCCACGTCGTCCACGCCCGCGAGGTCAAAGGCGGGCAGTTCGGCGCGTGCGTTCTCCAGGGGGCGCAGGCCGAGTTCGCGTACGTGATCGACCCACTGCTGCGCGCCGGAGAAGTACTCGTGGTTGCCGGTGACGAAGTAGCTGCCGTGCCGGGCCCGGAGCTGCGCCAGCGGTGCCGCGGCGGGCCCGAGGTCATCGACGTCGCCGTCGACGAGGTCACCGACGACGGCGATGAGGTCGGGCTGGGTGCCGTTGATCGTGTCGACCACGCGCTGGGTGAAGCCGCGTCCGAGGATCGGCCCCAGGTGGATGTCGCTGACCACGGCGATCCGGAACCCGTGCGCCGCGCGCGGCAGCTTGGCCAGCGGCACGGTGACGCGCTTCACCCGGGGGCCGCGCAGCACGCCGTACGTTCCGTAGCCGACCGTTCCGACGGCGACGGCCGCGGCGGTGCCGCCGACGATCCGGGAGACGAAGAGGCGACGCGAGGGAGTGGCCGGATTCCGCGGCGCTTCCACGGCGGAGGCGGCGGGGGCGTCATCCGTCGAAGCCGGGTCCTCCGTAGGAGTGGCTTCCGTAGACGCCCTCTCCGTAGGAGTGGCCTTCGTAGGAGTGGCCTTCGTAGGCGCCGTCTCCGTAGGAGTCGTTTCCGAGCGTCGCCGTCGCAGCAGTCTCAGCAGGACGGGTCGTACGAGCTCGCCCGCGAGCAGCGCGAGGACCAGGTAGATCGACAGGGCCATCCACATGAAGCCCGGCCAGGCCAGCACCTGCTGCAGCCAGAACGGCGCACCGGCCCGCTCACTGGCGACCGCGGCGAACATCAGCAGCGGCCCCACGGTGAAGACCACCGCACCGGCCCGCCGCACGAACCCGGGCCGCGCCGTCGTGTCCCGCACCAGGCGCCGCCACGCGTACCACTGCAGCCCGGCGAAGGCCGCGAGGACGGCGAGGCCGATGAGTACGAAGAGAATGATCACGTCTATGACGTACGGCGCAGAGCCCGCACCCCACGCAACCCGATGGTCCCCACCACCGTCCCCAAGACAAAGGAGGCGACGGCGAGCGTCAGGTGCACCCAGAAGTACGCGGTCGGGTCGCCGTCGTCGAAGGCGAGCCCGCTGCCGTCCTTCCACAGGTTCTTGACGAAAGTGATCCAGATGAACCAGCTCCACACGCCGAAGGCGAGCAGGAACCAGGAGACCGGGCGGCTGAGCTTCATACGTTCAGTATCGCGAGCCTCCCTTCCGCACAGCCGCCGGGGTCAGGAGCGCGACACACAGGCCACCTCGACGGCGACGTCCACAGCGGCGCCCTGTACGTTCTCGTCCGTGCCTGCCGTAAAAAAGACCGCCTTGTTGGTCACTTCCGCCGCATTGTTGACCTTCTCGACCGCAGCGCCAGCACTGGCGGACGGCAAGCCAGGAGGCGACAAGAAGCCCAAGCCGCCCTCCTCCATGTCGACGGTCGGCGGCGCCAAGCTCGGCGAGGCAGGCACCCAGGTCAGCCTGAAGGCGGGTGCGCCCGTGCTCCCCAAGGACCTGTCGGCACGCTCCTGGATCGTCTCGGACGCCGAGTCCGGCGACGTGCTCGCCTCGCACAACGCGCACTGGAAGCTGCCCCCGGCGAGCACCCTGAAGATGCTCTTCGCCGACACGGTCCTGCCGAAGTTCCCCAAGACGCAGAAGCACAAGGTCGAGCTCTCCGACCTGGCGGGCATCGGCGCGGGCAGCAGCATGGTCGGCGTCAAGGAGGACGAGACGTACACGGTCCACGACCTGTGGCTCGGCGTCTTCCTGCGGTCGGGCAACGACGCGGTGCACGTCCTTTCGTCGATGAACGGCGGCGTCGCGAAGACCGTCAAGGACATGCAGTCCCACGCCGAGGAACTGCAGGCCCTGGACACCAACGTCGTCAGCCCGGACGGCTACGACGCCCCCAAGCAGGTCTCCTCCGCGTACGACCTGACCCTGTTCGCCCGCTCCGGTCTGCAGAAGAAGGACTTCCGCGAGTACTGCTCGACGGCCACCGCCAAGTTCCCCGGCGAGACCAAGAAGGTCTCGAAGGGCAAGGACAAGGGCAAGAAGAAGCGCGAGTCCTTCGAGATCCAGAACACCAACCGACTCCTTACAGGAGACGTCGGTCTCGACCCCTACAAGGGCATCGCGGGCGTCAAGAACGGCAGCACCACGAACGCCGGAACCACCTTCACGGGCGTCGCCGAGCGCGACGGCAAGGTGCTGCTCGTCACCGTCATGAACCCTGACTCCGGGGAGCAGCACGCCGTCTACAAGGAGACGGAACGCCTGCTGGACTGGGGCTTCCAGGCCTCGGGCAAGGTCGACCCGGTGGGCGAACTGGTCCCCCCGAAGGGTGCCGCCACGGGCAGCGGAAAGGGCGCTCCGGGCGCGGGCAAGGGCAAGTCGGATTCGGCCAAGAACGTGGCGCACGCCGCGGACAAGGACTCGGGCGGCGGTGTCGGTGTCGCGCTCGGTGTCGTGGGCGGTGTGCTGGTGCTCCTGGCCGCCGGGTGGTTCGTGATCAGCCGCCGGCTGCCGCTGCCGGACCTGGTGCGCCGGAAGGGCCGTCGCTGACGCCTCCGGAGGGCGCCTCGTCGTTCGGGGCGCCCCGGTCGCCTTCTGCCGGCTCTTCCTCTGGCTCTTCTTCTGTACGTCCCTGCTTCCGCGTCGCCGTCCAGGCGGCGCAGAACAGCAGGAGTTTCGCGGTGAAGTTGATCCACAGGAGCAGGGCGACGGGCACGCCGAAGGCGCCGTACATGCTCCGCGCGGCGACGCCCTTCATGTAGCCGCCGAGCAGCAGCTTGAGCAGCTCGAACCCGGCGGCGCCCATCAGCCCCGCGGTGATCAGCAGCCGGCGCGGCGGCTGGACGCCGGGCAGCAGCGTCAGGACGTACAGCAGGAGCAGGAAGTCCGCGAGGACGGCGATGGCGAACGCTGCCCACTGGAGCAGCACGCCGCCCCAGCCGTCCCGGGAGACGCCCACGAGGTCGGCGCTCCAGCCGACGGCGGTCGACGCGAGGGTCGAGGCGGCGACGGAGGCGAGCCCGGCGCCCCCGAGCCCGATGAGTACGCCGGCGTCCTTGAGCTTGCGCAGGACGGGGTTCTCGTCCTCGTCCTCCAGCTCCCAGACGGCCCGCAGACACTCTCTTATCGAGCCCACCCAACCGATGCCGGTGAAGAGCAGCACGGCGCCCGCGACGAGTCCGATGGTGCCCGCGTTGTCGACCAGGGCGTTCAGGTTCAGCTGGTCGGAGATGCCGGGGACCTGCTCGGTGAGCTTGTCCTCGAGCTTCTGCTGCCGGCTCTTGGAGAGCGTCGCGGCGGCGATCGCGGCGGCGACGGTGATCAGCGGGAAGAGCGCAAGGAAGCTGATGAACGTCATCGCGGCCGCGAGGCGGGTCCAGTGCACGCTGTCGAGCCGCTCGTACGCGCTCCACGCGTGCGTGCGCATCGCGCGCTCCACCAGGGGCCCGATTCCGGGGAGCTTTTTCAGCCAGTCCATGATGCCTCCCTGCCCGCTGTGCGGAAGACCAAGGTCCGGGTACCCCAGAAACGCAGAACAGTGGCGAGTGCCATACCGATTCCGGCTCCGGAGACGGTGTCCGCGCGCTGTGAGGTGAGGCCGAGGCCGTAGTGGGACACGGCGATGCAGAGCAACTGCACCAGGGCGCCCGCGATGTTGACGGCGAAGAAGATCCCGTACTGGCGCAGGCGCGACACCCTGGCCCGCTCGCCCCGATAGGTGCCGAGCGCGTTGCCCGCGTACGCGACGGTACAACCGGCCACGAAGGACAGCGCCTTGGCGGTCAGCGGGTCGAGGCCGACGGGGCCGCGCAGCCAGATGAAGAGGCCGAGGTCGACGGCGTACGCGCAGATCCCGGCGGCGGCGAAGCCGAGCAGTTCGGGCCCCATGGCCCGCAGCCGCCCTCTGAGGGCGCGCACCACGCTCACCAGTCGGCGACCGCGAGTCCGTACATCGCCAGCCACACCACGCCGATGACGGCGAGCGCACGGTCGCGCAGGACGACGTCCTCGGGCTCGCCCGCGGTGCCCCGGTCGGCGAACACGGCGTACCGCAGGACCGCGAGGACGAAGGCGGCCATCGACAGCTGCCGCCAGGGCAGCAGGCTGCCGTTGGCCGTGCCGCCGCTCTCCATGGCCCACAGGCAGTACGCGAGGACGGCGACCCCGGCGGCCAGCTGCCACACGAAGCGCAGGTACCCGGTGGTGTATTCGGTGAGCAACGCGCGCGTGGCGCCCAGTTTCTCGGCGCCGCCCGACATCTGGACGGCTTCGGAATAGCGCTTGGCGGAGACCATGAAGAGCGCGCCGAAGCCGGTCGTGATGAGGAACCAGCGCGAGAGCGGGATGCCGAGGGCGAGCCCTCCGATCATGGCGCGCATCAGGAAGCCCGTGGTGACGACGGCGAGATCGACGACGAGTACGTGCTTGAGGCTGACGCAGTAGGCGAGTTGCATCACTACGTAGGCGGCGAGCAGCGCCGCGGTCAGCGGTGTGCAGAGCGCGGCGGCGGCCGTGGGCGCGAGGACGGCGAGCAGTCCCCCGACCGCGTACGCGACGGGCACCGGGACCTGCCCGGCCGCGACCGGTCTGCGGCACTTGGTGGGGTGGGCGCGGTCGGCGTCGGCGTCGCGCGCGTCGTTGATGAGGTAGACGGCGGACGCGGCGGCCGTGAACAGCGCGAAGACGATGGCGAGTTGGCTGAGCGAGTGGCGCGAGAAGAGCTCCCCCGCCGCGGCGGGGGCCGCGACGACCAGGACGTTCTTGACCCACTGGCGGGGGCGCGCGGTCTTCAGGAGGCCCAGTGGCAGGGCGAGCGGACGGGGGCCCGACGGCTGGGGCGGGCCGGGGCGTTCGAGCAGGGCGGCGCGCTCAGCCATCGCTGCGGCCCCCGTTCATCCAGGCGGCGCCCACGCGCGCGGTGAGGGCGCCCAGGGCCGCGCCTGCGGCCACGTCGCTCGGGTAGTGGACGCCGACGACCATCCGGGAGACGCACATCGCGGCGGCGACCGGCGCCACGATGCGGGCGCCCGCGGGGCTCAGCGCGCCGTACGCGACGGTCGCTGCGGCGGCCGAAGTGGCGTGCGAGCTGGGGAAGGAGTGCCGTCCCGCGGTCCTGACGAGGGGCTCGGCTCCGGTGTCCGCGCCGGGCCGCGGGCGTCGTACGACCCGTTTGACGCCCATGCTGGCCAGGTGGGCCGCCGCGGTGAGCGCTGTGCCGCGCAGCCACGCGCCGCGCCGCTCGCGGTCGACCGCGGCGCCCGCCAGGCCCGCGACGAGCCAGAGCGCGCCGTGCTCGCCGGTCCAGGAGAGAGAGCGCGCGGCCGCGGCCACGCGCCTGTCGGAGCCGCAGTCGCGCAGGGCCGACAGCAGCCGGTGGTCGATGCCGTGCATGTGGCCTCCTTTTCCGGGGACTTCAGGGACTTCAGGGACTTCAGGGGGTCCGTGGACTCCGAGGACTCCAGGAACCGCGGCTCCCGACTCTTCTAGGCGACCTCTCAATATTTACGTAAATATCGGACGACACTCCATCAATCACCCATTTCGGTGAGAGCTCGGATGATTCAGGACAAACTACCCATGCATGGGCGATACGGTCGCTCCCATGCCTGCCGACTCCGCATCCGCTTCCGTGACGACGTCCGAGGCTGTGTCCGTGTCCGGCTGGGGGCGCACCGCCCCCACCACCGCCCGGCTGATCCGCCCCCGTTCGCCCGAGGAGGCCGCCGCGGCCCTCCGCGCGTGCGACGAGCGCGGCGGCATCGCCAGGGGCCTGGGACGGGCCTACGGGGACGCCGCGCAGAACGCGGGCGGCGCGGTCATCGACATGACCGGCATGGACCGTGTGCACGCCATCGACGCCGACGCGGGCACCGTCCTGTGCGACGCCGGCGTCTCGCTGCACCGCCTGATGGAAGTCCTGCTCCCGCTCGGCTGGTTCGTGCCGGTGACCCCGGGGACCCGGTACGTGACGGTCGGAGGCGCGATCGGCGCGGACATCCACGGCAAGAACCACCACGGCTCCGGTTCGTTCTCGCGCCATGTCAACGCCATCGAGCTGCTCACCGCCGACGGGACGGTGCGGTCCTTCGAGCGCGGCACCGCCCTGTTCGACGCGACGGCGGGCGGCATGGGCCTGACCGGCGTGATCCTCGCGGCCACCATCCAACTGCAGCCGGTCGAGACCTCCTTGATGACGGTGGACACGGAACGCGCCGCCGACCTGGACGACTTGATGGCCCGCCTCGCCGCCACCGACCACCGCTACCGCTACTCGGTCGCCTGGATCGACCTCCTCGCGCGCGGGAAGGCGATGGGCCGCTCGGTGCTCACGCGCGGCGACCACGCTCCCCTGGACGCCCTTCCGGCACGCGCGCGTAGAGCCCCGCTGACGTTCCGCCCCGGCCAACTGCCGCCCGCCCCGCGCTTCCTGCCCGAAGGGCTCCTCGGCCGGAAGTCGGTGGGCCTCTTCAACGAGCTCTGGTACCGCAAGGCGCCCCGCTCCCGCGTGGGCGAGCTCCAGAAGATCTCCACGTTCTTCCACCCCCTGGACGGCGTCCCGCACTGGAACCGCGTCTACGGACGCAGCGGTTTCGTGCAGTACCAATTCGTCGTCGGACACGGCAAGGAAGAAGCCCTTCGACGCATCGTGCGGCGCATCTCGGAGCGCGGCTGCCCGTCCTTCCTCGCCGTACTCAAGCGCTTCGGAGAGGGCGATCCGGGCTGGCTCTCCTTCCCGATGCCCGGCTGGACGCTGGCCCTGGACATCCCGGCGAACCTGCCGGGCCTCGGCGCCTTCCTCGACGAACTGGACGAGGAAGTGGCCACGTCCGACGGCCGCGTCTACCTGGCCAAGGACTCCCGCCTGCGGCCCGAGATGCTCGCCGCGATGTATCCGCGGCTCGACGACTTCCGCGCGCTGCGGGCCGATCTCGACCCGCGCGGCCTGTTCCGCTCGGACCTCTCACGCCGCCTCGCCCTCTAGCACCTCCAGGAGTTGGTCCCATGAAGGACGCCTTCGGCACCCCCCAGTCGCTGCTCGTGCTCGGCGGCACCTCCGAGATCGGACTCGCCACCGCCCGCCGTCTGGTCGCGCGGCGCACCCGCACGGTGTGGCTGGCCGGGCGGCCGTCCCCGGGCCTCGAGAAGGCCGCGGCGGGCCTGCGCGACATGGGTGCGGACGTCCGCACCGTCGCCTTCGACGCGCTCGACTCCGAGTCCCACGAGAACACCCTCGGGAAGATCTTCACCGAGGGCGACATCGACATGGTCCTGCTCGCGTTCGGCATCCTCGGCGACCAGGCACGCGACGAGGACGAGCCGCTGTCTGCGGTGCGTGTCGCGCAGACGAACTACACCGGGGCGGTCTCCGCGGGCCTGGTGTGCGCGCGGGCGCTGCAGTCCCAGGGGCACGGCTCCCTGGTGGTCCTCTCGTCCGTCGCGGGCGAGCGGGCGCGGCGCTCCAACTTCATCTACGGATCGAGCAAGGCCGGCCTCGACGCCTTCGCCCAGGGCCTGGGAGACGCGCTGCACGGGACGGGCGTGCACGTCATGGTCGTACGCCCCGGCTTCGTACGTTCGAAGATGACGGCGGGCCTGGAGGAGGCCCCGATGGCGACCACTCCGGAGGCGGTCGCCGAAGCCATCGAGACGGGCCTGCGCCGGCGCTCGGAGACGGTGTGGGTGCCCGGGGCGCTGCGGGTGGTCATGTCGGCGCTGCGGCATGTGCCACGAACGGTGTTCCGGCGGCTTCCGGTGTGAGGGGCCGCTCCTGCTTCTGCGGTGAGGTCCCCTCCTAGGAGGAGGTCAGCGGGCGGGCAGCGCGCCGTGCGCGGCCGGGGCCGCCGCCTGCGGAGGCACGAGGGGGCCGCCCCCTCCGAAGACGAACTCGCGCAGCTTGCGCCAGACTCCGTCGGCACCCTGTTCGTAGAGCGCGAATCCGGTGCAGGGCCACTCGGCCTCGTAGTCGGCGAGCTCTGTGTACGCCCGGTCCATGGCCTCTTCGGAGATGCCGTGCGCCACCGTGACGTGCGGGTGGTACGGGAACTGCAGCTCGCGCTCGATGGGCCCGGAGGCGTCCCTGACGCGCTCCTGGAGCCATCCGCAGGCCGAGCCGCCCGCCACCACCTGGATGAAGACGACGGGCGACAGCGGACGGAACGTGCCCGTCCCGGAGAGCCGCATCGGGAAGGGGCGCCCGGCGGCCGCGACGGCCACCAGATGCGCCTCGACCGCGGGCAGCGCCGACGCGTCCACCTCGGTCGGCGGGAGCAGCGTGACGTGGGTGGGAATGCCGTGCGCCGCGGGGTCCCCGAAGCCCGCGCGCCGCTCCTGGAGCAGGCTGCCGTGTGGCTCCGGGACCGCGATCGAAACACCGATCGTTACGGTCCCCACGTCGTACTCCTGTCGGTCGGGTGGCGGGCAGAGGGCGCTGCTGTACCTGGCTCGGTACAAGGGGTGGTGTGGCTCAGTGCTTGGCGGGCAGGAAGCCCACCTTGTCGTACGCCTGGGCGAGAGTCTCCGCGGCCACGGCACGCGCCTTCTCCGCGCCCTTGGCCAGGATCGAGTCCAGCGTCTCCGGGTCGTCCAGGTAGGCCTGGGTGCGGTCCCGGAAGGGGGTCACGAACTCGACCATGACCTCGGCGAGGTCGGTCTTCAGCGCACCGTAGCCCTTGCCGACGTACTTCTGCTCCAGTTCCGGAATACCGGTCCCCGTAAGCGTCGAGTAGATGGTCAGGAGGTTGCTGACACCCGGCTTGTTCTCGGTGTCGTAGCGCACGACCGTGTCTGTGTCGGTGACCGCGCTCTTGACCTTCTTGGCGGTGGCCTTGGGCTCATCGAGGAGGTTGATCAGGCCCTTGGGAGCGGACGCCGACTTGCTCATCTTGATCGACGGGTCCTGAAGGTCGTAGATCTTCGCCGTCTCCTTGAGGATGTACGCCGCCGGAACGGTGAACGTCTCGCCGAAGCGGCCGTTGAAGCGCTCGGCCAGGTCACGGGTGAGCTCGATGTGCTGGCGCTGGTCCTCGCCGACCGGGACCTGGTTGGCCTGGTAGAGCAGGATGTCCGCGACCTGGAGGACCGGGTACGTGAAGAGGCCCACGGAGGCGCGGTCCGCACCCTGCTTGGCGGACTTGTCCTTGAACTGCGTCATGCGCGAGGCCTCGCCGAAGCCGGTGAGGCAGTTCATGATCCAGGCGAGCTGGGCGTGCTCGGGGACATGGCTCTGGACGAAGAGGGTGCAGCGCTCCGGGTCGAGTCCCGCGGCAAGCAGCTGGGCGGCGGCGAGGCGGGTGTTGGCACGCAGCTCGGCCGGGTCCTGCGGCATCGTGATCGCGTGCAGGTCCACCACCATGTAGAAGGCGTCGTGGGACTCCTGCAGCGCCACCCACTGGCGGACCGCGCCGAGGTAGTTGCCGAGGTGGAACGAGCCCGCGGTGGGCTGGATTCCGGAGAGCACACGAGGAAGATGCTGCATGGCGAAGCCATTCCCCTGAGGGTGGTGGTGGGTGACGGGCGGGCGATCAGAGGCCATGAGGCTCATTCTCTCAGGTGTCTCTCATTGCTCGGAAACAGACGTGTGACGGGTGTGCCGCGATCTCGTGATCCGCCGCTTCGGTCCATTGCTGCGATCCGTTGCCTGATCCGGTCGTCGTGAATGCGGAACCGATCTCGTCCGGCCGGTGTATCAAGAGTGTGAGGGCACAGGGGGAGGTCCTGGAGGGGGGCCGCGTCGTCGACGAGGGTGCGGTGATCGCGCGTGTGCGCGCCGGGGAGGCGGAGGCGTACGCGGAGTTGGTGCGCGCCTTCACCGGGCTCGCGCTCCGGGCGGCCGCGGCGCTCGGGGCGGGATCGGACGCGGAAGACGTGGTGCAGCAGGCCTTCTTCAAGGCGTACTGCTCCTTGGGGCGGTTCAGGGAGGGCTCGGCGTTCAAGCCGTGGCTGCTGTCGATCGTCGCCAATGAGACGAGGAACACAGTGCGTTCGGCCGTCCGGCAGCGCTCGCTCGTCGGGCGGGAGGCCGCGCTGGCGGAGGCGGAGCCGCTGATACCGGAATCGGCGGACCCCGCGGTCGCGGCGCTGGAGGTGGAGCGCCGGGCGGCGCTGCTCGCCGCGCTCGAGCGGCTGAGCGAGGAGCACCGCCTGGTCGTCACCTACCGCTATCTCCTGGAGATGGACGAGGCGGAGACGGCCGAGGCTCTGGGCTGGCCGCGGGGCACGGTCAAATCCCGGCTGAACCGCGCGCTGCGGAAGCTGGAGCGGCTGTTGCCGCGGGTGCCGGATGGACCGCATGGGCCGGATGGACCGGGAGGAGGTGACGGGCATGGATGAGCGGGACGAGCGGGCCGGGCAGCGGGCCCGTCGGCTTCCTGAGGAGCTGCGGGAGCTCGGCCGGTCCCTCGACAGGCCGGGGGCCGACGGCTCGACGATGGCCGAGCGGGTCATCGCGCAGATCATCGCGGAGTCGGTGCCCGTCCCGGTGGCCGAGCCGCCGGGGCGTCTGGACCGGCTGCGGCGGTGGCTGAGGGCACGGTGGCGGATCTTGACGGCGGCGCTGTGCGGGCTCCTGACGGCGGCGGTCCTGACACCGCCGGTGCGGGCGGCGGTCTTCGATTGGTTCGACTTCGGCGGGGTCGAGGTGCGGTACGACCCGTCGGGGGCCCCGCCGACCCGGGCGGGCGTGCCGGGGTGCGGCGGTGCGCTGACCTTGACCGAGGCCGAGCGCCGGGCCGGGTTCGTGCCCGCGGTTCCGGCCGCGCTCGGCACACCGGACGCGGTGGCGGTGACACGCGAGCCGGGGGCGCGCGTCCTGGTCAGCCTCTGCTGGCGCGACGACGGCCGGACGATACGTCTTGACGAGTTCGGCGCGCGCCTCGACCCCGGCTTCGGCAAGACGGTGCGGGTGCGGCCGGAGTGGGTCGAGGTGGGCCGTGCGACGGGGCTGTGGTTCCCGGTGCCCCATCGGCTCACGTTCTGGCTGGTGGAGGGCGACGGCGAGCGGTGGGAGCGGTCCGAGCGGACGACGGGGCCGACGCTGCTGTGGACGCACGGGACAGATCTGACGCTGCGGCTCGAAGGCGTGGCGTCGAAGGAGCGGGCGCTGGAGATCGGGAAGTCGGTTCGGATCGGGCCGGGCGGATCGGGAACCTGAACGGCTCGGGCGGTGTACCAGAAGTGACGCGGCACGGACGGGTCGTGCCGGCGAGCGGCTGGGGGATCGGACATGCGGACGGTAAGGGGAGTGTGCGGGTCGGCGATGGGGCTGGCGGCGGCGCTGGCTCTGGTGGCCCTAGGGGCGCCGCAGGCGGTGGCGGGCGGGCCGACGAGCGTCCTGGTGGTCTCGCCCATCAGCGGGGAGAGCGCGGCGCTGACCGTCGACGACAAGGACTATCGCCGCCTTGAGCAGGGTCTCGGGGAGATCCGCGCGGACAGGGGGAGCCGGGAGCGGCCGCCGGGGCTCGGCATCGGGCAGGAGAGCCGTCAGCTCAATGTGACGTGGATGGCCCATGACGTGCGGCCGTGGCGAGTGGACCGGGTCTATCCGGTGGCGCCCGACGCGGGCAAGGCCACCGCGGACGTGTGGGTGCACACGTCGACCGACCTGGAGTCCATGAAGGGCTACTGGCACAAGGCGCCGGAGCCGGCTCGTCTGACGAAGCTGTTCGAGAAGCTCGGGGTCATGGGCCCAGAGGCGGAAGACGGCCGCCAGGCCATACCCCCCACACCGGCGTCGCCGCCGTCGGCGGCGGCCGACTCGGAGGCTGAGGCCGGGGCCGGGCAGGCCTCCGAGCCGACCCGGGGTACGCCGGGCGATCGCGGGGCGGGCTGGTGGTGGGCGATACCGGGCGTCGCGGTGGGGGCGGCGGGTGCGCTGCTGCTGCGGGGGTCGCTCGCCAAGCGCCGGTCACCGCTCGCGTTGCTGCGGGCGCGGCGCCCCCATGAGGAGGGGCCTCGCCAGGAGCTGCGGGATGTGTGAGGGGTGCGGCCTCCCCCGGCCGGTGAGGTGACCGGCGGAGGGAGGCGGGACGTGACCGTGCCGGGGATCAGTGGGTCGGCAGGCCCGGGGCCGGATGGGCGGCCATCAGGTCGGCGACCTCGGAGCGGATCTTCGTCAGGGCGTCCTCGTCGCCGGTGCGGGCGGCGGCGACACCGCGGTCGATCCAGTCGGCGACGGTCGGCATGTGCTGCGTGCCGAGACCACGGGAGGTGAGTGAGGGGGTGCCGATGCGGACGCCGGACGGATCGAACGGCTTCCTCGGGTCGTACGGCACGGTGTTGTAGTTGACGACGATCCCGGCCCGGTCGAGGGCCTTGGCGGCGACCTTGCCGGGGACGTCCTTGGGGGTGAGGTCCATCAGGATCAGGTGGTTGTCGGTGCCGCCGGAGACCAGGTCGAAGCCGCGGGCGAGCAGCGCTTCGGCAAGGGCCCTGGCGTTGGCGACAACGGCGTGGGCGTAGTCGCGGAAGGAGGGCTGAGACGCCTCGTGGAGGGCGACGGCGATGGCCGCGGTGGTCTGGTTGTGCGGGCCGCCCTGCAGCCCCGGGAAGACCGCCTTGTCGATGGCCTTGGCGTGCTCCTCGCGGGCCATCAGCATCGCGCCGCGCGGGCCGCGCAAGGTCTTGTGGGTGGTCGTGGAGATCACGTCGGCGTGCGGCACCGGTGAGGGGTGGGCACCGCCGGCGATCAGACCGGCGATGTGCGCGATGTCGGCGACCAGGACGGAGCCGGCCTCGCGGGCGATCTCGGCGAACGCGGCGAAGTCGATGGTGCGAGGAAGGGCGGTGCCGCCGCAGAAGATCAGCTTGGGGCGTTCCTTGAGGGCGAGGTCGCGTACTTCGTCGAAGTCGATGAGGCCGGTGTCGTGGCGGACGCCGTACTGCACACCGCGGAACCACTTGCCGGTGGCGGAGACGCCCCAGCCGTGGGTGAGGTGGCCGCCCATGGGCAGGGCCATGCCCATCACGGTGTCGCCGGGCTCGGCGAAGGCCAGATAGACGGCGAGGTTGGCCGGGGAGCCGGAGTAGGGCTGGACGTTGGCGTGCTCGACGCCGAAGACGGACTTGGCGCGGGCGACGGCGAGGCGCTCGACGGGGTCGATGTTCTGCTGGCCCTCGTAGTAGCGACGGCCCGGGTAGCCCTCGCTGTACTTGTTCTGCAGGACGGTGCCGGAGGCTTCGAGGACTGCGGTGGATACGTAGTTCTCGCTGGGGATCAGGCGCAGGGTGTCGGCCTGGAGCTGTTCCTCGGCGCCGACGAGGGCGGCAAGTTCGGGGTCCTGCGCGGCGAGCGCGGGGTGGCTGAGGGCGTTCGGCGAAGGCGAAGCAGCCGATGAAGAAGACGAAGAAGGAGAGGGGTGGGTCATGGCGTCCTCCGGGGCGAGCGGTGAGTGTCCGGTCGTGGTCCCGGGGTGCCCAGGCGGGCGGCACCTCGAAGGTTCTGCCTCGCACGGCTTCCTCGGGGTCCGTTCCCCGCGCGCCAGTCGCCGTGCTGTCAGAGCCAGCCTAGCTGGCGCGCCGGGACGGCAGGTTTCTTCGTCCACGATCCGAGCGACGATAGAACTTGGGCGCCACACCCGCCCCATGCCGCAGGACGATCGGAGACCCCGTGTCGACTACCGAAGAGTTCATCACCTCGGCCGAAGCGCACAGCGCGCACAACTACCATCCGCTGCCCGTCGTGGTCGCGTCGGCGGAGGGTGCGTGGATGACGGACATCGAGGGGCGCCGCTACCTCGACATGCTGGCCGGTTACTCGGCGCTCAACTTCGGGCACGGCAACCGCCGCCTGATCGATGCCGCCAAGGCACAGCTGGAGCGGGTGACGCTCACCTCGCGGGCCTTCCACCACGACCGGTTCGCCGAGTTCTGTACGCGGCTCGCGGAGCTGTGCGGCAAGGAGATGGTGCTGCCGATGAACACGGGGGCGGAGGCGGTGGAGACCGCCGTGAAGACCGCCAGAAAGTGGGGGTACCAGGTCAAGGGGGTACCCGACGGGCGGGCGAAGATCGTCGTGGCGCGCGACAACTTCCATGGGCGGACGACGACCATCGTCAGCTTCTCCACGGACCAGGAGGCGCGGGCGGACTTCGGCCCGTACACGCCGGGGTTCGAGATCGTCCAGTACGGCGATCTGACGGCGATGCGGGCCGCGGTCACGGAGAACACGGTGGCGGTGCTTCTGGAGCCGATCCAGGGCGAGGCCGGGGTTCTGGTGCCACCGGCCGGATATCTCGCGGGTGTGCGGGAGCTGACCCGCGAGCGGAACGTGCTCTTCATGGCGGACGAGATCCAGTCGGGGCTCGGCAGGACGGGCAGGACGTTCGCGTGCGAGCACGAGGGCGTGGTGCCGGACGTGTACATCCTGGGCAAGGCGCTCGGCGGGGGCGTCGTGCCGGTGTCCGCGGTGGTGGCGGACGCGGATGTGCTCGGGGTGTTCAAGCCGGGTGAGCACGGTTCGACGTTCGGCGGCAATCCGCTGGCGTGCGCGGTGGCGCTGGAGGTCGTCGCCATGCTGGGCACGGGCGAGTTCCAGCAGCGGGCCACCGAGCTGGGCGAGCATCTGCACTCCGAGCTGGGGCTGCTCGCCGGCACGGGCGCGGTGACGCAGGTGCGGGGCCGTGGGCTGTGGGCGGGCGTCGACATCGACCCGTCGCACGGCACGGGCCGGGAGATCTCCCAGAAGTTGATGGACCGGGGGGTGCTGGTCAAGGACACCCATGGGTCGACGATCAGGATCGCGCCGCCGCTGGTGATCAGTAAGGAGGATCTGGACTGGGGGCTTGATCAACTCCGGGCGGTGCTGAGCTAGTTCGGCGTGCCGCACCCTGGCGGGGCCGCTCCCCCGCCGGGGACGGGACCGGCTCCCGCTCCCGTAGTCACCAGCCCTCCGGTGGGGACGTGTGGCCGTGGGTGAAGGCGGCGGCGTAGTCGTCCTCGGCCAGGGCCGTGCGGGAGCGGTGGGCGGCGCGGTCCACGTCGGCGCGTTCGGCGGGTGGCAGTGGGCTGCCGGCCGCCTCGCGCAGGGCGGCCGCGGCGCCGAGGAGTTCGGCGGTGCGGGTGTGGTCGCCCGCGAGGGAGCGGGCGCCGGCGAGTCCCTCCAGGGCTAGGGCGACTGCCCGGTCGTCGCCCGTGGCGCGGGCCGTGGTGAGGCCTTCGCGGTGGAGTTCCTCCGCGCGTTGCGCGTCGCCGCGCTGTTCGGCGACGTAGCCGAGCTGGGCCAGGATCAGGGCGGAGCCTGAGTCGACGCCCAGGCGGCGGTTCCAGGCGAGCCACGGCAGGAGGTGCTGCTCGGCGGTGTCGAGGTCGCCACGGCGGCGGGCGCCGATGGCCAGGCCCGTCTCCGCGAACTGCTGCGCGGGGCGGTGCGAGTGCTGCTCGGCGAGTCGGGCGGCGCGTGCGTGGAAGTCTGTGGCGGCGGCGTCGTCGCCGGTGAGCAGGGCGATGCGGCCGAGGCGTGAGAGGCGGAAGGAGACATCGGTCCACAGGCGCAGTTCCTCCGCGTCGCGCATGCCGTCGCGGTGGAGCCGGGTGGCGGCTTCGTAGTCGGCGGCTATCTCGGCGAGGACGCCGAGTTGCTCGGATGCCTGCAACTGGCCCCAGCGGTCGCCGAGTTCGGCGAACCGGGCGGCGCTGTCCTCGGCGTCGCGGCGCAGGGCCGGGAGGTCGCCGCGGTAGAGGGCCAGCGTGGCACGGACACTGAGGGCGGCGGCCACACCCCAGCGGTCGTCCGCCGCGCGGAACTCCTCCAGGATCCCGTCGATCGTGGCGTCCTCGTGCGGCGTACGGAATCCACAGCTGGCGTAGGCGAGCAGCCAGCGGGAGCGGGGGTCGGCGTCGTCGTCGGCGGCGGTGTCGCGGGGCGCGTCGCCGGTCAGCAGGGCGAAGGCGGCGCGGGCGGTACGGGCGGAGGCGGCGGCGCTCCCGTTCGGACACGGGTCCAGGGAACCCCCGAGCGACCGTTCGGCTTCACCGAGACGACCGCGGAGAAACCAGTACCAGGTCAGGGAGTTGGCGAGGCGCAGAGAGAGGGGGGTTGCGGCGGCGCCGGGGGCGGGGCGGTCGTGGGCGGCATGGCGAGCCGACAGCTCGGAGGGCGTGCTGCCGCCGGGCGCACTGCCGGTGGTGGCACCGCCGGTGAGTGCACTGCGGGTGAGTGCACTGCCGGTGACAGCACTGCCGGTGACTGCACCATCGCCGGCCACACCGGATGTGCTCGGATCGCCGATGGGTGCGGTACCGCTGAAGGCGTCATCGCGTGCCGTGGGGGTGGCGCCGGGGGCGGTATTGGTCCGGGCTGAATGACTCGGGGGCGCGTCGCCCGGAGCGGCGAGGTTCGACGATGCTGCCGACCCGCCCGAGGGGGATACGCCAAGGGCTGGCCCGTCCTCGGCCGTGCCGTCGTCCATCGCGGCCCACTCCAGTGCGGCGCGAAGGTTGACCGTTTCGGTGTCCAGGCGGTGCAGCCAGTGGTGTTGGGCGGGGCCGCGGAGTTGGCGGGCGGCTTGTTCGGCCAGGTGGGTGTAGTGGTGGGCGTGGCGGCGGCGGGTTTCCTTCGTCTCGCCCGCCTCGTTGAGGCGTTCGAGGCTGTAGGCGGTGACGGATTCGAGCATGCGGTAGCGGATGCCGTGCGTGTCGTCGGTGCCGGGTGCCGTCGTGAGGAGGGAGCGGTCGACCAGGCGGGTGATGAGGTCGAGTACGTCCAGGGCGGGGCCGGGCGTCTCCGCCGTGCCGCCGCCGGGGCCAGGTGTCGCGATCGTGCCCCCGCCAGGGCCAAGCGTCGCGGCTGTGCCCCCGCCAGGGCCAAGCATCGCGCCCGCGCCGCCGCCCGGGCCAGGTGTCGCACCCGTACTCCCGCCAGGGCCAAACGTCGCGCCCGCGCCCCCGCCCGGGCCAGGCATCGCACCCGTACTCCCGCCAGAGCCAAACGTCACGCCCGCGCCCCCGCCCGGGCCAGGCATCGCACCCGTACTCCCGCCAGAGCCAAACGTCACGCCCGCGCCCCCGCCCGGGCCAGGCATCGCACCCGTACCGCCGTCCAGGCCCAGCGTCACGCCCATCCCCCCGCCAGGGATTCCCGGGGCTTTGCACACCGCTTCGGCGGACTGGAGGGTGAATCCGCCGCTGAAGACCGACAGTTGGCGCAGCACGGACTGCTCGTCCGGGGTCAGCAGTTCCCAGCTCCAGTCGATCATCGCGCGCAGGGTGCGCTGGCGGGCGGGGGCGTCGCGGCGGGACTGGTTCAGGAGGCGGAAGCGGTCGTGCAGGCGGTCGGCGAGGGCGTGTACGCCGAGGGCGCGTACGCGGGTGGCGGCCAGTTCGACGGCGAGCGGGATGCCGTCGAGGCGGCGGCAGATGAGGGCGGCGTCGGCGGTGTTCTCCGCGGTCAGTGCGAAGCCGGGGGCCGTGGCCGCGGCCCGCGCAGCGAACAGCTCCAGGGCCTCGTCCTCGCCGAGGGGTGCGACGGCCTCCAGGGTCTCGCCGGTGATGGCGAGGGGTTCCTGGCTGGTGGCGAGGACGCGCAGACCGGGGGCATGCCGCAGCAGTTGGTCGAGGAGAGCGGCGGCTTCGTCGAGGACGTGCTCGCAGTTGTCGAGCACGAGAAGCAGCCGCCGGGGGGCGAGCGCCTTGGCGAGCACCGTCGCGAGGGGAGAGGGCGAGTCCGCCGCTCCCCAAGCACCTCCCCGGGCACCTCCCCAAGCACCGTGCCCGCCCTCCGGCTCCTCGTCCCGGATCACTGAAACGTCGTCGCGGACACCCAGCGCGGCGGCCACCGTCTCGGCCACGCCGGTCCTCGTGCCGGCCAGCTCCGCCAGCCACACGCCGTCGGTGAAGTCCTCCGTGAAGCCCGCCGCCGCCTCCAGTGCGAGGCGGGTCTTGCCCACACCGCCGGGTCCCGTGAGGGTGACCAGGCGGGTTGTGGAGAGGAGTTGGCGTACGCGGGCCACCGCCTTCGATCGGCCGATCAATGCCGTCACGGGTGCGGGGAGATTCGTGAGGGGGCGCGCAGGAGAAGAAGGTGTCGGCGTGGACAGGCCAGGGGCCTGGCGGAGCATCGCGCCGTGGAGGGCGGTCAGTTCCGCACCAGGGTCGATGCCCAAGTCGTCGGCCAGGCGTTCGCGCAGGTCACGGTAGGTGTCAAGGGCCTCCGTCTGGCGCCCCGCACGGTAGAGGGCGCGCATGTAGGCACCCCGCAGCCGTTCACGCAGCGGCTGTTCGGCCACCAGGTCGGCCAACTCATCGGCGAGCGTGCCCTGTTCGCCAGGACCTGCCAAGTCCAGCACGATCTCGGCCCGTATCTCCTGGGCCGTCAGGCGCTGTTCCTCCAGCCGCGCCACCGCCGCCCGCGCGAAGCCCTCGTCCCGGAAGTCCGCGTAGGCCTGTCCCCGCCACAGCGCCAGCGCCTCCGAGAGCCACTTCACCTTCGTACGAGAATCCGTACGAGAATCCGCAGGCGGCTCGGCAGTGTCGTACGCCAAAGCAGTCAGCGCGGTGAACCTGCCCGCGTCCGTCGACTCCGCGGGCACCCGCAGCACGTACCCGGACGGCCCGTACGCCACCAGCTCCCGCGCGCCCGGCTCCGCCTTCTCCAGGGCCCGGCGCAGCTGGGAGACCTTGGTCTGCAGGGTGTTGGCGGGGTTGCCCGGCAGGCGATCGCCCCACAGGTCGTCGATCAGCACGTCAGCCGGGACCGGCCGCCCCTCGTGGAGCAGGAGATTCGCGAGCAGCGCACGGACCTTCGGCTCGGGAACCGGGACGACCGCCCCGCCCTCCGTGCGCACCACCAACGGGCCCAGCACCTCGAATCGCATGCCGCAACGGTAATGCGGGCCCGCGGCAAAGCGATCACCAGCCGCACCCGTGCGCGAGCCGCCAGCCCCCGTGCGTGAACCGTCAGCGTTCCGTGCGCGGCCCCCGGCACGGTAGTCCCATCACCGCAGCACAACACCGGACACCGGACACCGGACACCGGACACCGGACACCGAGAGAAGGAACGCCGCCATGACCAGCAACACGAACCCCACCACCTCCCGCGAAATCCGCCTCGCCGCCCGTCCCACCGGCGAACCCTCCCCCGCCGACTTCGAGTTGGTCACCACCGACATCCCCGAGCCGGCCGAGGGCCAGATCCTCGTACGCAACACCTGGATGTCCGTGGACCCGTACATGCGGGGCCGCATGGACGATGCCCCCTCCTACATTGCGCCCTTCGCCCTCGGCGCCGCCCTCGAAGGCAGCGCCATAGGCGAGGTCGTCGCGTCCAGGGCGCCCGGCATCCCGGTGGGCGCGAGCGTCTCGCACTTTCTGGGGTGGCGGGAGTACGCCGTGGTGGACGCGGCGGCGGCCACCGTCATCGACACCGCACTCGCCCCCGAGGCCGCCTACCTCGGCCCGCTCGGCACCACCGGCCTGACCGCGTACGCCGCGCTCACCCGCACCGCACCGGTCCGTGAGGGCGACGTCGTCTTCGTCTCGGCGGCCGCCGGCGCGGTCGGCAGCGTCGCGGGACAGCTGGCCCGCGAGCTCGGGGCCTCCCGTGTGATCGGCTCGGCGGGCGGACCGGCGAAGACCAAGAAGCTGCTCGACACGTTCGGGTACGACGCGGCCATCGACTACCGCCAGGGCGGCATCGCTCAGCAGCTCGCCCAGGCCGCCCCCGACGGCATCGACGTCTACCTGGACTCGGTCGGCGGCGACCATCTCGAAGCCGCCATCGGTGCCATCCGCACCGGCGGCCGCATCGCCCTGGTGGGCGCCATCAGCGGCTACAACACCACCGAGCCGGCGCCGGGTCCGAACAACCTCTTCCGTGCCGCCACCCATGAGGCGACCCTGCGCGGCATGCTCGTCAGCAGCCACTTCGACCTGTTCCCCGAGTGGATCGGCAAGGCCGCGGGGCTGCTCGCCGACGGCACCCTGCGCACCGAACAGACCGTCGTCGAGGGCATCGAGCAGGCGCCCGACGCCTTCCTCGGTGTGCTGCGCGGCGCCAACACCGGCAAGATGCTCGTCCGCCTGGGGTGACCCGGAGGGACAGCGGGGATCAGCGCTTGACGCCGACCCCGCCGAACATGGCCACGTCCTCAAGGCCGGACGCCGCATCCGACTCCGGGCGCCAGCGGTTGCACGACACCACGCCCGGGTCCAGGAGTTCGAGCCCGTCGAAGAACTCCGCGACCCGGTCCGGGGTGCGCTGCGTGAGCTTCGGTGTGCCGTTCTCGTTCCAGAACGCCACGGCCTCGTCCACGTCGGGCATCGACGGACTGGTGATGGTGTGCGAGAGGACCAGGTGGCTGCCGGCCGGGAGCGCGTCGAGCAGGCGGCGCACGATGCCGTACGCCTCGGAGTCGTCGTCGATGAAGATGACGACTCCGAGGAGCATCAGCGCGACGGGCTGGTCGAAGTCCAGGGTCTTGGCGGCGTGTTCGAGGATGGCCTCGACATTGCGCAGGTCCTCGTCGAGGTAGTCGGTCTTCCCCTCGGGCGTGCTGGTCAGCAGGGCCCGCGCGTGGGTGAGCACCAGCGGGTCGTTGTCCACGTAGACGACGCGCGTCTCGGGGGCCAGGCGCTGCGCGACCTCGTGGGTGTTGTCGGCGGTCGGCAGGCCGGTGCCGATGTCGAGGAACTGGCGGATGCCGCACTCGGTGACCAGGTGGCTCACCGCCCGCCCCAGGAACAGCCGGTCGGCGCGGGCGTATTCGCCGATGCCGGGGTGCAGCGTACGGATCTGGTCCCCGGCCGCCTGGTCGACCGGGTAGTTGTCCTTGCCGCCGAGCCAGTAGTTCCAGATGCGGGCCGTGTGCGGCTGCGTGGTGTTGATCCTGCTGTCGGCCATGATGCGGTTCGCCTCCGTACGTGATCGGATCGATCAATCCGCAGGGTACTCGGGCGAGTTGCAGCCTCTGGCCGCAGCCTGGACCGCGGCCTCAGAGGATCACGTGCGGCAGGAACCTGGCGTACTCGTCCGTGATCAGACCCGACGACTCCCGGATGCCGAGCCCCGCCGACTCGTCCTCGACGACCCACGCGCCGAGCACGACATGGTTGCCGTCGAAGTCGGGCAGCGGCGCCAACTCCTGGTAGCAGCAGGCCTCTTCGCGCAGGGAGACCGGACCGTCGCCCGGCGGGTGCACCGTCACCCCGGCGCCCTCTCGGCCGAGCAGCGGCTTGGCGACGTACCCCCGTTCCGACGCCAGCTCGCGGGGGCCGTCGAGATAGGCGGGGAGGAGGTTGGGGTGGCCCGGGTAGAGCTCCCAGAGGATCGCGAGCAGCGCCTTGTTGGAGAGCAGCATCTTCCAGGCCGGCTCGATCCACAGGGTGGAGCCGGTGCCGCCGCCGTTGTCGAGGGTGTCGAGGACGTGCGGGGCGAACCGGTCGGTGGTGAGCCATTCCCACGGGTAGAGCTTGAAGCAACTGCGCATGAAGCGGAGCTTCTTGTCGACGAACCGCCCCGAGAGCCGGTCCCAGCCGATGTCCTCCATGGAGATCGCCTCGGTCTCGAGCCCCGCCTGCTGCGCCGTCTCGCGCAGATACGCGACGGTCATCAGGTCCTCGCCGAGCTCGTCGCCCGCGGAGTGCGCGAAGTACAGCGGGCCGCCGGGCGGCAGCAGGTCTGCCTGCTTCTTCCAGGCGTCGACGAGGCGTTCGTGGAGGGAGTTCCACTGGTCGGCGCCGGGGAAGCGCTCCTCCATCCAGAACCACTGCGGGCTCGCCGCCTCGACCAGGGAGGTCGGGGTGTCGGCGTTGTACTCCAGGAGTTTGGCGGGTGCGCCGTCGCGGCCGTCGTAGTGCAGGTCGAACCGGCCGTAGAGGGACGGGAGTTCGGCGCGGCGGTGCCAGGCCTCGGTGACCGCTGCGGCGACCCGCGGGTCCGTGATGCCGAGGTCCGCGAGGCGGTCGTGCGTGACGATGTGCCCGGCCGCCGCGATGCACATCGCGTGCAGCTCCTCGACGACCTCCTCCAGGGCCTCGACCTCGGGCAGCGAGAAGACGTAGCAGGCGGACTCGTCCCAGTACGGGCGGAGCGAGTCGTCCGGGTAGCGGGTGAGCGGGTAGATGAGCCCCTGATCCTCGACGGTCTGCTGCCAGCCGGGACGTGGGGTGAGGGTGCGGCGTTCCATGGTCTCGAACCTCGGTCTCGCTGGTTCCGGCTCAGCCGCCGCCGCTGCCGCTGCCCGAGCAGCCGAAGCCGTCGCGGTCGACGGCCTCGCTGTGGCTGAAGGTGCCGTAGTCGGCGTAGCGGCCGGAGACGTCCGCGTCGTAGTACCAGTCGGCGTCCATCCGGCCGGACTTGCTGGTTCCGGTTCCTGTTCCTGTTCCTGTCCCGGATCCATAGGAGCTGCCGGTCTTGCGTCCCTTGCCGGACGAGTACGACGATCCGCCGCTCTTGCAGTTCTTGTCCGCGACGATCTTGTAGCCGTTGACGAGGTCGTAACTGTCGCGGTCCACACACCGCTTGTCCGGCTCCGAGCCGCACGCGCTCAGGGCCGCCGCGAGGACACCCATTCCGCCGAGCACGACCGTGCTTGACCGCAGCCTGCGCCGCTGCTTCTCCGCTGCCATCGGTTCTTCCACTCCCCGTTGTTTCTGTACGTGTTGCCTGCGCACGTGTTGCTTTGCGCACGTGTTGTTGCGTACGCGGTGTTTGCGTACGTGATGTTGTACGTGATCGGCGATCAGCGTAGGTAAGCACCCGCCCGGCCCGCCAACCGGCTCCACGGAATCCCCTTCCTCTACAGTCACTTCGTGTCTCTTGGGATGATTTGCGCGCTCGGTTCAGCGGTCTGCTTCGGCACGGCCTCGGTCCTCCAGGCGATGGCCGCGCGTGCGACCGCGCCGGGTACGGGATCCGGGGTCGATCCCGCGCTGTTCCTCCGGGCGGTGCGCCAGTGGCGGTACATCGCGGGGCTCGGCCTCGACGGGCTCGGATTCGTGCTGCAGATCATTGCCCTGCGCTCCATCCCCATCTACGCCGTGGGCGCGGCGCTCGCGGCGAGCCTCGCCGTCACGGCGGTGGTCTCGGCGCGGCTGCTGCGGGTGCGGCTGAGCGGGTTCGAGTGGGGAGCGGTGGGCGTGGTGTGCGCGGGGCTCGCGATGCTGGGGCTCGCGTCGGGCGAGGAGGGGGACACGGCCGGGTCGACGGCGTTGCAGTACGCCATGCTGGGCGTGGCGGTGGGGGTGCTGTTGCTCGGGGCCGTGGCGGGGCGGTTGCCGGACCGGGGGCGGGCGCTGGTGCTCGGGCTCGGGGCGGGGTTCGGGTTCGGGGTGGTGGAGGTGGCGGTGCGGCTGATCGACGAGGTGTCGTTGGGCGCGCTGGTCACCAATCCGGCGACGTACGCGTTGCTGGTGGGCGGCGGGGCGGCGTTCCTCCTGCTGACGTCGGCCCTGCAGCGGGGCTCCGTCACCACCGCCACCGCGGGGATGGTGATCGGGGAGACGGTGGGGCCCGCGCTGGTGGGCGTGGTGTGGCTGGGGGACCGGACCCGGGAGGGGCTGGGGTGGCTGGCGGTGCTGGGGTTTGTGGTGGCGGTGGCGGGGGCGTTGGCGCTGGCGCGGTTCGGTGAGGCGGGGGTTGGTGAGGTGGGGATTGAGGGGGCTCGGTAGGGGCGTTTCCCTTTCCCCGATCCCGCCCCTACCCGAATCCCTTCCGGCTTCGCCGGCCGCGACGTGGCCGGAGATCACCGCCTTCGGCGAGTTCGTCCTCAAACGCCGGACGGGCTAAAAAGAGAACCTGGCCGATCGGGCGGGCAACTGCCGGGTATCGGGTGGGTGGGCGGGAAAGCTTTCGCCGCGAAGCGGCGGTACGGCGGCGCGGCCGACGACGGCGCGTCGGCCGATGGGAGCCGCTGCGGGGCAATCGGGCGGGTGGGCGGGAAAAGTCCTGCCCCCCCTACGGCAGCACCCTGCACAACGCGTCCAGGGCGCCCGCCCACGCGTGATCCGGCGGCGTCCCATAACCCACCACCAGCGCATCCCGCAGAGCGACCCGCGCCGCGGGATGCCGGAACTGCTCGATCCCCTGCAGGGCCAGTCGTTGCCAGCTCGCCGCCTGCACCACCGAGCGCTCCGTGCCCGCCGGGAGTTCGAGGACCGCGTGCAGGCCCGCCGCGATCCCCGACACCCGCACCTCCGGCGCCCGCGAGGCCAGCGCGGCGACCAGTTGGTCGCGGCGACGGCGGTAGCGCAGCCGTGCGCCGCGCACATGACGGTCGTACGCACCGGACGTGATGAACTCCGCGAGGGTCAGCTGATCAAGCACTCCGCACGTCCAGTCGGTGCTGCCCTTCGCCTCGATGACCTCCGCGGCGACCGGCGCGGGCAGGACCATCCAGCCGAGCCGGAGGCCGGGGGCCAGGGACTTGCTCGCCGTGCCGAGGTAGACCACGCGGTCGGGGTCGAGCCCCTGCAGCGCGCCCACCGGCTGCCGGTCGTAGCGGAACTCCCCGTCGTAGTCGTCCTCCAGGATCAGCCCGCCCGTGCGCCGCGCCCAGTCGACGGCGGCCGCACGCCGGTCGGGGTGCAGCGGTACGCCCATCGGGAACTGGTGCGCGGGGGTGAGCAGCGCCACCTTCGCCGAGCCGGGGCCCAACTCGGCGGTGGAGGTGCCCAGTTCGTCGAAGGTCAGCGGACTTGTCCGCAGCCCCGCCCGCCTCAGCAGCTCCCAGTGGGCGTCGAGTCCGTACGGCTCCACCGCCACCTCCCGCAGCCGACGCGCCCGCAGCACCTCGCCGAGGAGCTTCAGTCCGTGTGCGAACCCGGCGCAGATGACGATGCGGTCCGGGTCCGCGTGCACGCCCCGCGCCCGCGCGAGGTAGTCCGCGAGGGCGGTGCGCAGTTCGATCCGGCCGCGCGGATCGCCGTAGCCGAGCGCGTCGTTCGGCGCGGCGTTCAGCGCGCGGCGGGCGGCCTTGAGCCATTCGGCGCGGGGGAAGGACGCGAGGTCCGGGGTGCCCGGCATCAGGTCGTACGTCGGCGCGCCGCTGACCCGGCGGGGCCGCGCGGGCGCCGCGGGACGCGGGACCGTACGCTCCGCGACCCGGGTCCCCGACCCCTGCCGCGCGGTGAGCCACCCCTCGGCGACCAGGTCCGCGTACGCGTCGGCGACCGTGTTGCGCGCGATGCCCAGGTCGACGGCGAGCGACCGGGAGGAGGGCAGCCGGGTGCCGGGGGCCAGGCGCCCGCCGCGCACCGCCTCGCGCAGGGCGTCCGTGAGCCCCTTGCGTACACCGGAGTGCGTCGCCTCATCGCCCGTATCCAGGTGGAGGTCGACGCCCAAAGTGGCCCATGAATCTTCCATGGGAATGGACCATACCGGTGGGCTACTCCAGTCGTACGGTCGATGTCATGACGACGAACGACAGCACCCCCGCACAGACGGCGCAGCCCACGCAGCCCAAGGAATACCTGCACGAGCACACCCCCCGCCTCGCCTGGTCCGCGCACGCCCCCGAAGTCTTCAAGGCGATGATCCGGCTCGACGCGGCCGCCCGTAAGGGCCTCGACCCGGTGGTCTTCGAGCTCGTCAAGATCCGCGCCTCGCAGATCAACCACTGCGCGCTCTGCCTCGACATGCACACGAAGGACGCGCTCGCCGCCGGCGAGAGCGTCGAGCGGATCATCCAGCTCAGCGCGTGGGAGGAGTCGCAGCACTTCTACACCGCCAAGGAGATCGCGGCGATCGAGCTGACCGAGGCGATCACCGTCCTGACCGACGGTTTCGTGCCGGACGAGGTGTACGAGAAGGCCGCGAAGCAGTTCGACGAGGCGGAGCTGACCCAGCTCATCGCCGCGATCACGGTGATCAACGCGTGGAACCGCTTCGGCGTCTCCACGCGGCAGGTGCCGGGCCACTACAAGGCGGGGGACGCCAAGTGAGCCCTCGTACGACCTACTTGGACAAGGGCGTCGGCCGCGCGATGTCCGCACTGAGCGCGGCCGCCAAGAAGGGGCTCGCCGACCCCGTGCTCGCCGAGCTGGTGATGATGCGGGCCTCGCAGATCAACGCGTGCGCGTTCTGCCTGGACATGCATGTGGACCTCGCCGTGCAGGCCGGCGAGAGCGCCAAGCGCATCGCGCTGCTCAACGCCTGGGAAGAAGCCGGGGAGTTGTTCGGCGAGCGCGAGCGTGCGGCGCTCGCGCTCACCGAGGCGATCACGGTCCTCACGGACGGTTTCGTGCCCGACGCGACGTACGAGCAGGCGGCCAAGCACTTCGACGAAGCCGAACTCGCCCATCTCATCGGCCTGATCGCCGTCATCAACAGCTGGAACCGGCTGATGGTCAGCCGCCGCATCGAGCCCGGAGGGTATACGCCATGAGCCTCGTCGACGACTTCAGGACGCTGCACCACGGGCGCGCGCCCGGTGACCCGCTCGTCCTGCCAGGACCCTGGGACGCGGCAAGCGCGCGGCTCTTCGAGGAGGTCGGATTCCCGGCTTTGGCCACGCCGAGCGCGGGGGTCGCCGCGTCGCTGGGGTACGCGGACGGATCGGTGCCGCCGGACGAGATGTTCGCGGCGGTGCGCAGGATCGTGCGGTCGGTGTCCGTGCCGGTGTCCGCGGACATCGAGGACGGCTACGGCCTGCCGCCCAAGGAGCTGGTGGAGCGGCTCCTGGAGACGGGCGCGGTGGGCTGCAACCTGGAGGACTCGTCGGACGGGGTTCTCAAGGATCCGCGCGAGCAGGCGGACTGGCTGGCGGAGGTGCGTTCCGTCGCGGACGGGCGGGTGTTCATCAACGCCCGTGTGGACACGTTCGTCCGGGGTGTCGCCGACCCCGGGCAGGCCGTCGAACGGGCCCGGCTCTACGTGGCGGCGGGCGCGGACTGCGTCTATCCGATCTTCGCGCCGCCCGAGGTGCTGCCGCGGCTCCTCGCGGACATCGAGGGCCCCGTCAACGCGGGCGCGCACCCGCACGGCCCGGACCTGCGGAAGCTGGGTGAACTGGGCGTCACTCGGATCACGTTCGGGCCCGGCCTGCTGATCCGGGCGACGGAGGCACTGCGGGAGATCGCCGGACAGCTGCGCCAGGCGTGACGGTGCCGGGCTCCCGTACAACGGGAGCCCGGAACGGCGTCAGTACTTGCTGACGTCAGTACTTGCTGATGCAGGAGAGCTTGACCCGCCCGGTCTGGGCATCGGGGAGGGTGTTCTTGATGCTCCAGGCTTCCACCCGCCACTTCACCGAACGCATTTCAGTGGGTGTCGCGCGGTCCGTCACCAGAACCTGCTGAGAACCGCCGAAGTTGTGCGTGCGCAGCGCGCCGCCACTCGTCGACTTGAACCGGTGCTTGATGTTGCCGATTCCGGCGGAGGAGATATAGACCGTCTTCCCCGCCGGGCAGGTCTTGGTGCCGGACTTCTTCTGCTTGAGTTTGTCCGACGCCTTTCCGACCCGCCAGCCCTGCGAACTGCAGTAGCCGTACACCTTGTTCAGGTTGTTCGGGTTTCCCCAGGATGAAGTGACCTTCCACTTCACGGACTTGCGCCACGTCGGAATGGTCCGCGTCGAGGCACCGCTGGGATCGTGCTTCCAGATCCTGGAGACCAGCTTTCCGCCGGCGGGCTTCCACGACACCCGCGACGCCCCCACGGCCGAGTCCCAGATCCAGGCGGTCTCGCCCCTCTTACGGCACTTGAGCGTGCCCTTCTTGGTGTGGAATCCGGCCTTGGCGGCCACATCGGACTTCTCCGCTGCGGCAGGCCCTTGGCTGGCCTGCGCCGACCCGATACCCATCATCGGCGTCAGGACAGCGGCACCGACGGCGAGTGCGCACACTCGCGTACTCACTCGACGAGGGAGATTCATACGCGTCTACCATCTCTCTTCAGGCTTGGCATGAACACAGCCCAAGGTAGGCGCGGCAGATCGGGCCCCACAATTGCACGAAAGTGCAATACGCCGGGTGAGTAACGCGACGGTGCCGGGGGCCCTTTGAAAGGGCCCCCGGCACCGTCGCGTATGGCAGTTACGTCACTTCTTCGGGATCCAGGACTCCCAGACGTCCTTGTTCTCCTTGACCCACTTCTTGGCCGCGGCCTCGCCGCTCATCTTGTCCTTGGCGATGGACATGGCGACCTCGTTCTGCTGCTCGGTCGTCCACTTGAAGTTCTTCAGGAACTTCGCGGCGTCGCCGCCGTCCTTGGCGAAGTCGGCGTTGAAGTACTTCTGCAGCGGGGTGTTGGCGTAACCGCACTCGGTCTTGGTCTCGGGCTCGTTGCAGCCCTCCTTGAACTCGGGCAGCTTCACCTCGACCATGTCCATGTCGGCGTTCGCCCACAGCGGCTCCCACCAGTAGGTGATGAACGGCTCCTTGTCGGCGTACTTGCGCTGGATCTCCTTGATCTGCACCGCCTCGCTGCCGGTGTCCTTGATCTTGAAGTTCAGCTTGAGGTTCTTGATCAGGTGCGCGTCGTACGTGGTGTACGACGGCGCCGCGCCGATGAACTCGCCCTTGCCGCCGCTGCGGTCGCTCTTGAAGTCCTTGGCGAACTTGTTGAGGTTCTTGTAGTCGAGGATCTCGGGGTGCTTGTCCGCGTAGTACTTCGGGACGTACCAGCCGATGTGGCCGGTGACACCCAGGTCGCCGCCCTTGACGACCGTCTTCTTCTGGTCGATGTAGAGTTCTTGCTTCTTGGGCTGGCCGTCCCAGTCCTCCAGGATCGCGTCGGCCTTGCCGTTGTTCAGCGCGTCCCAGGCGATCGGCTCGTCGAGCTGCTTGAGCTCGACCTTCTTGACGCCGACCTCGTCCTCGAGGAGCACCTTGGCGACCTCGGCGTTGGCGCGCGCGCCGACCCACGAGGGGACCGAGATGGTGACCTCGTCGGCGCTGCCGGAGGACTTGGTGTCGGCGGCGCTGCAGGCGCTGAGCGCGACCATGGACGCGGCGCCGAGACCGGCGATGAGGGTGGTGCGTATCCGCTTGCTGTGGTGGTTCACGAGACTGTTCCCTTACGTAGGCAGGAGAGCGGGGTCCGGGGAGCGTACGTCAGCGCAGTGCGCGTTCCTTGACGTCCTTGCCGGGCTGGGAGATCCGGTCGAGGAGCAGACCGAGGCAGACGATCGCGATACCGGACGTCAGACCAAGGCCGAGGTCGCCCTTGGTGAGGCCCCTGATCACGTCCACACCGAGCGCGCCACCGCCGATGATGCCGCCGATGACGACCATGGAGAGGACCAGGACGACGCCCTGGTTCAGGGCGACGAGCAGCGCGGGCCTGGCCAGCGGCAGCTGGACCTGCCAGAGCTGCTGGCCGGTGGATGCGCCCAGCGAGCGGGCCGCCTCCAGGGCCGAGGGGTCGATCTGGCGGACGCCCTGGGACGTGATGCGGATGACGGCGGGCAGCGCGAAGATGACGGCGGCCACCGCGCCGGCGGCGGGGCCACTGCCGAACAGTCCGACCATCGGGATCAGATAGATGAACGCCGGCAGGGTCTGCATGGTGTCGAGCACCGGCCGGATCATCCGGTCCACCCAGTCGACCCGGGCCGCGAAGACGCCGATGGCGAAGCCCAGGAGCAGCGTGACCACCAGGGCCGCGATGACCTGCGAGAGGGTGTCCATCGAGTTGTTCCACAGACCCATCGCGCCGATCGCACCGAGCGCGAGCACGGCGGTGACCGCCGCGCGCCAGCGTCCCGCGAGATAGGCGAGGACACCGGCAAGCAGGAGCACCGCCCACCACGGGGTGGCGAGCAGGGCGTCGAACAGCGGGTTGATGACCCAGCGGGTGAAGCCGCTCGCCCAGGTGAGGGTGCCGCCGAGGACTGGTACGCCGGAGCCGAGCTCGCGCTCGATCCACCCGAAGGCCTCGTTGATCGGCTGGGAGATGTCGACGACCCAGTTCTCCGGCCACTCGGTGCGGCCGAGCGCCTGGCCGAGTACGGCGGCGCCCGCGATCACGGCGGCCATGACGGCCCACAGGATGCGCGTCACGAAGGCGCTGCGCTCGGGTGCCGAGTCGTCGACCCGTTCGCCGAACGCCGCGGTCGTACGGTCGAGCCAGATGGCGATCAGCACGATCGCGATGCCGGCAGGCGCCGCGAGGCCCACGTCGAGGGTGGAGATCGCCGTGAAGATCGGGTCGCCGAGACCGCCGGCGCCGACCACCGTGGCGAGCACGACCATCGAAAGACACATCATGATCGTCTGGTTGAGGCCGAGCAGCATCGGCTTGCGGGCCAGCGGGAGGCGCGCCGTCCACAGCCGCTGCCAGGCGCTTGCGCCGAGCGACTGCGAGGCCTCGAGGGCCGCCGCGTCGGCGCCGCGCAGGCCCAGTGAGGTGAGCCGGGCCATCGGCGGGGCGGAGTAGATGACGGTCGCCATGAAGACGGCCGGGGTGCCCACGTCGAACATCAAGACGAAGGGCAGCAGATACGAGAAGGCCGGAAGCACCTGCATCGTGTCGAAGACCGGCCGCAGGATGCGCTCGGCGCGGTCCGAGAGACCGGCCGCGAGGCCGAGGAGCACACCGACGAGCCCCGCGACGGCCACACAGACGACCATCAGGGCGAGGGTCTCCATCGCCTCTTCCCACACGTCGAGCACGCCGATCACGGCGAAGGTGCCGAAGGCGATGCCCGCGAGGGTCAGCGAGCGGCGGCGCAGCTTCGCCCCGCCCGCGTACCAGGAGATGAGTACGGCGGCGACGGTCACCCCGATGAAGCCGAGGCTCTCCAGACCGCTGAGCACACCGTCCACCGCGGATTCCGAGGTGTTGCTGATGTGCAGCAGGAAGTAGAGGAAGATCGGGTGGGTGTCGCGGTTCTGCGCCATCCACGTGTTGACGTCGTCGAGCGGCGAGCGCACGTCGAAGGTCAGGTCGGAGGGCCACACGCCGTTGGCGGTGACGGCCGCCGAGACGACCGCGACGAGCACGGCGACGAGCAGCGCGATGGCCTTGGGGTTGCGCACGAGTGCGGCCAGCGGCCCGGGGCCCTCAGTGGGGCCCGGCGGGGACACGCTGTCCTTCTTCTCCAGTACCGGAGACGGGGCGACACTCATACAGCCGCCACCTCCTTGTCCTGGGGGTCATTGTCGAGGCCCGCGACCACGGCGAGCAGCTGCTCGTGGTCGACGACGCCGAGGGTGCGGCCGCCGTCCACGACGCGGCAGTGCTCGCCACTGCGCGCGACGGCCTCGATCGCGTCGACGACCAGCGTGTCCGGGCCGATCGCGGCACCGGTCTCGGCCTCGGCGCCCACGGCGGGGCGCATGGCGCGGCGTACGGAGATGACCTGCTCGCGCGCCACGTCCTGGACGAAGTCGCGGACGTAGTCGTCGGCCGGGTTGGCGACGATCTCCTCGGGGGTGCCGAGCTGCACGATGGCGCCGTCCCGCATCAGCATGATGCGGTCGCCGAGGCGCAGCGCCTCGCTCAGGTCGTGGGTGATGAAGACCATCGTGCGGCCCTCTTCGCGGTGCAGGCGGATGACTTCTTCCTGCATGTCGCGGCGGATCAGCGGGTCGAGCGCGCTGAACGGCTCGTCGAAGAGCAGCACTTCGGGGTCGACGGCGAGGGCGCGGGCCAGGCCGACGCGCTGCTGCTGGCCGCCGGAGAGCTGGGTGGGGCGGCGGTTCTCCAGGCCTTCGAGGCCGACCTTGGCGACGACCTCCATGGCCTTGGCGCGGCGCTCGGCCTTGCCGACGCCCTGGATCTCCAGGCCGTACGCGACGTTGTCGAGGACCGTGCGGTGCGGAAGGAGGCCGAAGTTCTGGAAGACCATCGCGGCCTTGTGGCGGCGCAGTTCACGCAGCTGGTTCTTGTCCATGCCGAGCACGTCCGTGCCGTCCATGGATATGGAGCCGCTGGTCGGCTCGATGAGCCGGGTCAGGGTCCGCACCAGGGTGGACTTGCCGGATCCGGACAGGCCCATGACGACGAAGACCTCGCCCTTCTGGACGTCGAAGCTGACGTCCCGGACGGCCGCCGTGCAGCCGGTGCGCTCGCGCAGCTCGGCCACGGAGAGACCCGCGTACTCCGCATTGCCCGGTACGCGCTGGGCCTTGGGCCCGAAGACCTTCCACAGGTCCCGGACGGTGAACACGGGCTCCGCCGCGTCGGTGGCGGGCGTCTTCTCAGTGGTGGTGGTCATCGGACATCACTCCCGGTCAGCAGTTCCGCGCACTTTTCCCCGACCATGAGCACTCCGATCATCGGGTTCACGGCCGGCATCGTCGGGAAGACGGATGCGTCCGCGATTCGGATTCCTTCGAGTCCCCGGATCCGCAGAGCCGGGTCGACCACGGCGAGTTCATCAGTGGAGGCACCCATTCGGCAGGTCCCTGCCGGGTGGTACACCGTGTGCGCGGCCTTGCGCACGAGCTCGCTGATCTCGGCGTCGTCGGTGACGTCGGGGCCGGGGAACACCTCGCGCTTGAGCCACTTGGCGAACGGCTCGGCCTGCGCGACCTTGCGCGCCAGCTTGATGCCGTCGACGAGCGTCTGCCCGTCGTAGTCACCCTCGTCCTCGAAGTACTTGAAGTCGAGGGCGGGCTTGACCTCGGGGTCCGCGGAGGTGAGGTAGAGGCGGCCGCGCGCACGGGACTTGGGGATGTTCGGCGTCATCGAGACACCGTGCTCGGGGCGTTCGTAGCCGAGCCGCTCCGGGTTGTCCGTGAACGGGATTTGGTAGAAGTGGAACATCAGGTCCGGGCCCTTGTGGTCCGGGTCCCGCTTCACGAAGAGACCGGCGTCCGAATCCATCGCGGAGTTGCCGGGGATCGGCCCGTTGGTCTCCCAGACGATGACCGACTCGGGGTGGTCGATGAGGTTCTCGCCGACGCCCGGCAGGTCGTGCACGACGGGGATGCCGAGGGCCTGAAGGTCCTTGGCCGGGCCGATGCCGGAGTGCATGAGCAGCCGCGGCGTGTCGACGGCACCGGCGCAGACGAGCACCTCGCGGCGGGCGGTGAGCAGCTGCTCGGCGCCGTCCTTGGTGCGGATGTGGACGCCGCGGGCGGTCTTGCCGTCGAGCTCCAGCTTGGTGGCCCAGGTCTCCAGGAAGAGGTGGAGGTTGGGGCGGTCACCGGCCTCCATGTGGGGGTGGAGGTAGGCGACCGAAGCGGAGGAACGCTTGTTGTTCTCCGGGTGGTACGAGAGGTCGAAAAAGCCGACGCCCTCGTCGAAGGGCTTGTCGTTGAAGCCGACGACCTCGGGGACGCCGAGCGCGGTCTTCGTCGCCTCGACCCAGTCGGTGGCGATCTGGTTCTGGTCCTTCTTGGCGACGCGTACGACGTTGTTGCGCAGCTTGCCGTAGAAGGGGTCCATCGCCTTGGCGCCCCAGCCGGTGGCCCCGGCCTCTTCCCACTCGTCCCAGTCGGACGGCAGCGGCTTGAAGGAGATCAGGGTGTTGTGCGACGAGCAGCCGCCGAGCACCTTGGCGCGGCTGTGCAGGATGTGCGAGTTGCCCCGCGGCTGCTCGGTGGTGGTGTAGCCGTAGTCGAGGTCGCCGCCGAGCAGGCCGAGCCACTTGCGCAGCGTGAGGACGTCCTGGCGGTCGATGTCGCTGGGGCCGCCCTCGATGACGGCGACGGTGACGTCCGGGTTCTCGGTGAGCCGGGACGCGATCACCGATCCTGCGGTGCCGCCACCGACGATGACGAAGTCGTACTCGGTCTGGGACATGCGGTTACTCCAACGTTCTGCGCGTATTGAGCGGTCGTACGTGTCGAGGGCTCAGCCCGCGAACCAGCGCACCGGCGCGGGCGCCAGGTTCTGGTAGATGTGCTTGGACTCCCGGTACTCGGCGAGCCCGGCGGGTCCGAGCTCGCGTCCCACGCCGCTCTTGCCGAAGCCGCCCCACTCCGCCTGCGGCAGGTAGGGGTGGAAGTCGTTGATCCAGATGGTGCCGTGGCGCATGCGGCGGGCCATCCGGCGCCCGAGACCGGCGTCGGTGGTCCACACGGCGCCCGCGAGACCGTACTCGGTGTCGTTGGCGAGCGCTACGGCCTCGTCCTCGGTGCGGAAGGTCTCGACGGTCAGGACCGGGCCGAAGACCTCTTCGCGTACGACCTTCATCTCGCGGTGGCACTGGTCGAGCACGGTGGGCTCGTAGAAGTAGCCGGTCGCGGGGCGGGCGTCGCTCGGCTCGGGGCGCTTGCCGCCGGAGCGGAGCACCGCGCCCTCCTCCAGGGCGGACGCGACGTACATCTCGGTCTTCTCGCGCTGCTGCTGCGAGACGAGCGGACCGCACTCGACGCCGTCCTCGGTGCCGCGGCCGAGCTTGATCTTGCTTGCCCGGCGGGCGAGTTCGGCGACGAAGCGCTCGCGGACCGACTCCTCGATGATGAGGCGGCCACCGGCGGAGCAGACCTGCCCGCTGTGGATGAACGCGGCGTTGAGGGCCTGGTCGACGGCGGTGTCGAAGCCCTCTTCGGTGGCGCAGGCGTCGGCGAAGACCACGTTGGGGTTCTTGCCGCCGAGTTCGAGGGCGACCTTCTTCACGCCGAGCGCGGCGGCCTGGGCGACCTTGGTGCCGGAGACGAGGCCGCCGGTGAAGGAGACCAGGTCGACGTCGGGGTGGTCGGAGAGCCGGGCGCCGACGGTGTGGCCGGGACCGGTCACGATGTTGGCGACGCCCGCCGGGAGGCCGGCCTCGACGAGCAGCTCGATGAGCGCGACCGTGGTCAGCGGCGTGATCTCGCTCGGCTTGATCACGAAGGTGTTGCCCGCCGCGAGCGCCGGGGCGATCTTCCAGCTGGCCTGCAGGAGCGGATAGTTCCAGGGCGTGATCATCGTGCAGACGCCGACGGGCTCGTGCACGACGACGCTGTGGATGTCGTCGGATCCCGCGTCGACGACACGGCCCGCGCCCTCGCCGATCACCAGGTCGGCGAAGTAGCGGAAGGCGTCGGCGACGCAGTCCACGTCGACGCGGCCCTCTTCGAGGGTCTTGCCGGCGTCGCGGCTCTCCAGGAGCCCGATCTCTTCCCGGTCGCGAACGAGGAGGTCGGCGACGCGGCGAAGCAGCGCGGCACGCTCGGCGACCGGAGTCTGAGGCCACGCTCCGTGGTCGAAGGCCTCGCGGGCGGCGGCGATCGCCGCGTCGGCGTCCTCGGTGCCGCCTTCGGCGATCACTGCGAACGGCTTGGCATCCGCCGGGTCGAGGATCTCGCGCGTGGCGCCGGAGAGGGCGCTAAGCCACTCTCCGCCCACATGGATGGTCTGTTGTGCGGACACGTCCCGTTTGCCTTCCGTTCCTGTCATATGCCCCGCCTGTCACTCGCGGTAGCCGGGTCCACCTGCCCTCGAGTGAAGAAACCATGCGTATTACATGGCCGAAAGTGCGCTGTGTCACTGCCCGTGCAGGCAGTCGGGGCGAAACGTACGCTCGAAGAGGGGTTTGTCACTGGAGGTGACGTAATGCGCAGAATTTCCAGGAAGCAGGCGTGGGGAACAGCGGCCTGTACGGCGGTCGCTCTCCTGGCCGCCCCGGCGGTCGCGCTCGCCGACACGGAGGATCTGAGCGCGCAGGAGATCTCCGACAAGGCGGAGAAGGAACTGCTCGACGCCAAGTCCGTCCATCTCGAACTGGAGCAGAAGGGCACGGACCTCGACGACGAGGAGCCCGCCACGATGGAGCTGACCCTCGACCAGGACGACAACTGCGTCGGGTCGCTGACCATGGCGGACGACGGCGGCAGCCTGGAGCTGATCAAACAGGGCGAGAAGGTCTGGATGAAGCCCGACGCCGCCTTCTGGAAGGCGCAGCTCCCCGGCGGCCAGGGCGAGGCCGCGGCCGACATCATCGGGGACCGCTATCTCTACGGCACCACCGATGACGCCCTGCTCAAGGACATGGCCGGGGTCTGCGACCTGAAGGAGATCCAGCAGGAGGTCCAGGACGAGTCGGGCGACGAGTCGACGCTCAAGAAGGGCGATCGGACCAAGGTCGACGGCACCGACGTCATCCCCGTCACCGGCAGGGACGACGGCAAGACCACCACGATGTACGTCGCGGCCGAGGGCACTCCGTACCTGGTCAGGGCCACGGAGAAGGGGCAGGGGACCGACTCGACGCTGAAGTTGTCCGCGTACGACAAGCCGGTCCCGAAGGACACCCCGTCCGAGGAGGACTCGGTGAACGTGTCTCAGCTGCAGGGCGTCCAGGACGGCGGCCCGGCAGACAACCTCTGAGTTCCCCTTACGCCTCGGGGTCCTCGAAGTCCTCGGGCTCGTCCGCCACGGCGAGCCCCGCCACCCACAGCGGCATCAGCCAGTGCAGGACAAACAGGGTGAACAGGACGGGGAAGAGCAGCCCTTCGGTGTCCCAGCCCTGGAGCGCGACCGCGCCCGCACCGACGGCGGCCGCGAGCAGCAGCCACTGCGTGAGCCCCCGCGCGCGAGCGGCGACGCGGGCCTTCTCCGCGCGCTGCCGCTCGTCGAGTGCGCGCTCGCGCAGTTCGAGCAGGCCGCGCGTGGCGCCGTTGATGACGCCGGTGGCGAAGCACCACGGCAGGATCAGGGCGGCCATCGTCCACATCGCCCACCACTGATCGCCCACGACGGTCAGCAGCCAGGCCGCGACGCTCGCCACGGTCAGCGCGATGTGCGCGCCGACCGCGAGCCGCCTGCGCGCGGCGGTGGCGTGGAAGGGCGCCGCCTCCCGCCGGTTCATGAGCGCGAACATCCGCCGGTCGTACCCGGTCATCCCCCGCGCCTGCTGGTCCGTCATCATCCCTGACTCCTCCCGTAGACCTCATCCGTGAGCGGGCGGAACGGCCGGAGCGAGAACAACGCCTCCACCGGCAGCCCGAAGAACTCCGCGATCTTCAGCGCCAGGTCGAGGCTCGGGTTGTACTGCCCACGCTCGATGTAACCGATGGTCTGGTAATGGACCCCCACCGCCTCGGCCAGGCTCTGACGCGACACCTTTCGCTCCGCGCGCACCATCGCCAACCTGTTGTGCACTTGCTCGCTCATGTATAAGAAGTACTACATCGGCGAGTACGTTGGCAACAAGGGGCGGGGTGGATGGGTGCCGCGCCTAGTCGGCCGGCTCGGGGCAGATCTCTTCCGGCGGGCAGAACCATGCGAGGGCCGTCTCCATCAGCGCCTCCTCGTCGGACCTGCCGTCCGCGTCGGCGCCGTACACGGCAAGGGCGTAGAGCTCGCCGTCCACGGACTCGAAGCGCTGGTCGATGACGTACCAGGGACCGATGTCCGGCTCATCCTTGAGCGAGTCGGCGAGGTAGTCGAGCCGGGCGCTGGGGAGGCCGCCGACGTCGGCGCGCGTCAGGTCGAGCCGGTCGAAGCCGTCGGGCAGGCGCCGCTTCGGCTGGTCCAGCCACACCTGCAGCGATTCATGACCGCTCGGCTCCTGCACCTTGTACACCTGGAGCCTTCGACTCCCGTCGAAGTTGCGGTAGTTGACGACGTCCGGGCCGTACACGGCGTCATCCGTCGAGCGGGTCCAGTCCTCATCGGGGAGGGCGAGCCGGTAGCCGAAAGCGTCCTGCACGGTCTCGTATCCGTCGGGCGGACCGCCCGACGCGGAGGGCGACGGGGCGCCCTCCGGGCTCACCGTGGGCTGTTCGAGAACCGCCAAGTACCCCCTCGGCTCCGGCTCGTCCTTCCAGCCGAGCGCCCAGCCGCCGAAGGCCAGGGCGCAGACCGCGAGGACCGACACCGCGCCGCGCAGCGCCTTGTCCTGGCGCACCGCGTCCCGGTCGTGGAGCTCGGCGATCCGCTGCTCCTGCTCGTGACCGACCCACTCCTGGCGGTCGGCGTCGAAGATCCGCACGGTCGTTTCCTCAGCCCGTGATCTGGGCGATCGCCTCGAGGACCGCCGTGACGGACGCGGCCGTCGCGGCGGCCGCGGTGTACCGCTCAAGCCGATCGCGGAGTCTCGCCAGCAGCCTGCCATCGCTGCGCCCGCTGCGGCCGATCTCCCGCTCCACCTCGTCCAGTTCGGCGTCGAGCGCCGCCTCACCGGGCGTACGTTCCGGTGCCTGGGGCAGCACGCCGCGCAGGGCCCGCACCTGGGTGAGCAGGTGCTGGTGGTGCGGATCGGCCGTCACCACCGAGTAGTTGGTGGACTCGGCCGTGCCGTGCGCGCCGAAGGCCAGCGAGCCGCCGGTGACCGACCCGATCTGGACGTGCGCGCCGCCGCCGCTCTCCTTGTCGCCGCTCATGCCGTGCTCCTCTCGGTGTGCGTGGCCCGGCCGTGGGTGCCGGTGGCGAGGGCGCCGCCGGACATCTCCTTGATGTAGACCCCGCTGTTGTTGATCTGCGTGATGTTCTGTTCCAGGCGGTCCGTGCGGTAGCCGCCGGCCCGCAGCGCGTCGCGTACGCCCTCGCCGATGCGGTCCTGGAGGGTGCGGATGTAGCGGGCGACGTCCATCTCCTGGAAGAGGGAGAGTTCGTCGGTGCTCGCCAGTTGGCGCAGCGAGACCAGCGGGGCGTCCGGCGGCGCCTGGACCGGACCGCCCAGGCGGAGCCAGGAACACAGGGCGCGCAGCATACGGGCGGCACGCGGCGCGGGCACGGGCCCTTCGGGCTGTGCGAGCCAGAGCCGGAACGAGGTGCCGACGGAGGGCAGCGCGCGCAGCGCGGCGATGCCTACCGCCACGCCTGCCGCGGGCCCGTCGACGCAGGCGCGCAGGGCGTCGCGGTAGGGACCCTCCGGCTCGCGCGCGACGATCGTGTCGACCTCGCGGAACTCGCGGACGATCGGGCCCAGTACGTGCGGCACCACTTCGAGGACCAGCATCCCGCCCTGGGTGTGCACCCTGACCAGGAGCGAGACGACGACCTGTTCGTTCCAGGCGCCGACCCTGATGCGCAGGAAGTGCCGCCGCGCCTCGCCGCCCTCGCCCGCGGCCCTGGCGATGTGCCGCTCGGTCTGCTCGGCGTCGTAGACCCCCGCGGTCTCCTGGACCCCCGTGGTGTCGCTCACCTGGCCGGTGAAGAGCTGCTCGTCGCGACCCGCGCCCGCGGGCAGATAGACGAACTCCTCGATCTCCAGGTGCCGCAGCCGGTCCACGCTCGTGGCCCCGGCGGAGGTGCGCAGGTCCTTCAGACGGGGCCGGATCATCTCGATGACCTCGCGCGCGGAGAGCGGTTCGTACGTGCGCTGCTTGGGCAGGCCGCCGTCCGACTCCGTGTCGGCGCGCTGCAGTTCGAGCACGACGGACCATGGCTCTCGGGGCTTCCCGGCGCCCACGAAGGGCCGGTTCGCGTCGTAGAGGGTGACGTTGGCGTCCTGTTCGCGGCGGATGCAGTCGGCGATGCGGCTGAAGCGGGCGGGCAGCGCCGGCTGCTCGGTCTCGGCGAAGGTCTGCCGTGCGAGGCGCGTACGCAGCATGCGCTTGCGCAGGTACTGGTGGCGCCACACCACGGCCGCGATGAGCAGCGGGAAGATCAGTGGGTACGGCGTCCAGGTCTCTTTGATCTCGATGACCGCGAAGACCGTGTACGAGGCGGCGCACCACCACGCGAACCCCGTCACCAGCCAGCCGAGCCGGCGCCGCAGCCAGGACAGGATCGGCGGCAGGTTCACCTTCCGCAGCACGCTGCCGTCGGCGCCCCGGCCGGAGAAGACCCGGGCCAGCCACAGCAGCAGGACGACCACGGCGTACGACAGTGCCCAGCCGCCCGGCACCAGGCCGCCGAACATCCCGGGGCTCGGCGCGCCGAACGCCTCGGGGTCGAGGGCGAGCAGTACGAAGTCCGCGCCGGACACGCCGGAATCGCCGCCCTGGGAGTCCTCAAGGGCGTCCCAGGCAAGGACCGCGTCGGTGACGAGGAACCCGATCCACACCACTGCCAGGAGCAGCGCGGTGGTCACCTCTTCGCGCCGGGCCCGCAGCGCGTGCGCGAGCACCGGAAGCACATCGGCCCCGAATGGTGGCGCGACGGGGCGCTCCGCGTGGTCGACGAGCTCGGACACGACCCGGCTGCGGAACACCGCGTCCAAGTGGACGCCGGCACACAGCAGTCTGGTGGCCTCGGTGTTACCTGCCATGGCGCCAACTCCGTTGAGATCAATCGGAATTGAAGGCTAGGCAGAGCGTGCGCACTGCGGCCGCGGGAACGCGGGCGCGCCGCTCGGATAGGTGAATTACCGGCACTCGTTCAGGTGACCTCTCAGGTGACCTCAAGGAGATCCCGCACACACCCCCGCAGCCACGCGTGCGCCGGATCCGCGTCGTGCCGGGGATGCCAGGCGATGGCAAGGCGCAGTGGCGGCAGGTCGAGCGGGACGTCGAAGGTGACCAGGCCCAGGGTGTCGGTGAGCGGCCGGGCCCAGGAGGTGACCAGGCCCACCAGATCGGTGTGGAGCAGCACGAAGAGGGAGGACGGATAGGTGCCGACGCTGCCCACCACCCGCCGCTCAAGACCCAGTTCGGCGAGCGCGGCATCCAGCGGGCCGTGCAGTCTGCCCTTGCGGGAGACCGTGATGTGATCGGCGGCGGCGAACCGCTCGGGCGTCAACTCGCCGCGCAGCAAGGGGTGTCCGGGACGTACGACACCCAGCATCCGGTCGTCGTGCAGTCGCTCGATCCGCACCTCGGGCGCGACCGTGTCGATCACCCCGACCTCCAGATCGGCCGTCCCCTCGCGCAGCACGGGCGCGTCCACATGGCTCTCGCCGAGGAACCGGATGCGTACGCCGGGGGCCTCGGCCACGGCGCGGGCGAAGAGCGCGGGGCCGTACGCGGCGGCGATCACGTCGCTGCCGAGGACGGTGAGGGTGCGGGACACGGTGCGCAGATCGGCCGCGCCGGGACCGGCGAACAGCGCGCGGGCGCGTTCCACCACGGCGCTCACCTCGGCCCGGACGGCGAGCGCGTGCGGGGTGGGGACCATCCGCCGCCCCGCCCGCACCAGGACGGGGTCGCCGAGCGCCTTGCGGATACGGCCCAGGGTGCGGCTCATCGCGGGCTCGGACAGATACAGACGGCGGGCGGCGCCGGAGACGCTCTCCTCGTCGAGCAGCACGTCGAGGGCGAGCAGGAGGTTCAGGTCGAGGCCCCGGCCCGGATCGGACGGCGCCACTTCGGAATGCGCCATTCTGGAATGCGTCTCTTTGGAATGCGTCACGCGCATATATCCCTTGCAAAGGTTGCACTGGAGATCAGGTAGGCGGCGAGCCTACGGTGACAAGGCATCCCACACCACGCCACGACGCTCCCTGGAGGAGCCTTGCCCTCGCCTGCCCGAAACCGGACCGAGCCGCCCAAGCAGCTCAAGCAGCTCAAGCGCTCGGCCGAACTCACCCTCTGTGCCTGCGTGCTCGTCGCGCAGAGCATGGTCGCCGCCATCAACCTCCTTATCCCGCAACTGACTTCGTCGTCCGTCCACCCGTCGTCGAGCGAACTGCTGTGGACGGTCGACGCGTACGTCATCGTCTTCGCGGGGCTGCTCATCCCCGCGGGCGCCATCGGCGACCGCTACGGACGCAAGGGCGCGCTGCTCTGCGGGCTCGGCCTCTTCGCCGCGGGCGCCACGGTCAGCGCGCTCGCCACCGGACCCGTCCCGCTGATCGCCGGACGCGGTGTCTCCGGCGCGGGCGCCGCGCTGATCATGCCCGCGACCATGTCGATCCTGGTGCGCACCGCATCGCCCGAGCACCGGCCGCGCGCGGTCGCCTCCTGGGCGCTCGCCGCCGGGCTCGGCGGCTTCGCGGGGAACGCGGTCGGCGGCCTGATCGGCCAGTATCTGCCGTGGCGCGCCCTGTTCTGGGTGATGGTGCCGCTCGCGGCGCTGCTCGCCCTGGCCGTGGTGCGCACAACTCCCCGTACGGAGAAGTCGGTCGGTGCCGCCATCGACCCCCTCGGCGCCACGCTCCTGACCGGCGGTCTCGTCGCGGTGCTCTTCGGCATCATCGAGAGCCCGACGCACGGCTGGACGTCGGCGCGCATCGTCATCGCGTATGGAGTGGGCGCCGCTCTCATCGGGGCATTTGTCGCGCACGCCCTGCGCTCCCGCTCGCCGCTCTTCGACCCGCGGGTCTTCGGGTCCCGCAGGCTGCGGGCCGCGACGCTCGGCACGGCCGCGTCCTTCTTCGGCCTCTTCTCGCTCTTCTACGTCAACTCGCAGTATCTGCAGTACGTGAAGGGGTACGGCGCCGCCCGTGCGGGCCTGGCCATCGTGCCGCTCACCGTCGGCATGATCCTGGTCCCCAGGTTCGCGGCACGCTGGTCGAAGCGGCCCCGCCCGCTGGTCGGCGGCGGACTGCTCCTGATCGGGCTCGGCCTGCTCGGCGCGTCAACGGCGCACGAGGGCACGCCCTACGCGGCGTACGCCTGCTGGCTGCTCGTCATCTCGGCGGGCACGGGTCTCTCCATGCCCGCGCTCGCCCTCGGCGTCGTCTCGTCGCTGCCGCCGCACCAGGCGGGCCTCGGCTCGGGGCTCGGGACGTCGGCGCGGGAGGTCGGGGCGGCGCTCGGGGTGGCCGTCACGGGGACGGTCCTCGCCTCGCACCCGGGGTTCACCTCCGGGATGGAGGCGGCACTGCGGGTCGTGGGGCTCACGGTGGTGGCCGCGGCGGCACTGGTCACCCTCGGGTACCGGACCGGACGCACCGCACCCCCGGCTGCCGATCGAGCGGCGGCCGGGGGCGCGGTGGACGAACGCGCGTACGGGCAGAGCCGGACGCGATGACGTACCAGACGTACTAGATGAGGCCGAGGCCGCGGACCGCCTCGCGCTCCTCGGTGAGCTCCTGCACGGACGCGTCGATGCGCGCACGCGAGAACTCGTTGATCTCCAGGCCCTGGACGATCTCGTACTTGCCGTCCTTGGTGGTGACGGGGAAGGAGGAGATCAGGCCCTCCGGAACGCCGTACGAACCGTCCGACGGGATACCCATGGAGGTCCAGTTGCCGTCCGCCGTGCCGTTCACCCACGTGTGGACGTGGTCGATGGCGGCGTTGGCGGCCGAGGCGGCCGAGGACGCGCCACGGGCCTCGATGATCGCGGCGCCGCGCTTGGCGACGGTCGGGATGAACTCGTCGGCGAGCCAGGCCTGGTCGTTCACGACCTCGGCGGCGTTCTTGCCGGCGATCTCCGCGTGGAAGATGTCCGGGTACTGGGTCGCCGAGTGGTTGCCCCAGATGGTCAGGCGCTTGATGTCGGAGACCGACGTGCCGGTCTTCTTCGCGAGCTGCGACAGCGCGCGGTTGTGGTCGAGGCGGGTCATCGCGGTGAAGCGCTCGGCCGGTACGTCCGGGGCGGCGGCCTGCGCGATGAGCGCGTTGGTGTTGGCCGGGTTGCCGACGACGAGGACCTTGATGTCGTCCGCGGCGTTGTCGTTGATGGCCTTGCCCTGCGGCTTGAAGATGCCGCCGTTGGCCTCGAGCAGGTCGCCGCGCTCCATGCCCTTGGTGCGGGGGCGGGCGCCGACGAGGAGGGCGACGTTCGCGCCGTCGAAGGCGACGTTCGGGTCGTCGCTGATCTCGATGGAGTTCAGCAGCGGGAAGGCGCAGTCGTCGAGCTCCATGGCGGTGCCCTCGGCGGCCTTCAGCGCCGGCGTGATCTCCAGAAGGCGCAGGTTGACCGGCACGTCCGCGCCGAGCAGGTGGCCCGAGGCGATGCGGAAGAGCAGTGCGTAGCCGATCTGGCCGGCCGCGCCGGTGACGGTGACATTCACGGGAGTGCGGGTCATGGCGATCTCCGTAAGACAGCTGGCGGTGGGGGTCCCTGCCCCTTGTGCTGGATCCCCTGCCGACGCCTTCTCGATCGCCTCTCGATGATCGATCTCTTGGCATCAAGAGAGATCCGGAGTCAGGCTATACCGCCTCGGGCGGGGCGGTGCGCCGGGTCCGTGTGGCCCGGCGCACACGGTGGCGGCCGCCACCTCGGGAGGGGGAGCGTGGCGGCCGCCCGGGGGTGTGACCGCACTCCCGTGGGGGTACGTTGCGCCTTCCCGGGCACCCGGGATCCATGCGTACGGAATTGAGCCGCCGCTCCGCGGCGGATTTTTCCCGCCCACCCACCGATTGCCCGGCAGGCGTTCCGCTGGGCGGAACCGGTGGGCACAACACCGCACCGCCGGGCACCGGTACAGCCAAGCGTCCGCCTACTTCGTGCAGCCGGTGACGCCCGACTTCAGCGTCGCGCACGCCTCCGCCGACGCCCCGTCCTTCACCGCCGTCATCGGCGTGTACGCGTCGAAGTCCGCGTTCACGGTCCCCGCCTGCTTGGCGCCCGAGCCGTCGGAAATCGTCACCTTGTCCCCCACCGCCGCCTGCGTGATCCGCGCCCAAGCCGCCCCGCAGGCCTTGCTGTAGCGGACCTCGATCAGCGCCTTGCCGACCGTCGCGCGCGTCGTCGTCCTGGCCAGTTCGCCGCCGCAGCCCATCGTCTCCGGGTCCTTGCCGGTGCAGCTCTTGCCGCTGCACTCGACGCCCGCGGGCAGATCCGTGTCACTCGTGGTCGGCGAGGCCGGCGGCTTCGCGCCCTCGTCGCCCTTGTCACCCTTGCCGAAGTCCGTCAGGAAGACGACCGCGGCTATGACCACGAGCGCGCCGACCGTCCCCGCGAGGAACATCGTCAGCTTCCTGCGCCGCCGCTGCCCGTCGGGCGAGCCACCGCCATGGCGCGGCTCCTGCCTGCCGGGCGGCGCGACGACGGGCCCCCGGCCGCCGTCCCCGACGCCGTACGAGGAAGCAGCCCCGTACGCACCGGCTCCCGCGCCCGCTCCCACGCCCGCGCCGGACGGCGAGGCCTGCGGAGGCACCGTGGGTGCGACGCCCGCCGGGCCCGCGACCCCCGTCATGCTCCGGCCGCCACGGCCACCGGCGTCGACATCGGTGCCTGTGCCGCCGCCCGCCGAGCCGCCCCGCGCCGCGTCCTTGCCGCCCTTGCCCTTGGGCGGGTTCGGCCCCAGCTCCCCGAGCGCGGCCCGCGCCTGGGAGATCCGGATGGCCTGCATGGTCATGTCGTGGCGCATCTCGGAGCGGCTCCAGGCGCGCTCCGCGAGCTCCCACATGGTGATGAGGTGAACGGGGTTGGTGCCCGTCACCTCGGCCAACGCGACGATCGCACCCTTCGGGGCGAGCAGCCGCCCGTTCAGATAGCGCTCCCACGACGTCTTGCTGTACCCGGTGCGGTCCGACACCGCGGCAATGCTCAGACCACTGCGGTCGACGAGCCTGCGCAGCTGATTGGCGAACTCCCTGACCTCCGGATCAAGCTCATCCGGTAGCGCCTTCCAACGAGGCATTACTCCCCCTATTCCCCCCGTACGTGCCTACTTGCCCCCGCGCGTGAAGCCCCCTGCCCTGCCAAGGGGCAACCCCCGCCACCCCTGTCATGGACTACCCAGAGGGATGCCAGAAGTCAGGATGTCAGTTCCCCGACTGGGGGCGCACGGGAGCATTCGGGCCACTGGCGTGCACCGTCGCACTCCCCGCGGGCCGGCGTCCAGTGTCCCACCGCCGTCCCGCATCACAATGCGGAACCCCAGGTAGGAGCCCGGGACGTCCCAAAGCATCCCGAATGCACCTGTTGAACCTTTTGTGAACGGCGGGCGGCAGGCAGCATCGGAGGGGTCAACGCACCACCTAGGGGGATCAGATGCACATCAGCAAGGGCAGGTCGAAGCGGCTGCTCGGCTCGGCCGTCGCCGTGACGGCGGGGGCCGCGCTCGCGCTCGGGGGCACGGCATCGCTCGCACAGGCGAGCGGTCCGCACGTCATCGACGGCAAGGGTGCCGCGTACAACGACTGGGGCGACGAGGGCGACCTGTCCCGCCACAGCCACGCGAACAGCAACGCCACGCGGCTCTGGCAGACCGTCCTGTACGCGGACGGGGCGAAGTGGAAGGACAGCAACGGCAACCGGCACACGTTCAAGAAGTGGGACATCGACGGCAGCTTCGGCCGCAAGACCGAGTCGGCCACCAAGTGGTGGCAGCAGCGCGAGGACGTGGAGGACGTCGACGGAATCGCCGGCAAGGAGACGTTCGGCGTCGCGGACGACTATCTGGACGGCCCGGGCTACAACGGCCGCGTCACCTACAGCGGCTACAAGCACGACGTCACGTTCAAGCGCCTCGGCAGCACGTACTACGTGAAGATCGACGGCGAGTGGAAGAAGGCCGCGTACAACTGGCGTGGCTGACACCCGGCTCCACCTGCACCCCCGACTGGGGCCGTCACTCCGTGGCGGCCCTAGCTCATGAGATTCCTCAGCAGGCCTTCCAGCAGCACCATGAGGATGAGGAACGCGGTGAGACCGGCGATGGAACGCCACGTCCACGCGGGGCGCTTGCGCGGCTTCGCGCGCTTGCCCTCCTTGCTCAGCACGACGCGCGGGGCTGAATCCGTGCCCCCCGCCGCGCCCCGCGGCCACACGCGCACCGCCAACTCCCAGCGTGCGCAGACTCGTTCGCTGTCCTCCTTCGCCACCTCGCACAGCGCCGTGACCGCCCGGCGGGGCGGTGGCTGCTGTGCGTTGAGGTAGCGCTGCCAGGAGGATTTGCTGTACGCGGTCTCCTTGCCGAGCGCGACCAGGCTCAGGCCGGTGCGGTCCTTGAGCAGCCGCAGCTGTTCCACGAAGTGCCGCACTTCCGGGGGAAGTCCCTCCGGCAGCGGCCGCCAGGCAGCACTCATGCTTCACCCCCAGCATGTGCCCAGTTTGCCCACATGACGGTCGGACGGCCCGAAGTGGTTCCCTCCGCACCCGGTCGGCACCTGTTGCGGGCTTCGCACACCGTTGCGGAATGGTCACCTCCGTGCCACAGGGGCAAGGCATCCCTTGAACGGAATTGGCGCGGGCATGACGCTGGAACTCGTTGAAAGCGGCCCCCACAGACCGGCGGCGCCCGTCCTCCCACGGGGGAGAGGACGGGCGCCGTCTTGTTTTCCGGGTTTTCCGGGCGTTTCCCGATGGGCTACTTCCCTGCCTCCCCGGTCTTCCCGCCGGCGCCGAAGCACTGCCGCTCACCGTCCCGCACCAGGCAGCCCCGCACATCCGCCAGCTCGTCACGCCGCGCGGCGGCCATCGGCGTCGGCAGCGAACCCTCCTCGTCGAACCGGTCCCGCACCTCGGTCTGCTGGGTGCCGATGCCCGGCGCGACGATCTCGACCCGGTCACCCACCCGCCCCCGGTCGATCCGGGCCCAGACCGCCCCGCACTCCACGGAGCGCCGCACCTTGACGACCGTGCCGCCGCCGAAGCGGTGCTCGGCCAGCGTGCCGGGCGGGTTCGCCGCGCCGGAGCAGCGGGTGGCCTCCGCGTCCTTGCCGGTGCAGGAGTCGCCCGAACAGCCGGGTGCGGGGCCCGAGTCGGCGGTGGTCGGCGCGCCCTCCGCGTCCGTGCCACCGCCGCCGAAGCCCCAGACGACCAGGAGCACCCCTGCCGCGACGGCGGCGAGACCGCCGAGCGCCCCGGCGAGGAACCCGGTGGACCGCCAGCGCCCGCGCTCGGCGGGGCCCGGCTCACCGGCGGCCTCCGGCGTGGGCGTGTCGGCCACGTCACGCGGCTCCTCGCGCCGCGCTCCGGTGGACCCCGCCCCGCCCACGCCCGCGCGGCCGCTCCACGCGGACTCCGCGAGGCCCCACAGGGCGAGCGGCCGGTCCTGCCGCTCCCCCGCGAGGACGCACAGCTCCTCGACGGCCTGCCGGGGCGGCAGCGTCTTGCCGTTGAGGTAGCGCTCCCACGACGACTTGCTGTACGGCGTCTTCGCCGCGAGCGCGGCCAGGCTCAGCCCCGCGGCCGCCCGCAGTTCGCGGAGCGCCTCGGCGAGACGTACACACTCCGACGGCGGTTCCTGCCTGGTCACTTGCGCAGCACCTTCCATGTGTCGGGGCCGATCTTGCCGTCGACCGCGATGTTCGCCTTGTCCTGGATCCGCTTCACCGCGCGCTCGGTGTTGTTGCCGAACGCGCCGTCGGCGACTCCGGGCGATGCCTCGCGGTGCTCCAGGAGGCACTGCGCCTCCACCACGGACCACCGGGTGGACAACCGCTCGATCAGTTCCGTGCGCGTGCGGCTGTAGCCCGCGTACAGCAGGCCGTTGTCGTCGCGCCGCACCTCGCACTCATAGGTCTTGCCCGGCTTGTACTCGAACTCGCCGAATTCCGGGTGGGCTTCACCCGTGAACGGCCTGTCCTCCCCCTTGTCGTCGCTCTCCTTCTCCCAGGGCGCGAGCAGCGCGAACACGGCGAGCATCACCAGCGCCGTGCACACGCTCGACAGCACGATCGCGAGCCAGGGCACCGGGCGGCGCACGGCCGGGGCCGTCTCTCCCACCGGGGCGCCCGCGCCCGTGTCCACATCCACCTCTACGTCCCAGCCCTCCGCGGCCACTTCACGCAGCGCGAGGAGCGGCGCCGGTTCGGTGTCGCAGGCCCGCGCGAGCGCCTCGACCGCCTCCGCGGGAGGCAGTGACCTGCCGTTGAGATACCTGTCCCAGGACGAACGGCTGTACCCCGTCCGGGATGCCAACGCCGCGAGCCCCAGACCGCTGTGGTCCTTGAGCCTGCGCAGCCTTACGACGAACTGCCGCACCCGCGGGTCAAGCGAGTCGGGCAGCTCCTTCCATCGAGACATGTTCCACCCCATGTCCTTCAGTCCCTGAAGGAGAGGATGCCCGAACGCCCGGCGGCAGTTCCGGCGTCCTGCCGAATCCGGCCGGTCTCGGCCGTCCCGCGCAAGCCGTCCCACGCACCAGGGACCCGCAGGTCAGCGCCCGGGACGTCCCGCGCGTGCCTGATCGCACCGGTGGATCTGGCGGTCCGCACCCGCCATCCCGCATCGTCATCAGGGCACAACGGGCGGCGCGGTCCACCCCGCGCCGCCCTCCACATCACCGTGAATTCTTCGGGGGAAGACATGAACATCACGGCAACGCGCAGGACCGTCGGCATCGGCATCGCCTCGCTCGCCCTCATGGGCGGCTCGGCGAGCGGCGTGGCGATGGCGAGCACAGGGGGCGGCGCGGCTCCGGCCGGCGTCGAGGCGAAGGGGGCGTCGGACTGTCCCAAGGGCTGGCTGTGCGTCTGGTCCGGGAAGAACTTCACCGGGCGGATGCAGAAGGTCCAGTACAACAACAAGGACCTGTCCAGGTTCGCCGTGTTCGCGGGCGGCTCCTGGTCCGGCTACAACAACGGCCGCAAGTGCGACGTGGCCCTCTACGCGGGCAAGAACTACACGAAGTACATCGGCACGCAGCCCCGCGGCGAGAAGGGCAACGCCAACCACAAGCTGAAGATCCTCTCCAACAAGTGGGTCAACTGCCGCTGACCACGGCAGCGCGGTCCCACACCACCACAGCGGCGCCCGTCCTCATCGGGGGAGAGGACGGGCGCCGCTTCACGCGTCCGGGGTCAGCGGGCGTCGCCGGGCGTGACGAGCCCCGTCTCGTACGCCACCACCACGGCCTGCGCCCTGCTGTCGAGGTCGAGTTTGCTCATCGTGCGGTTGAGGTGGGTCTTGACGGTGGCCTCGCTGATGTAGAGGCGGTCGGCGATGTCCGCGTTGGACAGGCCGCGCGCGATCAGCTTCAGGACCTCGACCTCGCGCAACGTCAAGGCCTCCAGATCCGCCGGAGGTTGGGGCGACGCACCGTCGGCACCGGCCTGCCGGGCGAACGCCTCGACGAGGCGGCAGGTGACACTGGGCGCGAACAGCGCGTCGCCGCCGCCGACCGCGGCCACCGCGGCGAGCAGCCGCTCGGGCCCCGAGTCCTTGAGCAGAAAGCCGGAGGCTCCCGCGCGCAGCGCCCCGTACACGTACTCGTCGAGGTCGAAGGTGGTCAACACCAGGACGCGCGGGGCCGGTTCGGGCGCCTCGGCGAGGATCTTCTCGGTGGCCACGATGCCGCTCATGCCAGGCATGCGGATGTCCATCAGGATCACATCGGGCCGGGTCGTCGCGGCGAGCTCGACCGCCTCGGCGCCGTCGCCGGCCTCGCCGACGACGTCGACGCCCGGCGCGGCACGCAGCAGCCCCACAAGGCCCGCCCGGATGAGGAACTGGTCGTCGACGACGAGAACCCTGGTCATTTAAGTCGCGCCGTCCCCCTGCGGTGCGGCCTGCGCGGAGGTCGGCAGGGTAAGCCGCACGGCGAACCCTCCCTCGCTCAGCGGGCCGATGCTGATCGTCCCGCCGTAGAGCTTGGCCCGCTCCCGCATCCCAATCAAGCCGTGGCCGCTCCCCCCGCCCACTCTGTCCAGAATCACCCCCTCCCCGTCGTCCGTGACCGAAACCGTCACGTGGTGCCGCTCATAACGGAGTTCGACGACCGCCGCGGCGCCCTGAGCGTGTTTCAGTACGTTGGTGAGCGCCTCCTGGACCACGCGGTACGCGCAGAGTTCGACGCCAGGCGCCAGCTGCCGCGGCGTCCCCTCGATGCGCAGCTCGACGGCGACTCCCCCGGCCCGCACCCGCTCGACCATCTCGCCGAGCCGCGCAAGCCCCGGCATCGGCGCGTCGGGCGGTTCGTCGCCGTCCTCCTGCGCCCGCAGCACCCGCAGCATCCGGCGCAGCTCCTCCAGTGCCTCGCCGCTGGTGCCTGAGATGGTGGAGAGCGCGGCGTGCGCGGTGGCCGGGTCGGAGGCGAAGACGAACTTCGCGAGGCCCGCCTGCACGGATATCACCGACATGTGATGGGCCACGACGTCGTGCAACTCCCTTGCGATGCGCCCGCGTTCCTCCGCGACCTCGCGCCGTGCGCGCTCGTCCTGCTCGCGCTTCAACTGGCGGGCCAGTTCGGCGGACCTGCGCGCCACATGTCCGAACCGCCACAGCACGAGCGCGAATCCGACGGCCTGCCCGACGACGGACGCCATCGACGCGCCGTCGCTCACCAGGCCCGCGTAGATCCAGACGGCGCTCATCAGCGCGGCGCAGGGCACGGAGACGCGGTCGGGCCGCAGGGAGGCGACCGTGTAGACGGTGAGCATGGGCGCGAAGGTGTTCACCACGGGCCAGTAGCCGGCGGCGACATAACCGATCCACACCCCGTGGACGAGGAGCAGCACTGCGAGCGGCGCCCTGCTCCGGAACACCACGGGGACATTGGCGAGGACGACCAACGCATGGCCGGGCGCGTCGAGTTCGGGCCACCCCTGGCGCGGCGACTCCTGCCCGAGCAGTACGGCGACCGTCGTCAGGGCGGCCGCGATCGCCACGTCGGCGACGAGAGGGCGGATCCGCATCGCCGCAGCGTAGCGCCGGGGCGGGCGGCCGAACGTCAAACTTCCGCGGTACAGCGGAAGTTGCAGGAACCGGCGGGCTACCGCGCCGGGTGCGGCCGAACGTCAACCCGTGACGGGACGACGGGGCCGCCGCGCCGCCGGTAGTTTCCCGGACGGGATGACACGGCGGCCCGCACTCATGGGGGGGGAGAGTGCGGGCCGCCGTGTGTGCTCGCGCGCGGTGCCTGTCGTGCCTGTCGCGCCTGTCGCGCCTCAGGTGGTGATCGTGCGGTGCAGCGTGTCGCTGAGGAACGGGATCTCCAGCCACGGCCGCGGCTGTGCCATCAGCGCGAGCAGCACGATGGCGACGCCAAGCACGCCGTACGTCACCATGTCCGTGAAGCGCGAACGCACCGCCAGCATGCCGACGTCGGGCAGCGCCCAGCGCAGCACGGCACCCGCGATCAACGCGACGCCGATCAGTATCGTGCCGACGCGGAACACGTCGAGTGCGGTGAGCAGCAGCCCGATCGCCACCGTCGCTATCACCACGAGCAGCGGCCACTGGCGGGCGGGCGCGGGCGCGTCACCGCTCGCGGCACGGCCGCCGCCCTCGGGCCGCGCGGTGTCGCGGGTGAAGAGCGGGAAGCGCCGCGAGGTCCGCTTGACCTGCCCGCCGGCACCGGCGGCGACGTGTCCCTCGGCCTGACCCGCAGCGGTCTCCCCCTCGGTCTGCGGCTCGGTCTGCGGCTCGGACGCCCCGTCCCTCGGCTCGGACTCGGCAGCCTGCGGTTCGGACGCCGCGGCCCCGCTCTCATCAGAGTCGTCCGGCCCGGGCGACGACGCCGCCGCTCCGTTCCCGCCCTTCGCGCCTACGCTCATGGGCTCGCCCTCTTCCCGGTCAGCTCGCGGCAGCGGCAGCGCGCTCGGCCGCCTCGACGACGTTGACGAGCAGTTGGGCACGCGTCATCGGGCCGACACCGCCCGGGTTCGGCGAGATCCACCCGGCGACCTCGTAGACGTCCGGGTGCACATCGCCGACGATCTTGCCGGTCTCGTCGCGCGAGACGCCGACGTCCAAGACCGCGACGCCCGGCTTCACGTCCTCGGCCTTGATCAGGTGCGGGACGCCCGCGGCGGCCACGATGATGTCGGCCTTCTTGAGGTGGTACGCCAGGTCGCGCGTGCCGGTGTGGCACTGCGTCACCGTCGCGTTCTCGGAGCGGCGGGTGAGCAGCAGCGGCATCGAGCGGCCGATCGTCACGCCGCGGCCGACGACCACGACCTCCGCGCCGTTGATCTCCACGCCGTGCTGACGGAGCAGCGTGATCACGCCGTTCGGCGTGCAGGGCAGCGGGGCCGGCTCGTTGAGGACGAGGCGGCCGAGGTTCATCGGGTGCAGGCCGTCGGCGTCCTTGGCCGGATCCATCAGCTCGAGGATGCGGTTCTCGTCGATGCCCTTGGGCAGCGGGAGCTGCACGATGTAGCCGGTGCAGGCGGGGTCCTCGTTGAGGTCGCGGACGACGGCCTCGATCTCGTCCTGCGTCGCGGTGGCGGGCAGTTCGCGCTGGATGGAGGCGATGCCGACCTGCGCGCAGTCGCGGTGCTTGCCCGCGACGTACTTCTGGCTGCCCGGGTCGTCACCGACCAGGACGGTGCCGAGTCCGGGGGTGATGCCCTTCTCCTTGAGGGCCGCCACGCGGACGGCCAGTTCGGACTTGATCGCAGCTGCGGTGGCCTTGCCATCGAGAATCTGGGCGGTCATGACCCCATCTTCCCGGATGAGGCCCGCCCGGTACCAATCAGGGCTCCCCCGCGCCCCGCCTGTGTCCCAGCTGTGTCCCGAGACCTGACCAGCTCTGTTGCACTTGCACAACACATACGGAATGCGGCTGGACAAATAAGCCCGGGCTAAAGAACGATATGCGGCACAGTGCCGCGGGCAGTGTCGGGGGGACGGACCGCATCTGTAGAACTTCCTCCGTGATGTGCCGCGTCGTCCCCGCACTACCCGACGGAGGAAGACCGCCATGAGTTACGGCGACCCGAACAACCCTTACGGGCAGCCGCCCCAGCAGCCCCCGGCCGCTCCCGGATACGGCTATCCCCAGCAGGCCCCTCCGGGCGTCCCGCCGCAGCAGGGCTACGGCTACCCGCAGCAGCCGGCCTACCCCGGTTACCCGGGCGGGAACATGATGCCGCAGACGATGCCGGGGCTCCTCGTGACGGCCCGCGTATTCCTGTTCCTGATCTCCGCGGTGCAGATCATCTTCGCGATCATCTACCTCTACGTGGGTGCGATCGCGAGCGACGCCGGCGACAGCGGCGAGGACCTGGGCCTCACCGGCATGGGTGAGGCAGGTGACGCGGTCGCCGGTATCGCCATCATCGGCGCGCTGATCGCCGCCGCGCTCGCGACGCTCTCGATCACGCTCGGCGTGAAGTTCAGCCGCGGCGGCCAGGGCGTCCGTATCACCACGGTCATCTATGGCGCGCTCGGCGGCATCGTCGGTCTGATCGGCCTCTTCGTCGGCCTCGACTCCGGGTTCGCGACCGCGATCATCGGCCCGCTGATCTGGGTGACGTTCGCCGTCATCATCACGATCGCGCCGGTCGTGCCCAGCGGCACCGCCTGGTTCGCCCGCCCCCGCTACTGAAGCGAGCGGCGACCGCGCACAGCACGCACACTCACGGGCCGTGTCACCCTCACGAGGGGGGGCACGGCCCGTGGGTTGTCGCGCCACGCCGACCTCGCGCCACGCCGACCTCGCGTCGCCCCGACCTCGCGTCGCCCCGACCTCGCGTCGCCCCGACCTCGCGTCGCCCCGACCTCGCGTCGCCCCGCGCAGCATCTGGTTCTCCCCCGACGGACTCGGCCTTTGCACTGAGCCGCAACACCATGGCCTGCCGCGCTCCCCTCGGTCATCGTTCTGTGGGCGTCGGACGGCCGTCCGAGAACGGCGACGGCGCGCCGCATGAAACGGGGGAAGAATGACCATGTTCAGCATCATCGTCGTACCACCGGGTCCACAGATCCGGCTCGCACCCGGCGAGTGCCTCGGCTTCGGGCGGGGCGAACAGGCTGCCCAGGGCCGGACCCCCCAGCGTCCGTCCCCGCACGACGGACGCTGGCTGGCCCTTCCGCACGACGGCGTTTCCCGCAACGCGGGCGTGGTGACCGCGAGCGGGGAGTACTGGTCCCTGACCAATCTGAGCCGCCACCAGACCTACGTCGTGGAGAACCCGGAAGGCGCGGGCGAGCACATCAAGGTCGCGCCGGGACGGACCGAGGCACCCGTCCCCTTCGAGTTCGCCCGGGTCGTCCTGCCTGCCGCGGAGGAGCTGATCAGCTTCGACGTTTGGGCCCCGCGGCACAGCTACCACTCGGACGGGCAGGGCGAGTGCCCGGATCAGGACACCACCGCGCCGGCCTTCCCCCTCGACCGCTCCAAGCGCTACTTCCTCGCGCTCGCCGCCCTGTGCGAGCCACGGCTGCGCGGCGAACCCTACGCACCGCTGCCCACCAGCCGGCAGCTGCTCACCCGATTACGGCCGGTCTGGCCCACCGTCAACCGCACGGCGCTGCAGTGGAACATCGACTACCTGGCGGTGAAGCTGCGCCTCAAACCGGCCCCGGAGGCGGCCGAGAGCGGCGGTCGGCACCACAGCAAGAAGGAGACCCTGGCCGCGCTCGCCCTACGCTTCGATCTCGTGTACGAGGACGACCTCGACCTGCTCCGCCCTGAGCCCGACCGTGCCCTGCTCTCCGTGGAGCCGGGCCGGTGACCTCTGTGCCGGTCGGCTACCGGATCGGCGCGTGGGAGGTCGGTGCGCGGATCTCCGCGGGCGCGTTCGCCCGTGTGTACGCGGGGCGGCGGGTACCGGAGGACCCACTGTTCCCTCGCCCGGTGGCGCTCAAGTTTCTTCCCACCGGCGCCAGTTCACCGCGTCGGCGGAGCTCGCTGCGGGAGCTCGTCCAGCGCGAGGTGCAGCTGCTGCGCGCCGTGCGCGGGCCGCGGCTCATCAGGATGTACGACTCGCTGACGGTGACGGATGCGGCGCATCCCCACCTCGACGGCGCCACGGTGCTGGCCCTTGAACGGGCGGCGCATTCGCTCGATGTGGTCCTTGAGCGGCAACAGGAGCCCGTATCAGGAGAGTTGCTCACTCACATCTGTGAGGGTCTGGCCCAGCTGCACGGGGCGGGCTGGGTGCACGGCGATCTCAAACCCGGAAACGTCCTGCTGATGCCGGACGGCACGGCGCGGCTCGCCGACTTCAACCTCGCGGCGCAGCTGGAGGGTTCGTACGCCTACGCGCCCGCCTTCCGCACCACACGGTTCACACCACCCGAGCTCATCTGGGCGGAGTGCACCGAGCGAGGACATCCGATCCGTACCACCACGGACATCTGGGCGTTCGGCATGCTGGCCCATCTGGCACTGACCGGCGCCTCTCCGTTCCCCGGCGGCACCCCGTCGGCGACGCTGAAAGCCACGGTCGGCTACGCGCGCGGCAGCGAACCGCTGCGCCTGTCACCCCGGCTCCCGGCCGCCTGGCGGGAGATCATCACCGACTGCCTGGCTCCTACCCACGAGCTGCGCGCCCGGCACGACGCCCGGAGCCTGCTGCGCAGAGTGGCTGCGGCGTAAGACGGAGAAGGCCCCGCCCGGTGCGCATGACCGGGCGGGGCCGCTCCTCAACGCGTCATCGGACTCCGGCTCAGCGCGCGCCCCAGACCTTCGCGTAGGTCTTGGTGGCCTTGTGCCAACCGGTGTCGAAGTTCTTGGTGCCGTAGGTCTTGTACGTGTGCGAGTGGTTGCTCGGCTTGAAGAGGATCTTCCCGTAGACGGGCTTGCCGTTCGCCCGGGTGTCCTTGAGGGTGCCGTACACCTTCTTGTACTTGTTGCCGCCCACGGTCTTCGTGCAGACCTTCCAGTACAGCTTGCCCACACTGCTCGTGACGGGCCGCTGGTTCGCGCAGGCAGCCGCAGCCGAACTGCCGCTCCGCGCGCTGGTGGTGCCGGTGTCCGCGGCAAACGCCGCCGGCCCCGCGAACGCGGTCGCGCCCACGGCCGCCGCGCTGATCAGAGCCATCCGTGCCTTGCTCATGAACTCTCCTCGTTCCGCATCTCGGGCGGTCGAGCCCGCCCCCGTTCGGTGCTTGTTCAGCATCTGCGGAATCGAGAAGAGCCGGTACCTCACAACTGTCAGGAGCGCGGCGCCCGTTCGCCGAACCGTCGAACGGGCGCCCAGCGGCGGCTCAGTGGAAGAAGTGCCGCGTACCCGTGAAGTACATGGTCACTCCGGCCTTCCGCGCGGCCTCGATGACCAGCTCGTCGCGGACCGAACCGCCGGGCTGGACCACGGCCTTGACGCCCGCCTCGGTGAGGATCTCCAGGCCGTCGGGGAACGGGAAGAACGCGTCGGACGCGGCGTACGCGCCGTGCGCGCGCTCGGCGCCCGCCCGCTCGACGGCAAGCTTCGCGGAGTCGACGCGGTTGACCTGGCCCATGCCGACGCCGACCGATGCGCCGTCCTTGGCGAGCAGGATCGCGTTGGACTTCACCGCGCGGGACGCCTTCCAGGCGAACTCAAGCTCGGCGAGCTCGCCCGGGTTCAGGGCATCGCCCGTGGCCAGCGTCCAGTTGGCCGGGTTGTCGCCGTCGGCCTGCAGCCGGTCGGTGACCTGGAGCAGCGCGCCGCCGTCGATCTGCTTGACCTCGACCGCGTTGGACGGCGCCCGGTGGGCGCGCAGGACGCGGATGTTCTTCTTCTTGGTGAGGGCTTCGAGCGCGCCGTCCTCGTACTCGGGCGCGACGATGACCTCGGTGAAGATCTCGGCGACCTGCTCGGCCATCTCCTTGGTGACCGGACGGTTCACGGCGATCACACCGCCGAACGCGGAGAGCGGGTCACAGGCGTGCGCCTTGCGGTGCGCCTCGGCGACGTTCCCGCCGATCGCGATGCCGCACGGGTTGGCGTGCTTGATGATCGCGACGCAGGGGTCGGCGTGGTCGTACGCGGCACGGCGCGCGGCGTCCGTGTCCGTGTAGTTGTTGTACGACATCTCCTTGCCGTGCAGCTGCTCGGCTTCGGCGAGGCCGCCATTGCCGTCGACGTAGAGGGCCGCGTTCTGGTGCGGGTTCTCGCCGTAGCGCAGGACGTTCTTGCGGCCGTAGGCGCTGCCGAGGAAATCGGGGAAGGCCGAGCCGTCGGCGGCGTAGTCGTCCGCGAACCAGGAGGCGACCGCGAGGTCGTACTCGGCGGTGTGCCGGAACGCCTCGGCTGCCAGGCGCTTGCGCGCGGTCAGGTCGAAACCGCCGTCACGGACCGCGGCGAGCACGTCGGCGTACCGGGAAGGGCTCGTGATGACCGACACCGAGGGGTGGTTCTTGGCGGCGGCGCGGACCATCGACGGGCCGCCGATGTCGATCTGCTCGACGCACTCGTCGGGCGTCGCGCCCGACGCCACGGTCGCCTTGAAGGGGTAGAGGTTCACGACGACCAGCTGGAACGGCTCGATGCCGAGGTCGGCGAGCTGCCGCTGGTGGTCCTCCAGGCGCAGGTCGGCGAGGATCCCGGCGTGCACGCGCGGGTGCAGCGTCTTGACCCGGCCGTCCAGGCACTCGGGGAACCCTGTCAGCTCCTCGACCTTGGTGACGGGCACCCCGGCGGCGGCGATCTTCGCGGCGGTCGAACCGGTCGAGACGAGCTCGACGCCGCCCTCGTGCAGCCCGCGCGCGAGCTCCTCGAGCCCGGTCTTGTCATAGACGCTGATGAGCGCGCGCTTGATCGGGCGCTGCGAACCGTGCGTACCTTCGGCGGTCACGGGATAAGTACCTTTCGTCCCTCAATGCGGTAGCCGTTGCGGGCCAGACGCCCCACGACATCGACGAGCAGCCTTCGCTCGACTTCCTTGATGCGCTCGTGCAGAGCGCTCTCGTCGTCCTCATCCCCGACCGGGACCACGCCCTGGGCGATGATCGGGCCGGTGTCGACGCCGTCGTCGACGAAGTGGACGGTGCATCCCGTGACCTTCGCGCCGTACGCGAGCGCGTCGCGCACACCGTGGGCCCCGGGGAAGCTGGGCAGCAGGGCGGGGTGCGTGTTCACGAACCGGCCGCCGAACCGTGCGAGGAATTCCTTCCCCACGATCTTCATGAACCCGGCCGACACGACCAGGTCGGGCTCGAACGCGGCCGTGGCCTCGGCGAGCGCCGCGTCCCACGCGGCGCGGTCCGCGTGGTCCTTGACCCGGCACACGAAGGTGGGGATCCCGGCCCGCTCGGCCCGCTCAAGACCCGCGATGCCCTCGCGGTCCGCGCCGACGGCGACGATCTCGGCTCCGTAGCCCGTCGTCCCGTCCGTCGCGATCTTGTCGAGCAGAGCCTGCAGATTCGTGCCTGATCCGGAGACCAGCACGACGAGGCGCTTGGCCACAGGGCTCTTGGCCACAGCGGGGCCCTTTCTCGGGAGGTGCGTCTTGTACGGCGGCTCTGTACGGCAGCTTTGTACGGTCATACAAAGGCTTCGTGCCCCGCGATACGGGGAACTCTACGAAGCGGCCGACCGTCAGCAACGATACCGGCACACGGAGGCGCCCCTCACGGGACGGGGGCGCGGCCGGAAGGTAGCGTCTGCTCCACGGCGCCATGCCGCTACCGAAGCTCGTACACAGCTCGCTCGACCAAGGGGAAGACGCACACCTGATGCCGGACCGTAGCCTCCGCCTCCCGCTGTCCTTCGCGTTCGGGTTGACGCACGGAGGGGAGCGCGGCTCGACGCTGCTGCGCGACGGCCGCCCGTCGTCCCCGCCGCAGGACTCCCAGGACTCCGGCTCTTCGGACTCTTCGGACTCTTCGGGGTCGTCGGGGTCGTCGGGCTCCTCCGGCGACAAGAAGGACGACAACCCCTTCGCGCCGCCGCCCGAGGGCACCCCCGACCAGCCGTGGCGCCCGCGCCCCGGCAACGGCGGCGACTCTCCCGACCAGGGCAACTCCCCCTGGGGCAGCCAGTGGAGCGACCGGCAGCCCGGCCGCTCCCAGGGCGGCTTCGGCGAGCGGCCCGGCCAGCAAGGGTCCGGCCCCGACGGTCCTTCCGGCTCGGGTTCTGGCGGCTCCGGCTCCGGTATGCGCTGGGACCCGACCGACCCGGCCCAGCGCCGCGCGCGTTACGCCCTGCTCTCCGGCATGTGGGCCTTCTTCTTCGCGCTCTTCGGCTGGCGGTACGTCGCACTGCTCCTCGGCGCGTTGGCGCTGCACTGGGGCATCAGCTCGCTGCGGGCGAAGCCGAAGGCTCCGGACCCGACGGCTCCGGCTCCCGCCCCCGCTCCCGCCAAGCAGGGGCCTGCGGCCGACGCCTCGAGCACGAAGCCGCAGACGACCGCGGCGATCAGTGGCCTGGTGACGGCTTCGCTCGCGCTGGCGATGGTGGCGGCGACGTTTGCCGCGCAGCTGGTGTACCGGGACTACTACACGTGCGTGAACGACGCGCTGACGACCACGTCGAAGCAGTCCTGCGAGGATCTCCTGCCGGAGGAGCTGCGGCCGTTGCTCGCGGACCGGGACTGATCCCCCTCGGCGGTCGCCCTTTTTTCCCGCCCACCCACCCGATCACCCCGCAGCGCAGGGCCCGATTACCCGGCGGCGCCCACCCCCGCCCCGCCCCCGCACCCGCCCCCGCTGTGGGCGGGCGGGCTCAGAGGCGGTCCTCTCGGCCACCCGCCCCCGCACCCGCCCCCCGCCGTGTGCGGGCGAGCTCAGGAACGGCCCTCCCGGCGGCCACCCACCCCCGCCCCCGCTGTGGGCAGGCGTTCCGCAGGGCGGAACGGGTGGGCACAGCCCTTGCCGCCGGGTGTCGATGGTTCAGAGGGGAGGGGGAGAGCCCTCCCCCGCCTCCCGCAGCGCGGTCCAGCGGGCCTCGCGGGCGACGTCCCCGTGCCAGTCGCCGCCGCCCGGCAGGAAGTCGTACGGCTCGAACTCCGCGGGCCGCGGAGCGGCAACCTCCGGTGCAGGAGCGACCCGGCGACGAGGCAACCGCACGCGGGGCAAGCGAAGCCACCGCAGAGCAACCCGCAGCCTCCACGCCCGCACGACCAACGCCCCCGGCACCCCGATCCCCACGGTCCAGGCCACCGCCGCACCCCCCGCCTGCCACCACACCGGCCCGAACTCCGCGAGAACGGCCACCCCCATCGGCCCACCCGCCAGCGCGGCAAGCACCGCCACGGCCACCCCGCACAGCACCGCCGCCGCCCCCGCGACCAGCGCCGTCCACCGTCGCGACCACGCCTCGTCCCGCTCCCCGTACGCAGGCGCCGCCTCCCGCACCGTGAACCACGCGACCGCGCAGCCCGCCACCACCGGCACCACCCCCGCCGCCCAGGTCAGCGGCGACCCAGGCCCTTCCCCCGGCACCGCCGCCAGCAGCGGAAACGCCGGCAGCAGCGGCCCCGCACCCACGGCGAGCGGCCCCGCCACGCTCCCCGTACCCAGCGCGAAGCCCGGCCCGAGCCCGTACGCCGCACCCCACACCGCCGCGTTCGGCGCCAGCGCCACCGCGAGAAGCAGCACCGCGAACCGCCCCGACCACACGTCCGTGACCGTCGCGAACGCCTCCCGGACCAGCCCCCCGTGCAGCACGAGCGACACCGCCACGAGCAGCGCGCCACCGCCGACGAGCACCAGCGCCCCCGCCGCCGCGGCCCGCGTGACGGCCAGCAGATATCGGCGTACGAAGAAGGGACGTACCCCTTCGGGAAGAGCGCCCAGGGCACGCGTCGCCAGGCCCGGCAGCGGCTGCCGCGGCCGCCCGTGCGCCGTCCACACGCCCACCGCCCCCGCGACCGCCGCCACCAGCGGCACCTGCACGGCCGCGCTCACCCACGACGGCCGCAGCTCACCCCCTGCGGCGTACAGCGTCGCCGCCGCACCCACCAGCAGATAGCCGCCGACCACCCCGCACCACGCGGTCCGCACCGCCATCGCCCGCCCCTCCGGATCCGCCGCGTCCCGCGCCGCCCGGTGCACGAGCCAGCCCGGAAGCGCCACCAGGAGCAGCGGGGTCACGCCGACCGGCGCGGGCACCCCGGAGAGCGTGTCCGTCCTGATCAGCTCCGTGCCGTGGGCGATCAGCCACACCGCGGCCGCGACGTGCAGCGCCCCGCCGGGCCCGCTGTCCGGATACGGCGAGCTGATCCACAGCACCATCACCAGGACGGCGAACGAACCGAGCCCGAGCCCGGCCGCGACCGCCCCGCCGAACAGGCAGGTCGCCAGTCCGGGTGAGCGGTCGCGCGCCCGCTCCAACAGCGGCTTCAGGGGCGGCAACGAAGAGCTGAGGTGGGTGATTTGAGTCACGCCGCCATGCTCCCAACGACACGCGCTTTATCCCCGTAACAGGCGAATACCCGATGTGTCGCTCAAGATACGTTTATGTACTTTTTCGTACGGCGAATCAGCTGCGCCCGGCTGCCCGCCGCACGACGGCACACGGCCCCCGGCGCGGAGAGTCCGACATGACCCAGAGCCCTGCTACCCCGTTGCCGTCCCCCAAGGAATGTCGGCGACTGCGCGAGGCAAAGTCCCTGAGCCAGGCGGAGATCGCGGCAAAGGTGGGCGTCACCAAGGAAACCGTCCGCTCCTGGGAATCGGGCCGCACCACCCCACGCGGCCGCAGACGCGACATCTACGCGAAACTCCTGGCGACGTTCGCAGCGGAGCAACAGCCGGCCGCCTCTGTCGCACGGCGGAACGGGCGGGCACAACGCACCCTGCCGAGCACCGCCAAGAGCAACGGCAGGCCGACACCCCGCGCAGTGGCGGTAGCCACGCCAGAACCCCCGCCCGCCAAGACCCTCACCCCCGCGGAAGCCTTCGACGCCCTCTGCGCGACCTGCGCCCCCGTCCTGGTCCGCCAGACCTACCTCCTCACCGGCCGCCGCACCCTCGCCCAGGAATCCGTGGAACGCGCCTTCCAGCTCGCCTGGCAGCGCTGGCCCGAGGTGGCGGTCGACCGCGACCCCGCGAGCTGGGTCCGCGCGGCGGCGTACGAGTACGCCATGTCGCCCTGGCACCGCCTGCGCCCCACCCACCGGCATCCGGAAGCCCCGCCCGCCGAACCGGCCGACCGCGCGTTCCTCGACGTACTGATGAGCCTGCCGCCCGCACAGCGGCGCACCCTGCTGCTCTACGACGGCGTGGGCCTCGACCTGCCGGAGACGGCGGCCGAGACGGAGGCGAGCACGCCCGCGGCGGCCAACCGGCTGCTGCGCGCGCACGAGACGATCACCGAGAAGATCCCGGAGCTCGCGGCGACCCCGGACGCCCTGCACCGGCGTCTGAGCGAACTCTGCAAGGCAGAGAAGCTGCAGCCCCCGAAGGCGGACCGGGTACGCACCGGAAGCGAACACCGCGCCCGCCTCTGGACCCGCGCCGCGATCGCCTTCACGGCCCTGATCATCGGCGCGACGGCCCTGACCCTGCGCACGGCCCCCACCCACTACGAGCCCCCGCAGTCCCCGGGCAAGGCCATCAACGGAGTCCCGCCGAGAATGGGCCCGGGCCCGTTGTCGTACGAGGAGCAGTCCCTCCACAAGAAGCTCCGCGAGGGCTTGTCGACCGGCCCGGAACGCCTGATGCCGCGGGCGAAATAGGCGCCCCTTTAGGGGCGCGGGGAACTGCGCGACAAGCCACAACGAACCCGCAGACAAAGGTGGGCCCGCACCTCAAAAGAGATGCGGGCCCACCTTCAACAGCTCAGGTCAAGCTTCAGCCGGCCAGAATCGCCCGCGCAAGCTTGGCCGTCTCGGTCGGCGTCTTGCCGACCTTGACCCCGGCGGCCTCAAGGGCCTCCTTCTTGGCCTGTGCGGTGCCAGAAGAGCCGGAGACGATGGCGCCGGCGTGGCCCATGGTCTTGCCCTCGGGGGCGGTGAAGCCCGCGACGTAGCCGACGACCGGCTTCGTCACGTTGGCCTTGATGTAGTCCGCCGCACGCTCCTCGGCGTCGCCGCCGATCTCGCCGATCATGACGATCAGGTCGGTGTCGGGGTCGGCCTCGAACGCCTCGAGGGCGTCGATGTGCGTCGTACCGATGACCGGGTCGCCACCGATGCCGACGGCCGACGAGAAGCCGATGTCACGGAGCTCGTACATCATCTGGTACGTCAGCGTGCCGGACTTCGAGACCAGGCCGATGCGGCCCGGCTTCGTGATGTCGCCCGGGATGATGCCGGCGTTCGACTGGCCCGGGGTGATGAGACCGGGGCAGTTCGGGCCGATGATGCGGGTCTTGTTGCCCTTCGACTTCGCGTACGCCCAGAAGGCGGCGGAGTCGTGGACGGCGATGCCCTCGGTGATGACGACCGCGAGGGGGATCTCGGCGTCGATCGCCTCGACGACGGCGGCCTTGGAGAAGGCCGGCGGCACGAAGAGGACGGACACGTTGGCGCCCGTGGCCTCCATGGCCTCCTTGACCGTGCCGAAGACCGGTACCTCGGTGCCGTCGAAGTCGACCTTGGTGCCGGCCTTGCGCGGGTTCACGCCGCCGACGATGTTCGTGCCGTCACCCAGCATGAGCTTGGTGTGCTTCATGCCCGTGGCACCGGTCATGCCCTGGACGATGACCTTGCTGTCCTTGTTGAGGAAGATAGCCATGGCTGTTCTGTCCCTCGTCCCTTACTTCGCGGCCGCGAGCTCGGCGGCCTTGTCGGCCGCGCCGTCCATGGTGTCCACACGCTGCACGAGCGGGTGGTTGGCGTCGCTCAGGATCTTGCGACCCAGCTCCGCGTTGTTGCCGTCGAGGCGCACGACCAGCGGCTTGGTGACTTCCTCGCCCTTGGACTTGAGCAGCTCGAGCGCCTGGACGATGCCGTTGGCGACCTCGTCGCACGCGGTGATGCCGCCGAAGACGTTGACGAACACGGACTTGACGTCCGGGTCGCCGAGGATGATCTCCAGGCCGTTCGCCATGACCTCGGCCGAAGCGCCGCCGCCGATGTCGAGGAAGTTGGCCGGCTTGACGTTGTTGTGCGCCTCACCGGCGTACGCGACGACGTCGAGGGTGCTCATGACGAGACCCGCGCCGTTGCCGATGATGCCGACCTCGCCGTCGAGCTTGACGTAGTTGAGGTTCTTGGCCTTGGCAGCAGCCTCGAGCGGGTTGGCTGCGTCCTTGTCCTCAAGAGCCTCGTGGTCGGGCTGGCGGAAGTCGGCGTTCTCGTCGAGCGAGACCTTGCCGTCCAGGGCCAGGATGCGGCCGTCCTTGGTCTTCACCAGCGGGTTGACCTCGACGAGGAGCGCGTCCTCGGCGACGAAGGTGTCCCACAGGGTCACCATGGCCTCGGCGACACCCTCGGCCACATCGGCCGGGAACTTCGCCTGGGCCACGATCTCGCGGGCCTTCTCGATGTCAACGCCGTCGACGGCGTTGACCGGGACCTTCGCGAGGGCCTCGGGGGTCTTCTCCGCGACCTCCTCGATGTCCATGCCGCCCTGCACCGACGCCATGGCGAGGAAGGTGCGGTTGGTGCGGTCGAGGAGGTACGAGACGTAGTACTCCGCCTCGATCTCCGGGGAGAGCTCGGCGATCATCACCTTGTGGACCGTGTGGCCCTTGATGTCCATGCCGAGGATGTCCGTCGCGCGAGCGACGGCCTCGTCCGGGTTCGCCGCCAGCTTCACGCCGCCGGCCTTGCCGCGGCCACCGACCTTCACCTGCGCCTTGACGACCGACTTGCCGCCCAGCTTCTCGGTGGCCTCGCGCGCCGCCTCAGGCGTGTCGATGACTTCACCGGCCAGCACCGGTACACCGTGCTTGGCGAAGAGGTCCCTCGCCTGGTACTCGAACAGGTCCACGCGCGTCCGTCCCTTTTCCGTGATCTCGCTGCGATCTCGCTGCTTTGGTGTCAGCTGTCTGCGTGGGCGTGCCGCGGAGGGCAACGTGACTGCGCTGTCACAAGGGAGGCGTAGGACGGAGTCCGGTACGCGGCATGTCCGTCTCGCAGGTTATCGCCGAGGGAGGCGGGTCCCTAAATCGCGGATCACATTTGGGCGGTGATGACTGTCACAGATCCCGCCCTCGCCTCGCCCTCACAACCGCCCGAACGCGGAGGTGAGCGGCCCCTGTGGATCCAGGGGCCGCCCGTTTGCGCCTGTTACGGCTGGTACGACGGGTAAGGCCAGTGGTGGCACGGATACCGCCGTACGGCTGTCGCTTCCGCGATCAGGTCCTCGCGGCTCTGTGACTCAGATGCCGGACGTCGCGCCCTGGGTGGTGTTGTACGTCGCGTTGTACGCCTCTTCGTACGTCGGCAGGTAGCTCGGGGCGACCGCGTCGGTCACGCCCTGGACGCCGGTGACGGCGTTGCCGGCGAGCGCCTGCGCGTCGGGGGCGACGGTGCCGGTCAGGTCCTGCGCGAACGGCGAGACCTGGCCGACGACGTCACCGGCGAACGGCGCCACGTCGCCCGTCACGCCGTACGCCAGCTGGTCGGCGCTGCCGCCGACGCCCTGGACGACGGGCCGCACCTGGTCGGTGACGGTCTGCACGAGCGGCGAGACCGAGCCGACGACACCGCCCGCGAAGGGCTGCACGTCATCGGCGACGACACCCTGCGCGAAGGGCCCGACCTCGCCGACGACCCCACCGGCGAACGGCTGGACATCGCCGACGACGCCCTGCGCCAGGTACGTGACGTCGTTGACCGCCTGGCCCGCGACCGGCACGACGCCTGCGGCGGCGGTGGCGGCGACGGGCGGCAGCACGGCCGTGGCCGTCTCGTCGACGATCGGGGTGGCGGTGGTGGTGGCCGCGGCGGCCGTCGTGGTGGCCGTGGCGGTTGTGTTCTCCAGCTCCGGGGCGAAGGCGGAGAGCGGGCCGAAGAGGTAGTCGACGGAGTCCTCGGGGGTGCCGGCGTCGGGGGTGCGGACGTCCGGGGTGCCGGCGTCGGGGGCGTCGACGTGGGGGAGGTCTGCCTTGGGGGCGGCGGCGCGCACGTCGGCGACGGTGGACTTCGCGTCCGCGACGGTCGACTTGGCCTTGGCCCCGGCCTTCGCCTTGGCCTCGGCGGCGTCGCCCTTGACGTCGTCGACCGAGACGTCGTCGACGGTGACGTCCTCGACCGCGTCGGACGCCTGGTCCGGCAGGGCGATGGAGTGCTGCGGCAGCTCGTCCGCGCTGGCGACGGTGGAACCGAGCGCCCAGGCACCCGTGACACCGGCGGCTATGACGATGGAACGGCGGATGTTCTTGTTCATGCTTGCGTCAGATCCTTCGAATTCGAACTCTGGCTGTGGATCCGGTCAGGGGATGTTCGGAACCATCCGGGGACCGGCGGGCAGACCTGTTCCGCCCCCGCGCGGCAGGTCATCGCGGGGAAAGGGCTGCCCTAGCCAGGGAATTCGGGAATGTCCCGGTGTCTGTCGCGGAGGGACGCGGCGACCTGAGAGGCCCCGGCGTCGGCAAGGAGCCGCACCGGCGCACGGCTTTCGCCCGACGCGGCACCCGGGTCACCGTGCCGCGTCGAACTTCCGTCACCGGCCGAAGGACCGCCCAGCGTCCGCACCGGACCACCGGGCGCGGGAAGCTGCTCGTGCCCGTCGCGGAGCGCGCTTCCCGAGACGTCGCCGCCCCAGGAACCGTCACCGCACGTCAGCCGACCGACGGAGTACGCATCGCCGCTGCCGTACGAGGACCCGGCCTTCGCCGCATGGGACTTCCGCCCCTCGTGCGCCCGTGCACTCGCCTCGCTCTGGCCGCCACGCGAATCGGCGGCGCTGTCCGGCGCATCGGCCCCGGTACCGCCGTCGGCATCCTCGCCGTCACCGAGACCGGTGCCGGGCCGCGGAAACTCGGGCATGTCCGGCAGCACTCGCTCCGGGGCGCCGGCGAGAAGTCCGGTGACCTCGTCGACGACCGGACGCACGACCCCGTTCACGGCGACATCGTGTACGCCACGGACAACGGGCTCGGCGGCATCGACACCGGCACGGGCGCCGGCAGCGAGCTCACCGGGAGCTTTGCGCACCGTCGTGTATGCGGCCCGGGCCGATTCACGGACCGGCTCGGCGGAACCGTCAGGCCCCGCCGCAGCCGCCGACTCCTCGCCCACGGACGTGTCGGCCGACCGCGCGGACTCCACGCGATCCGGAGCCGGCAGCCCATCGGCCGCCTGCGCCCGCTCACCGCAGAGGAAACCGAGCGCGAGCAACCCCGCCAGCAGCAGCACCACTTGCAGCGCACGCCGCCCGGCCACCGCGCGCACCATGCGCACAGCGGCATCGGGCAGAACGACTGCTGCGGAGGTCAAGATGAGGTGGTTCCTCTGCTGGGCGGGGCGGGGACGCGGATATCGGCGGGCCGGGACACGGAGCGCGATGCTCCGGGAGTGAAGCCCGCCGATCCTCGCACGGGCCGCCCGCCATCGCGCAAGTCCCCTGTTACCGATGCGTATTCATGTCCGGTATGGGAAGAGGGCGCCTTTCGATCGCCGCTGCCATCACCTCGGGGAAGAGATCCGGGGTGCACGCGAACGCCGGTGCGTCGAGCGCCGCGAGCGCCGCCGCGTGCTCGCGGTCGTACGCGGGGGTCCCCTCGTCGGACAGCGCGAGCAGCGTCACGAACTGCACTCCGGACGCCTTCATCGCCGCGACCCGCTTCAGCATCTCGTCGCGTATGCCCCCTTCGTAGAGGTCGCTGATGAGGACGACGACCGTGTCCGCGGGGCGGGTGATCTGCGACTGGCAGTACGCGAGCGCCCGGTTGATGTCCGTACCGCCACCCAGCTGCGTACCGAACAGAACATCCACAGGATCGTCGAGCTGATCGGTCAGATCGACCACATTCGTGTCGAAGACGACGAGCCTGGTGCTGATGGACCGCATCGACCCGAGCACGGCGCCGAACACCGAGGCGTACACGACGGACGCGGCCATCGACCCCGACTGGTCGATGCAGAGGACGACCTCCTTCTTCACGGACTGCGATGCCCGCCCGTACCCGATGAGCCGCTCGGGCACGACCGTCCGGTAATCCGGCAGATAGTTCTTGAGGTTGGCCGCGATCGTGCGGTTCCAGTCGATGTCGTGGTGGCGCGGCCTGCTGACGCGGGCGCTGCGGTCGAGCGCCCCGGTGACGGTGGCGCGGGTGCGTGTGGCGAGCCGCTTCTCCAGGTCCTCGACCACCTTGCGCACGACGGCCCGTGCGGTCTCCTTGGTCGTCTCGGGCATGGCCTTGTTGAGGGAGAGGAGTGTCCCCACCAGGTGCACGTCGGCCTCCACGGCCTCCAGCATCTCCGGCTCCAGGAGCAGCGTGGAGAGGCCGAGCCGGTCGATGGCGTCACGCTGCATGACCTGGACGACGGACGACGGGAAGTACGTCCGGATGTCCCCGAGCCAGCGCGCCACGGACGGCGCGGACGCCCCGAGCCCCGCCGAACGCTCCCGCCCCCGGCCCTTCTTCTCCTCCCCACCGCCGTACAGCGCGGTGAGCGCACCGTCCATGGCCACGTCGCGCCCCCCGAGCGCACACCCCGTACCGTCCGCCGACTCACCACCAAGCACAAGCCGCCATCGCCGCAACCGCTCGGCAGCGGGGTCCCCGCCCGCGCCCTGCTCCACGCTTCCTGCTGCCGCTCCCCGCGTCATCGGCCCACCCCCACAAGCTCGCCACTGCCATCGACCCCGACCCCGAGCAACAGGCTCACCACCGGCAGAACGGCATCCGCACGCTCCGCATCAAGATCGCCCCCGAAGCCGGGTATGCCCCCGTCCCCGGCCGACGCGCCGCCGCCACCCGCCGAGGGCCCGCGCCGCACCAACTCCCCCAACGTCCGCCGCACGCCCGGCTCATAGGCGGAGAACGTGCGCCGCAGCAACGGCACCACATCGGTGAACGCCTGGTCAGAAACCCCGCTCAACCACTCATCGACAAGCCCGAGCAACCGCTCGTCGTGCACGAGCAACATGCCGCCCCCCGACCCACCACCCACGAACCCCTCAATCCAGGCAGCGGCCTCAGCGGGCTCATTCCCCCGAGACAGAGCAAGCCCCATCAACCGAGCGGCCTCCCCCTCCCCCAACTCCCCACAATCCATAAGAACCCGCACACACCGCCCCCGCACCACACCAACAACACTCTCCCGCTCCCCCAACACCCGAAGCACACCCCACCACCGCAGCTTCAAACCATGCCCGCCCCCGCTCACGTTGCGGGCAGGCGTTCCGCCCCTGCTGTGGCCAACCAGGCCGCCCCCGTTGTCGGGAGCCACGGTCGACCCACCGCCCTCCCCGTTGTGGGCAGACGCTCCGCCCTCGCCGCGGCCAGCCGGGCCGCCCGCGTTGTGGGCAGGCGTTCCGCACGGCGGAACGGGTGGGCACAACGCCCCACTGCCGGGCGCTGACGAACCAGGCGCAAGGTCCAACTCCCCCAACAAGCCCACCGCCTGGTGAACCGCATCAACGTGCCCCCGCATGACAAAGGCCGCGTCCTCATCAAGCCCCGCACACGCAGGGGGCAACCCCACAAACACCCGCTCAGCAAGCCCCACAGCCACAGAGCCCAACGCAGCCGTCCCCGTACCCCGCACATCCCCATAACGGAGGGCCCGAACCAACGCAGGCAACGCCTGCGCAAGGTTCCCGACATCCGCATCCAACGCCGCCCGATCCGCAAGCACCCGCATCACCACGGGCAACGCATCCGGCAACTCCGCCAGCAGACACCGCTCGGCAAGCGAGGTCACATCGGCCAGCGCCCCCGCCCCCACCGCCTCGGCCTCGACCTTCGCGGTCGCCGCGGCCAGGACCGTCGTCCCCCACACCCCCGCCTCCGCCACCCGCACGGAAAGCTCCGGCTCCCACCGCAACCGCCAGGTCTCCCGGAACGTACCCGTGCTCCCCCGCGACTCCGCCGGCTCGCCCCAGCCGATCCCCAGGAGCCGGAGGCGATGCAGCAGCCTGCTGCGTGCCGCGTCCGTCTCCTTGCGCAGATCGAGCTCCAACTCCCGCTCCAGCGCCTCCGGCTTGAGCCGCAGCTTCCGCTGCAGCCGCGTGAGGTCCCGCTGCAACGGCACCGCGGGCGCCGATTCGGGCACCTCCCCGAGGACGTCCCCGACGACGAGCTTGTCGTGCACGAGGGAGAGCGGTACGTCGGAGCCCTCGCACAGCACCGACCGGACCGCATCCGTCGTCTCGGTCAGCCCCGGCAGCGGACGCCCCCGCATCACGGCGAGCGTGTCCGCGAGCCGCACCGCCTCGATGACGTGCGCGGACGACACGATCCTGTCCTCGTCGCGCAGCAGCCGCGCCACCTTGGTCAGCCAGCGCTCGACAGGCCGGTCGGGCACGCTGAACAGATGCCCGTACCAGCCGGGCGACGCGATCCCCGCCCCGTACCCGCTCGCCCGGGCCAGCCGGCGGTGCGTCCAGGGCACCCAGGTCATGTCGACCTTCACCTTGGGCAACCCCTTGAGCAGCGCACGGTCGGCCGCCAGGGTCACCTTCTGCCGCAGCGCGGGCACATGCCAGGCCCCGCACACGACGGCAACCCGATCGCCACCGAACTCCCGCTGTGCCGCCCGGAGTTGGATCCGCATATGCGCCTCGCGGACCAGGTCCCGGTCGTGCCCGCCGCTCCCGTACTCCTCGCGCAGCACCCCCATGGCCTCGCCGAGCGCCTCGAACGGCGCGAACACGTCCCCGCCCGTGCCCCGGTGCTCCACGACGTCCTCCCACCACCGCTCGGGATCGTCGTACCCGGCGGTCTCGGCGAGCACGGAAAGCGGGTCGATCCGCACCGCGTCCACCTCGGCGCCCGCATCCGAATCCGCCGCGCTCTCCTCCCGCGCCAGCGAATGCGCCGCCGGCAGATCCATGAACCGCACCGGAACGCCCGCCCCCGCGGCCCACCGGATCGCCACCCACTCCGGAGAGAACTCGGCGAGCGGCCAGAACGCCGAGCGGCCCGGCTCGTCCACCACATGCGCGAGCAGCGCGACCGGCGGCCGCATGCCCTCGTCCGCCGCGAGCGGCACCAACGCGTCGGCCTCCGGCGGCCCCTCGATCAGCACCACTCGGGGAGCGGCCTCCTGAAGCGCGGCCCGCACCGCCCGCGCCGACCCCGGCCCGTGGTGCCGCACACCGAGCAGCAGCGGCCCTTCCCCCGAACGCCCCCGAGCCACGGCGGCCTCGCCGGATTCCGCACCACTGATCAACTCCGCCTCGCCCTCAGCCTCCGTACCCAACTCCACGCCCCCGCCGGGCTCCACACCCCCGCACGCCTCGTCACTCATGTCCGCACCCCCTCTCGCCTCTCACCTCGGATCCCGCCGACATCCGTCACACACTCACCTCGCGGCACGCGCGGTAGAAGTCCTTCCAGCCGTCACGCTCACGGACCACCGCCTCCAAGTACTCCTGCCAGATCACCCGATCCGCCGCCGGGTCGCGGACGACCGCGCCGAGAATGCCCGCGGCGACATCTCCGGGCCGCAGCACGCCGTCCCCGAAGTGGGCAGCCAGGGCAAGGCCGTTGGTGACCACGGAGATCGCCTCGGCCGTCGAGAGCGTGCCGCTGGGCGACTTGACCTTCGTACGCCCGTCGGCCGTGACGCCGTCCCGCAGCTCGCGGAAGACGGTGACGACGCGGCGTATCTCGTCGATACCGTCGGGCCCGGCCGGCAGATCGAGCGCGCGCCCGATCTGGTCGACGCGGCGCGAGACGATCTCGACCTCCGCGTCCGCGCTCTCCGGCAGCGGCAGGACGACCGTGTTGAAGCGGCGGCGCAGCGCGCTCGACAGGTCGTTGACCCCGCGGTCGCGGTTGTTGGCGGTGGCGATGAGGTTGAAGCCACGCACGGCCTGCACCTCCTGGCCCAACTCCGGTATGGGCAGGGTCTTTTCCGACAGGATCGTGATCAGCGAGTCCTGTACGTCGGCGGGGATGCGGGTCAGCTCCTCGACGCGCGCCGTCATGCCGTCGGCCATGGCCCGCATGACGGGGCTGGGCACGAGCGCATCGCGGCTGGGGCCGTGCGCGAGCAGTTGCGCGTAGTTCCAGCCGTAGCGGATCGCCTCTTCCGGCGTGCCGGCCGTGCCCTGCACGAGCAGCGTCGAGTCACCGCTGACGGCGGCCGCCAGATGCTCGGACACCCAGGTCTTCGCCGTGCCGGGCACACCGAGCAGCAGCAGGGCACGGTCGGTGGCGAGGGTGCTGACGGCGACCTCGACGATGCGGCGCGGGCCCACGTACTTCGGCGTGATGACCGTTCCGTCCGGCAGCGTGCCTCCGAGCAGATACATCGCGACGGCCCAGGGCGAAAGCCGCCAGCGGGCGGGCCGGGGCCGCTCGTCCTGCGCGGCCAGCGCGGCGAGTTCGGCCGCGAAGGCATGCTCGGCGTGCGGCCGCAGCACCTCTGCCTGCTGGTTGTCGGTCGTCGTCTCGTCGACGGAAACGGTCATGGAGCGATCCCCCTCCAGCTCGTCCGGACGCGTCTGGACCGGATGTGTTTCCAACGGTGCACCACGCCACTGACAATCGACCTCTTAACGCCTCTGACCTGCACGAATACCGGGCGCCAGGTCGATTGTCAGTGGCGGGACCTACCGTCGGAGACATGACTCAGCAGGGGGTGCGCTGGACGGCGGATCAGGTCCTTGCACTGGCACCTGATGCCCCGTCACGCAAGGCGGGAAGCAGGCTCGGCATCGCCGGGCCGTGGTCGGAGGCAGGCAGTTCGGGCGAGGGGGCTGTGTGGGGGTTGTGCAAGGGCAGCGGCAGCAAGCCGTATCAGACAGTCGTGGACATCGCAGGCATCACCGGATCGGCGGGACCGGCGTACAAGTGCAGTTGTCCGAGCCGCAAGTTCCCGTGCAAGCACGCGCTCGGGCTGCTGCTGCTCTGGACGGGGACGGATGGAAGGGTGCCCGATGCGCAGCCGCCGGAATGGGCGCGGGAGTGGCTCTCGGCGCGCCGTAGAGGAGCGGAGTCGAAGCAGGGCCCGGCCGCAGAGCCGGGCCCGCCCGCGCCCGCCGATCCGGAGGCCGCGCGCCGCAGGGCGGAGCGGCGGGCCGAGCGGGTCACGGCGGGGGCGACGGAGCTTGAGCAGCGCCTCTCCGATCTGCTGCGCGGCGGCATAGCGGCCGCCGAACAGACGGGGTACGGGCTGTGGGAGGAGACGGCGGCCCGGATGGTCGACGCGCAGGCGCCCGGACTTGCCGCGCGGGTGCGGGAGTTGGGGGCCATACCGTCCTCCGGGCCCGGCTGGCCGGTGCGGATGCTGGAGGAGTGCGCACTGCTCCACCTCCTCGACCAGGGCTGGCTGCACCGTGAGCGGCTGCCGGACGCGCTGGCCGGCACGGTCCGCTCCCGCGTCGGCCTGCCCACGCCCGCGCAGGGCCCACCGGTGCGGGACAACTGGCTGGTGCTCGCGCAGTACGACACGGCGGACAGCAAGCTCACCACCCGCCGTATCTGGCTGCACGGCACGGGGTGCGGGCGCACGGCCCTGCTTCTCTCGTACGGAGCCGCGGGCCGCGCCCCGGCGCTCTCGCTTCCGGTCGGCCTTGCGCTGGACGCCGAGCTGACCGCCCACCCGGGCGTCGGACAGCTGCGCACGGATCTGGGCGAGCAGTTCGCGGCGCCGGCACCCACGGCGGCCCGGCCGCCCGGTGTGAGCACGGCGCGGGCGACGTCCCACTACGGAGAAGCGCTGCGACTGGACCCGTGGCTGGATTCCTGGCCGGTGACGCTGCGCGAGGTGATACCGACCCCGCACGCGGACGGCTGGCAACTGGCCGACGCGGAAGGGGGTCTTGCCCTGCCCATCACCCCGTCCGCGACGTCCAGACCTGGGCTGTGGCGCCTGATTGCACTCTCCGGAGGCGCTCCGGTGACGGTGTTCGGCGAATGTGGCCATCAGGGCTTCACTCCCCTGACGGCCTGGCCGCAGGGAACAGGAGAAGTGGTGCCGCTGTGCTGACCGCACCTCACGCCACCGCTGCCGCCCGTGCAGCATCACATACTCCAAAAGCAGGCATTTCAAAGGCGCTTACTTCACAAGAAGGGACCTCATGACCGGCACCACCCCGCTCGACGAGGCCGCCGCCACCCCCTGGGAGGAGCTGGTGACCGCCGCGCTCCTCGGCACCGACCGCCGCACACCCCCCGTACACGCACCGGGCAAGGACGCCCCGACCGCGCTCCTGGACGCGGCCGCCGTGCAGACCCTCCGGCGCAGAGCGGGCCTGCGCCCCGCGCCCGCCGCCGCGCCGCCCGAGCCCGCCGCCGACGACCCCAGGCCCGGCGTGCCGCCCACGGCCCGGCGCCGCCTCGCCACCCTGCTCACCGATCACCCCGGAGCGGGCAGCGGAGGACGCCGTGGCGCGGTGCCCGATCTGATGGAACTGCTCCCGCAGTGGCTGGCGTTGGCCAACGAACGGGGCTTCGCGGCACCCCCGGAGCTGCTTCCCGCGCTCCTGAACGCGGCCCGTGGGCGCACCGACCTCCGGCCACAGGCCCTCGCCTTCGCGGGCCCCCGCGCGCTGTGGCTCGCACGGCTCAACCCCGACTGGAAGTTCGCGCTGCGCTCCACCCCGGGCGGCGGCGTGGCCCTGCCCGCCCCGGAGGAGACGGCGCAGGTCCAACAGCTGTGGGAGGAGGGCCTGTTCGCAGAGCGCGTCGCCCTGCTCGCGTCGGTGCGGGCCCACGACCCGGCCGCCGCGCGGGACCTGCTCGCCACCACCTGGGGCACGGAGCGGGCGGAGGACCGCCTGATGTTCCTCGACTCGCTGCGTACGCGGCTCTGCGACGCCGACGAGCCGTTCCTGGAACAGGCACTCGCCGACCGCAGTCGCAACATCCGCGCCACGGCGGCCGAGCTGCTCTCCGCGCTCCCCTCGTCCGCCCTCGCCGCGCGGATGGCGGACCGGGCCGCTTCCTGTGTGGCCATCGACCATGCGAACGGCACGAAGAGCACGCCGACGCTCACGGTCGAAGCCCCGCACGAGTGCGACGCGGGCATGGAGCGCGACGGCGTCGTCCCGAAGCCACCCGCCGGCCGGGGCGAACGGTCCTGGTGGCTGGGTCAGTTGGTGGAGGCGACCCCTCTCGCCTGCTGGCCGCAGCGGCTCGGCGGCCGAGCCCCCGCCGAGATCGTGGCGCTGCCCGTGGCCGACGACTGGAGGAGCGAGCTGCACGCGGCGTGGTGCCGAGCCGCCGTGCGGCAGCGCGACGCGACCTGGTCCCGCGCGCTCCTCGGTGCCCCCGCGTCGCCCGACGCGGCGGGACCGGGCGCGGCGTCGCTCGCCGAGCGCGCGAAACTCCTGGCCGCGCTGCCCGCCGGGGAGCGGGCCGACTGGGTCGCGGGGTTCATCGCGGCGCACGGTCTCTCGGAGGCGTTCCAGCTGCTAGGCGTCTGCGCGGTGCCCTGGTCGGAGCCCCTGGGGCGATCCGTGGTCGACGCGCTGAACATCGCGCGGGACGCGGGGAGTTATCCCTGGAGCTTCAGCGGCGTGATGGGCCTGGCGGAGCGCTGCCTGGACCCGGCGGAGGCGGTCCGGCTCGACGTGCTCACCGCGATCCCGGACGAGCCGGAGGACGCGTCGCCCGGCGCTGGCGGCTACTGGTCGGAGGCGTTCCAGCGCCTGGTCAGCACGTTGCGCCTGCGCGCGGCGATGCGCGCGGAGCTGGGGGTGGAGCCCCGTACGCCAGGGCAAGCGAATCCGCCGAGCACGCCAGCGCCAGCGCCGGGGCAGGCAAAACCGGGGGCGCCATGAAAACCGGCACCCCCGCCCGCACCCCCAAGAAGGCGAACCGCTCAGGCGCCCGCAGGCTGCCGCACGTTCGCCCGGACCCACTCCACGATCGAAGCCGTCGTCGCCCCGGGCGTGAAGATCTCCGCGACGCCCTTCTCCTTGAGCGGGGCGATGTCGTCCTCGGGGATGATGCCGCCGCCGAAGACCTTGATGTCCTCCGCGTCGCGCTCCTTGAGGAGCTCGATCACGCGCGCGAAGAGCGTGTTGTGCGCACCGGAGAGGATGGAGAGACCGATCGCGTCGGCGTCCTCCTGGATCGCGGTGTCCACGACCTGCTCGGGCGTCTGGTGCAGCCCGGTGTAGATGACCTCCATACCGGCGTCACGCAGTGCCCGCGCGATCACCTTGGCCCCGCGATCATGACCGTCGAGACCCGGCTTGGCGACCACCACGCGGATCGGACCGGCTGCCACACCCATCACTGCCTCCATGTACCGATATCCATCTGTCCAAGCACTGGCACCCCGTGCCGCACCGGCCGGGGAAGTGAACGAACGTTATCTCCAGCATCTCTCACCCGGCAGTTTCACGGTGGAGAGCGAGGGGGAAATCACACGATGGGACACGTTCGCTGCGCGCCACTCCCGTATCCAGCGGTATACGGACCGTATCCGGGACGGCGCAAGGGGAGCCGCAAGGAGGTCGCCGCACCACCGCGCAGTCAGCCGCGCGGCGTGGTGATGCGGCGTATCGGCGATCGCGCCGCCGGTGGGCAGGCCACCGGCGCCGACCACGCGCCGCCGCCCGCCCTCCGCCGCGCCTCCCCGCTACGGGCACACGGGGGACAGAGCCGTCCTCCCGCGTGCCGACCGGGAGGTCGACCATGACCGTCACGAGGGTCCTGCCCTTTCGCCCGCTCTGCTCGCTGCTCCCCGCCAGACTGGCGGGACTCTCCCTGACCCTGCTGAAAGCGACCGCGCTCGAGCTGGCGATCCTCACCGGGCATCTCCTCCTCTACCCCTCGGGCATCGTGCCGGAACGCAGGAGCATCCCCGCGCCGTCACCCCCCGAAGCCCCTCGGCTCCCCACCGAGAGCAGGCCGCCGGTCGTCCTGCTGCACGGCTTCATCGACAACCGCTCCGTCTTCGTGCTGCTCCGCCGCTCCCTGGCCCAGCACGGCCGCCAGCACGTGGAGTCCCTCAACTACTCCCCTCTCACCTGCGACATCCGCACCGCCGCCGAGCTGCTCGGCCGCCACATTGAGGAGATCTGCGAGCGCACGGGCCACGACCGGGTCGACATCGTCGGCCACAGCCTCGGCGGCCTGATCGCCCGCTATTACGCGCAGCGCCTGGGCGGCGACCGGCGCGTGCGCACGCTGGTCACCCTTGGTACGCCGCACTCGGGCACACGGGTGGTGCCGCTGGCCGACGCGCACCCGATCGTGCGCCAGATGCGCCCCGGCTCAGATGTGATCGAGGAGTTGCGCGAACCCGCGCCCGAGTGCCGCACGCGCTTCGTGAGCTTCTGGAGCGACCTGGACCGGCTGATGGATCCCCTGGAAACGGCCTGCATCGACCATCCCGACCTCATCGCGCAGAACGTACGCGTCTCCGGCATCGGCCACCTCGCCCTGCCCGTGCATCCCGCGGTCGCCACCGGAATCCGCCAGGCCATCGACCAGCCGGCCACGGGAGATCGGGGCGCGGGCGGGCTGAACGGACTGACGGTGGCGTGAAAGCGGCAGGCGCGGCGATGTGAAGGCGGCACGCGCGGTGGCATGAAGCGGCACGCGGTGACGCAAATGCGGCACGCGCGGCGACTTCAGCAGCGGCTCCCGCGCCCTGCGTTCACCACGATTCGTCGAACGTTTCTCGAACGCAGGGCCAAACCTGTGCCCACAGTCCGCCGAAAGGCGGCCGAATGCCCGTTTCCTGAGATCGGGAAACCTGCCGAAGATTGTCGCGCCCGCGTACCGCCGGGTACAGTCACCGCACTGCTCTGCCCCCTGCTGCCGAGGCGAAAGAGAAGTTGGTGAACGACCGTCACCCGTCGGGGACCCCCACTCCCCCGGCCTCGGCACCCGCCGACTACGCGCCCTATGCGTCGTACGACCAGGGCACGCAGCACGGCGGCTACGCCGGGTACGACGGCTACTCCACCGGCACGTTCACCACCACCGGCGGCTACGACACGGCGAGTCCCGACACCGGAAGTTTCGCCTCCGATCCGCTCTTCGGCGACATGCCCGGCAGTCAGTACGACACCGGCCAGTGGTCAACCACGGGGACGCAGCAGACACTCGGCTACGACCCGTACGCCGCGCAGCACCAGGTCGCGTACGACGCGAACGGCTACGAGACGGGCAGTTACGACACCAGCGCCGCATGGTCGACCGGCGGTTACCAGACGCTCGCCACGGACATCCCCGCCCAGCCGGGCCCCGACGCCAGTGAACAGTGGGACTCCACCGCCTGGAACCAGCCGCAGCAGACCGGCCAGTGGGAGGCGCAGTCCTTCGACACCGGGGCGTACGACGCGACGGCGTGGAACTCCGGCGGCCACGAGGCGGCGTACGGGGCGACCGGGACACACGAGACGTACGGGGCAACCGAGGCGCACACGACGGCGCTTGTCGAAGAGCACGGAACCCTGGATCCGTACGAGCCCGCCGAGCCCGCCGAGGCCTACGCGCACGCGGCGTACGCGGCCGACACCCCGGTCGAGTCCTACGCGTCCGATCCGTACGCCCAACCCGCCCCCGCCGAACACGAGTTCACCCCGGACGAGGCGCCCGCAGAGCCGCTCGGCCCGATCGAGCCGAGCTTCGGACGCGACGCCGGCGACGACGAGCCGCCGGTCATGGACCGCTCCCGCGGCTCCCGTTCGCGGACCCGCCGCCGCACCCCCGCCAAGCGCTCCGCCCTGCTCACGGTGGCCGTGCCCTCGGCCTGCGTGATGGGCGTCGCCGGTATCGCCGCCGCCTCCGTGAGCAACTTCGGCGGTGACGACGGCAAGGAGACCCAGGCCGCCACGGCCCCGGACCCGACGTCGGTGAAGCCCTCCGCGGCCAACAACAAGCTCGACACGCAGCTGGAGAACCTCTCGGCGGACGCGGGCGACTTCGCGGACCGGGCGAGCCGCACCCAGGAACGCATCGACCTCAAGGCGCAGAAGGTGGCCGCCGAGAAGAAGGCCGCCGAGGAAGCCGCACGCAAGGAGCGTCTGCGCCCCAAGTTCGCGCTGCCGGTCAAGCAGCAGGGGCTGAGCGCCTATTACGGCCAGGCGGGCATCAACTGGATGTCGGCGCACTCCGGAATCGACTTCCCGGTGTCGTACGGCACCGAAGTGATGGCCGCGACCGACGGAACCGTCTCCACAAAGTGGAACAGCGCCTACGGAAACATGGCGATAGTGACCGCCAAGGACGGCACGGAGACGTGGTACTGCCACCTCTCCACGCACAAGATCTCCAGCGGCCCCGTCAAGGCGGGCGACGTCATCGCCTTCTCCGGGAACTCCGGCAACTCCACGGGACCGCATCTGCACTTCGAGGTGCGTCCCGGCGGCGGCTCGGCGATAGACCCGCTGCCGTGGCTGCGCAGCCACGACCTCGACCCGACGTAACTGCGGCCGTGACCCGCGGCGGCGACCCGACGCAACTCCGGCCGCCGCCCCCGGCGTTACAGCTTCTCCACCGGCGCGTACCGCAGCAGCAGGCGCTTCGGCTTGGGCTCTCCGAAGTCCACCGTCGCCTCGGCGTTCGCACCCGAGCCCTTCACCCCGACCACGGTCCCGAGGCCGAACTGGTCGTGCGTCACCCGGTCACCGACCGCCAGCGAGACCACCGGCTTCTCGGTGGCACGGCGCGTGGCGAAGCCCTGTGCGCCCCCGGCACGCGAGCGCGACGACGACAGGGAGGACGCGATGCCCGCCGCGGGTCCGGAGGACGCCGGCGCGCCGACGGACCCCGTCCGCTTCCAGTCCAGATGGGCGTCGGGGATCTCCTCGAGGAAGCGCGAGGGCGGGTTGTACGAGGGCTGGCCCCAGGCGCTGCGCATCGAGGACCGCGTCAGATACAGCCGCTCCCGCGCGCGCGTGATGCCCACGTACGCCAGACGGCGCTCCTCCTCCAGCTCCTTGACCTGGCCGAGGGAGCGCATGTGCGGGAAGACGCCGTCCTCCATGCCGGTCAGGAAGACGACGGGGAACTCCAGGCCCTTGGCGGTGTGCAGGGTCATCAGCGTGATGACACCGGAGCCGTCGTCCTCCTCGTCCGGGATCTGGTCCGAGTCGGCGACGAGCGCGACCCGCTCCAGGAACTCGGAGAGCGAACCGGAGACACCCGCGCCCGCACCCTCCGCCTCGGCCTCGGTCTCCGTCTCGGCGCCCGTCTCGCCCGCCGCACCGCTGTCCTGCTCGAACTCCAGGGCCACGGCGGCCAGTTCCTGGAGGTTCTCGATGCGCGTCTCGTCCTGAGGGTCGGTCGAGGCCTGCAACTCGGCGAGATAGCCGGTCCGTTCGAGCACGGCCTCCAGGACGACGGCCGGGCCCGCACCGGACTCGACGATGGTCCGCAGCTCCTCCATCAGCGTGTTGAAACGCTTGACGGCGTTCGCCGAGCGGGCCGCCATTCCGTACGCCTCGTCGACGCGCTTCAGCGCCTGCGGGAAGGAGATCTTCTCGCGCTGCGAGAGCGCGTCGATCATCGCCTCCGCGCGGTCGCCGATGCCCCTCTTGGGTACGTTCAGAATGCGCCGCAGCGGGACGGAGTCCTCCGGGTTGGCGAGCACGCGCAGATACGCGAGGACGTCCCGGACCTCCTTGCGCTCGTAGAAGCGGACGCCGCCGACGACCTTGTAGGGCAGGCCGACGCGGATGAAGATCTCTTCGAAGACACGCGACTGCGCGTTCGTCCGGTAGAAGATCGCGACGTCGCCGGCCTTCGCGTCGCCCGCGTCGGTGAGCCGGTCGATCTCGTCGGCGACGAACTGCGCCTCGTCGTGCTCGGTGTCGGCGACATAGCCGGTGATGCGCGCGCCCGCGCCCGCGTTCGTCCACAGGTTCTTGGGGCGGCGGCTCTCGTTGCGCTCGATGACCGCGTTGGCGGCGGTCAGGATCGTCTGCGTGGAGCGGTAGTTCTGCTCCAGGAGGATCGTCGTCGCGTTCGGGTAGTCCTCCTCGAACTGGAGGATGTTGCGGATGGTGGCGCCGCGGAAGGCGTAGATCGACTGGTCCGCGTCACCCACGACACAGAGCTCGGCGGGTTCGCCGACATCACTGCCCTCGCCTCCGGAGGGGCCGACCAGCTCGCGCACCAGGGCGTACTGGGCGTGGTTGGTGTCCTGGTACTCGTCGACCATCACGTGCCGGAAGCGGCGCCTGTAGTGCTCGGCGACGTCCGGGAACGCGCGGAACATATGGACCGTCGTCATGATCAGGTCGTCGAAGTCGAGCGCGTTCGCCTCGCGCAGCCGCGACTGGTACATCGCGTACGCCTGGGCGAGGGTCTTCTCGAAGCCGTCGGCGGCCTGTCCCGCGAAGGTCTCCTCGTCGATCAGCTCGTTCTTCAGGTTCGAGACCTTGGCGCTAAAGGACTTCGGCGGGAACTTCTTGGGGTCGATGTCCAGGTCACGGCAGACCAGCGCCATGAGCCGCTTGGAGTCGGCGGCGTCGTAGATCGAGAAGGAGGAGGTGAAGCCCAGCTTCTTCGACTCGCGGCGCAGGATGCGGACGCAGGCGCTGTGGAAGGTCGACACCCACATCGCGTTGGCGCGCGGCCCGACGAGCTGCTCGACGCGCTCCTTCATCTCGCCCGCGGCCTTGTTCGTGAACGTGATCGCCAGGATCTGCCCCGGGTGCACATGCCGCTCGGCCAGGAGGTGCGCGATGCGGTGGGTCAGGACCCGGGTCTTGCCGGAGCCGGCACCGGCCACGATGAGCAGCGGGGAGTCCGCGTGCACGACGGCCGCGCGCTGGTTCTCGTTGAGACCGTCGAGCAGCGCCGCCGGGTCGATCACCGGGCGGGGCGCGCCGCCGCGGTAGTGCGCGTCCCGGGGCGTGGGCGCGTCGAACTTCCCGTCGAACAGATCATCCGGAATGGGCTCCGGAGCACTGTCCTCGGGCGGCGGCGGGGGCTCCCCCTCCGATGCCCGCGAGGGCTGGAGGTCCGCCAGGAAGCTGTCATCAAAGAGGCTGCTCATCGCCTCCCGAGTCTAGGCGGCCCCACTGACAACCCGCCCCGGGTTCCGGCCACCTTCATCTGCCTACGCCCCGCCCGCGGACGGTGACACTCCGCTACGGCACGGCGTGCCCGCGTCAAGAGCTTCGTAAAGTCACGAAAATGTATCGGGCATATCGAACATCAACCTTCACACGGACCACACGAGTTGGCTAGCGTGCTCCGCGGGCTGCTCGTACTTCCACCGGCGAACCCCGCCGGGAACGGGTGGCCTCCGCCGAGTCCGACCTCCTCGGAGCCGGGGACCCACCAAGACCTTGGGGTGAATCGGTCCCGTACGAAGTACGGGACTGTAGGGCAACCTTCCGAACCACCCGCCCGAACCCGACAGCTAACCCGGTAGGCGGTCTACGGAAGGAGTCGCCTCCCTTGGCGTCGCACCGCAAGCCGCGGACCCGCATTGCCGGCATACGCACCACTCCCGCCATCGGCATCACGACGGCGGCCCTCACCTCCGTGGCCCTCTTGTCGCAGAGCGCCCAAGCGGCCCCCTCGGCGCCACAGAAGCCCAGCCTCGAAGAGGTCCAGAAGAAAGTCGACGACCTCTACCAGCAGGCCGGCGTGGCCACCCAGAAGTACAACTCGGCCAAGGAGCGCACCGAGAAGCAGCGCAAGAAGGTCGACACCCTTCTGGACGACGTGGCCCAGCGCACGGACAAGCTGAACGAGGCCCGCCAGGAGCTCGGTTCGTTCGCCGCGGCCCAGTACCGCACCGGCGCCGTCTCCGAGACCGCCACGATGATGCTCGCCGATGACCCGCAGGGGTACTTCGACCAGAACCATCTCTCGGACCGGCTGACCGAGCGCCAGAAGAAGGCCGTCGACGACTACCAGACGCAGCAGGCGTCGGCGACGAAGCAGCGCACGAAGGCCGCGAAGTCCCTGGAGACGCTGAGCGATTCGCGGGACGACCTGAAGACGAGCAAGAAGACCGTCCAGGACAAGCTCACGAAGGCCCGGACGCTGCTCTCTGAGCTGACCGCCGAGGAGAAGGCGCGGCTCGCGGCGATCGAGAAGAAGAAGGAAGAAGAGGCCAAGCGCAAGGCCGCCGAACTGGCGGCCAAGCAGAAGGCCGAGGCGGAGGCGGAGGCCAAGCGCAAGGCGGCGGAAGAGGCAGCCGCCAAGGAGCGCGAGGAAGAGCAGCAGAACGACGGGACCGGCGGGACCGGCGACAACACGGAGACCCCGGACACCGGTACCGGCTCCGGGGACACCGACAGCGGCTACGCGACGAAGGCCGCGAAGGTCATCGCCTTCGCGGAGGCGCAGATCGGCAAGCCGTACGTGTGGGGTGCCACGGGCCCCGACTCCTACGACTGCTCCGGGCTCACCCAGGACGCGTGGAAGGCCGCGGGCATCTCCCTGCCGCGCACCACGTGGGACCAGGTGAAGGTCGGCACGACGGTGAAGACCGCCGACGCCAAGCCGGGTGACCTGGTGTTCTTCTACGACGACATCAGCCACGTAGGGATCTACATCGGCGACGGCAAGATGATCCACGCCCCGAAGCCGGGCACGAACGTCCGCGTCGAGTCGATCTACTACATGCCGATCCACAGCGTGGTGCGCCCCGCGTAACCCGCGCCTCTACGCCTACGCGCGCGTGGCCCGCATCCTCTCGGGGATGCGGGCCACGCGTGCGTAGTGCGTCGGTTGGATATCCGGACTCAGGTCCACAGCACCGCGATGAAGATGTTCGCCGTGGTCAGCAGCCCCACCGCACCGAACATGCGCTTGTCGACCTTCTCCTCGTCCCGCTTCACATAGACCAGCGCGAGGATCACGATCAGCACGGCCATCTTGATGCCGATCTTGAGGTTGTTGACCGGGTTGTCGTCCGCCTGGTTGAGGCCCACCAGGATCACGCCGGTGACCAGCATGGTCAGCGCGCCGTGCAGCATCGCGGGGTTGAAGCGGGCCGTGCCCTGGCCCATCTGCTTCATCTGGGTGAGGAAGCCGCCCAGCAGGGAGGCGATACCGATGATGTGCAGACCGACGAAGACATGGGTGAGTACGTCCATGGAACCGGAGCCTAGCCGGGGCCTTACCACCGCTCGGCACCCAGGTGGGCCACAAGCGGCGCATCGGTCAGGGGCCTGTGCGAAGGCTGTGTGTCCACGCGATGCGCGCGGCCACATACGGTCACCGGCCGGAGCACTTCCGCCAGTTGCGTACATTCCGTCACCAACCCGTGACGGTCAGGTTTAGCGTCCTTCGTCAGGTGACCGGCTCCCCACCGCCGTCCGGACCAGGGGCGGCAGTCGGACACCACCGCCGAGAAACCCGGCGGCGGTCCGCTCCCCCTGTGCGGGCCGTCGCCGGACCCTAAGGAGCCCCGTCGTGGCAGCTCACCGCAAGCCCAGACAGCGCGCGCTCAGCGGCGGTACGGCCCGTACCGCCGCCACCCTCGCCCTCGCCGGGGCCGCCACGGCGACCGCCTTCGACGGGACGGGCCACGCGGACCCCCGGCTCAGCCCGACCGAGGTGAAGTCCAAGGTCGACGCGCTCTACCGCGAGGCGGAGATCGCCGCCGAGAAGTACAACGGCGCCAAGGAGAAGGCGGACAACGCCGAGGAGTCCCTGGGCGAGCTGCGTGACGAGGCGGCCCGCAAGACGGAGAAGCTCAACTCGGCGCGCGAGGGCCTCGGTTCGATCGCCGCGGCGCAGTACCGCAGCGGCGGCATCGATCCCGCCGTCCAGCTCGCGCTCTCCTCCGACCCCGACCAGTTCCTGGAGCGCGCCGCGCTCGCCGACCGTGCGGGCAGCCGCCAGGCCTCGGCCGTCAGCGGCGTACGCAAGCAGCTCCAGGAGATCGACCAGCTGCACAGCGAGGCCGACGGCACGCTCGACCGCCTCGAATCCCGCCAGGCGGAGCTGAGGAAGCACAAGAAGACGGTCAACGGAAAGCTGGACTCCGCCAAGCGGCTGCTCGCCCGGCTGACCGCCGAAGAGCGGGCGCGGCTCGCGGGCGACGGCGATCAGGACCGGACCTCCCGCGCCGCCGGCCGCGACGCCGCCCTGGACGCCCTGGCGAAAGCCCCCAACGCCCGTGCGTCGACAGCCGTCTCCTACGCCTACAAGGCGCTCGGCAGCCCGTACGTATGGGGCGCCACGGGCCCCAACGCCTTCGACTGCTCCGGGCTCACCCAGGCCGCGTACCGCTCCGCGGGGGTCGCCATTCCCCGTACGACGTACTCACAGATCGCGGCGGGCAACCGGGTCCCGCGCTCCCAACTGCAGCCGGGAGACCTGGTCTTCTTCTACCAGGGCGTCAGCCACGTCGGCATCTACGTGGGCAACGGACAGATGATCCACGCCCCGAACCCGAGCGCGCCGGTGCGCCTGGCACCGATCAGCCAGATGCCGTTCGCGGGGGCCACGCGGGTGGCGTGAAGGGCCTCACGAAGGCTCCGAGCAGCCCGAAGGTACTGTTCTGGCTCATGCCCCGCCGTACGCTGCCGCCCCCACCGCCGCCCGCCCACCTGCGCACCTGGCCGGACCGCAACGCGCTCCTCGCCGACCGCGGCATGGCACTCGAAGAGCTGCGCGGGCGGAGCCTGGGAGTACACCGGCTGCTGCTGCTCTGGCTGTTGGGGCTCGGCGGCGTCATCGGGTGGTCGCTGCTGGCGCTGCCGATCCAGATGGTCGAGGACAAGGAGCCCATGGTCATTGTGTTCGGCCCGGTCTGCGCCGTCCTGGGCCTGGGGGCGCTCGCCCCCTCGGTGATCGGCGTCGTCCTAGGCATCCGCCGCGACCGGCAGATACGCGAACTCACCGACACCTGGCTGGCGTTGGACAGCAACCCGACGGCGGACTCCGCGCTCCGCTCCCCCGGCCTGAGCCTCTGCTGGCTCCTCGGTTCTTTCGTCCTGTGCGCGCTGGGCCTGTGGGCGTCCTTCGCTGCCGCCGCCTACGCCGAGCCGGGACGCGACTCGTACGGCGATGTCGCCCTCGGCATGGGCGCCGGCCTCGTCCTGTGGCTGACCGGCCTGGTCGGCGTCACCAAGGCGGTCGGCCACTACCGCTGGGCGGTACGGAAGTTGACCCCCACCGCGGTCACGGGCGGCACGCACCGCTGACGTCCGGCCGACCCGTCAGACCAGCCGCCGCGCCGTCGCCCATCGCGTCAGCTCGTGCCGGTTGGACAGCTGCAACTTCCTCAGCACCGCCGACACATGCGACTCCACCGTCTTCACGGAGATGAAGAGCTGCTTGGCGATCTCCTTGTACGCGTACCCGCGCGCGATGAGCCGCAGCACCTCGCGCTCGCGCTGGGTGAGGCGGTCCAGATCCTCGTCGACCGGCGGCGCGTCGGTCGACGCGAAGGCGTCGAGGACGAACCCGGCGAGCCGCGGCGAGAACACCGCGTCGCCGTCCTGCACACGGAAGACGGAGTCGACCAGATCGGTGCCGGTGATGGTCTTGGTGACATAGCCGCGGGCGCCGCCCCGGATGACTCCGATGACGTCCTCGGCGGCGTCCGACACGGAGAGCGCGAGGAACCGCACCGGGTTCTCGGCGTCGGACATCAACGGCGCGCAACGGCGAAGGACTTCGACCCCGCCGCCGCCCGGAAGGTGCACGTCGAGGAGCACGACCTCCGGACGCGTCGCCGTGATGACCGTGACCGCCTGATCGACATCGGCGGCCTCACCCACGACCTCGACGCCCGTGATCGCCGTCCTGCCGATCTCGGCCTGCACGCCCGTACGGAACATCCGGTGGTCGTCGACAAGGACGACACGCACCCGGCGGCCTTCCTCGTCACCGCCGACGGCAGCACCGGCCGCATCGGCGGGCCGAGCCGATTCCGTCGGCACAGCCGACGTGTCCGGTCCGGCCGACGTGTCCGGTCCGGCCGCGGACGGGTCGGGCGCACCCTCTGATCCGCCCCTGGGCCCCACGGGCTCACTCGCGTCGCTCATGTCGTCGCCGTCCTCTCCATCTCCAGCTCGACTTCCGTGCCGCCCCCCGGCACCGCGCGCAGCCGCGCCGTGCCGCCGTTGCGCTGCATACGGCCGATGATCGATTCTCGTACGCCCATGCGGTCGTCCGGCACGGAATCCAGATCGAACCCGGGGCCACGGTCCCGGACGGACACGAACACGGTCTCCCCCTCAACTTCGGCGAAGACCTGCACCGCACCGCCCTCGCCACCGTACTTGGCGGCGTTCACCATCGCTTCCCGCGCGGCCTGCATCTGCGCGGACAGCCGGTCGTCGAGCGGGCAGTCGCCGACTATGACGACCTCGATGGGGACGCCGTGCTTGTCCTCGACCTCCGCCGCGTTGCGCCGGACCGCCTCGGCGAGGGTGTCGGGCTCGTCGTCCTCGTCCTTGCCCGTGCCCTCCGGTTTGTAGAGCCATTGACGCAGGTCGCGCTCCTGGGCGCGGGCCAGCCTGCGCACCTCCGAGGCGTTCTCCGCGTTGCGCTGGATCAGGGTCAGGGTGTGCAGCACCGAGTCGTGCACATGCGCGGCGACCTCCGCCCGCTCCTGGGCGCGGATCCGCATCAGGCGCTCCTCGGAGAGGTCCTGCATCATGCGTACGAGATAGGGGCCTGCGAGCAGGGCGACACCGACGAGCACGGCGAGCGCCGCCTGCAGCACGGAGCTGAGGTGCGAGGTCGAGCCCTGCAGCACGACGATGCCGGAGACCCCGGCACCGACGAGCAGCACCCCGGCCGCCGCACGGGCGATGGTCAACGTGCGCCGACGGCGGCCGACCGCCATCCAGCGGGCCCGGCGCGCGTTGTCGGCCTGGCGCCAGACGAGGGCGACACCGGCGGCGACGAGCAGGGTCGGGACGAGATAGGCCTTGGTGGAACTGCCCAGGTCCACATTGCCGACGAAGACCATGGCGACGACGACCATCGCGAGCAGCGCGACGAGCTGCCCCTTGTCCGGCTTGCGGGCCACGAGCTTGCGGCGCCCGTCGGCCGTCGTCTCGGTGGTGACGGCGGAGGGCGCGCGCTGGGCGTCGACACCGCCGACGCCCAGCGGCACGAAGAACCAGAACGCCGCGTACAACAGCGCGCCGAGGCCGTCCGCCATGAACAGGCCGACGAAGATCAGCCGCACCCAGACGACGGGCAGCCCGAGATGCCCAGCGAGGCCGCGCGCGACTCCGCCGAGCCAACGACCGTCACCGCTGCGGTAGAGCTTTCGCAGCGGCCGCTCGTCTTCGATGGATACTGCTGCGGCTTCCGGCATGTCTCCGATATTCACACGCGTACGCGGGCGCGGGCATCAGGGTCGACCCCCGAGACTCCCCTGATCTCCGCCCCGGACGAACGGTGGCGGCAGGTCGGGGCAGGGGTGCGTCAGGGGTGATATCAGGGTTCGGCCAGGGTTGTTCCGACTGCCGTCGCGGCCTCCCGCCCGTCACCATGGACACATGACAGACGAGCAGCCCGCCGGGACGGGCCCGCAGGCCGCGCACCGCGATCCGCTGTCCGCCACGGCACAGGAGCCGGGCGGGCCCGCGGGCGTGCGGAACTTCCGCCGTGACCGCCGGCAGAAGAAGCTGGGCGGCGTGTGCGCGGGGCTCGGGCGGCACTGCGACATGGATCCGGTGATCTTCCGGATCGGTCTCGCGGTCCTCTCGGTCACCAGCGGGCTCGGCCTTGTCTTCTACGGCTTCGCGTGGCTGTTCGTCCCCTTCGACGACGAGGAGGAGAACGAGGCGCGCAGGCTGCTCTCCGGCCGGGTCGACGGCCAGGCCCTGACGGCCGTGCTCTTCGCGCTCGTCGGCTGCGGAGTCTTCCTGTCCCTGCTGAACAACGGCGGGGCGCTGACCTTCGCCGCCGTCCTCGCCCTGCTCCTCGCGGGCGCGGGGTACTGGTCGCAGCAGCGCGGCCTGACCGACCCCGACCCGGTGGCGGCGCAGACCGTCGCGGACGCACCGCCCGAGGCGAAGGCACCGCCGGTGGCCGGGGCGCCCTCGTGGTGGCGGGACCCGATCGTCAAGGACGGCACGCACGACGGGATCTCGGGCTATTTCTGGGGGCCGGAGGGCGTCACCGTCGAGTACCAGCCGGATCCGCCACACGGTCGGATACGGCAGGGCGAGCCTGCGGCTCCCACCCCTCGGCCCAAGCCGCGCGGCCCGCGCTGGATCGGCGGCTCGGTCTTCCTGACGGCACTGGTCGCCGGCGGCCTCGGCACGGGCCTGACGTGGGAGGAGCAGGCGCTCGGCACCAGCCTGCAGACCGGCCTCGCGTGCGCGCTCGCCGTCTTCGCGGTCGGCATCGCCGTCAGTGCCTTCGCCGGGCGTACGGGGGTGGGGTCGATCATCCTCGCGGTGATCACAGCGACGCTGCTCGCGGGCGCGGCGGCACTGCCCAAGGACATCAGCACCACCTGGGCGCGCACGGACTGGAAACCGGCCACGTCGGAGCAGGTCCGGCCCAACTACGAACTGGGTACGGGCATCGGCACCCTCGACCTGAGCCGGGCCGGCCCCGGCAAGGACCGGACAGTGACGACGAGTGCCGAGGTGGGGGCCGGACAGCTGAAGGTGATCGTGCCGAAGGACAGCACGGTGAAGCTGAACGTCGAAGTCGGGGTCGGCGACATCCAGTTGCCGGACGACCGCGACGGAGATGTGGACATCGCTCCGGGCAAGGAGAAGACGGTGACGTTGGACCCGCCCGCGGGCAGCAAGGACGGCGGCACACTTGAGCTGAACGTCGAAGTGGGCATCGGACAGGCGGAGGTGACCCGTGCTACGTCATGAGTTCCATCCCGGCAAGCTGGTCCTGGGCCTGTTCCTGCTGATAGCGGCGATCGCCTACGCGGGTGACGCGGGCGGCCTCTGGGACACGCCGTGGTTCGTGGCGTTCCCCCTTTTGCTGGCGGGCCTGCTGCTCGGCGGCGCGGCGGCAGCCGTGGCCTATGGCATACGCGGCCGCCCCGGCCACCGCTCGATGCGTCACTCAACCCGTCACCCGACCGACCGCTCAGCCGACCCTTCGACCGACCTCCCGGCGGATCACATACCCGACCGCCCGGCAGACCGGTCACCCGACGACTCCACGGACGGCTGACGGACGTCCAGGCGACGTACGGCCGGGTATCCGGCCGAGCGCCTGGGTGAGCCCCGCGGCTAGACGAGCCCCGAGGACCGCCTGCGCCGGGCCGCGAGCATCGCGTCGGCCGAGAAGATGGACGCCCCGGCGAGGATCAGGGGCAGCCAGGCCATCAGGTAGGCCAGGTCGTTGCCGTAGTAGTAGGGCTCGGTGGACCAGCTCACGGTCAGCCAGAGGCTGAGCGAGATCAGCGCGCCGCCGAGCGCCGCGATGCGGGCGAAGAGGCCGACGAGGGTGCCGATGCCGACGGCGAGTTCACCGAGGGCGATGGCGTAGCCGAAGCCGACGGGGCTCTTGAGGGAGAGGTCGACGAGGGCCGGGATGGCGGAGATGTCGCGGACGCCCTCCATCATCTCGCCGATGGACCCGGCGCCGCTGGCGGACATGAACGCGCTGTCGGTGATCTTGTCCAGGCCGGCGTAGATGAAGGTGACGCCGAGGAAGACGCGGAGCGGGAGCAGGGCATAGCGGGAAGCGCTCTCCCTCCATCCGCTGCTTCTGACGTAGCTGTTGTGGCTGTCGGTGCGCATGCCGTGAGCCATCGCTCTCGCCGCCTCTCCCGTTGACCGTCTCGCCCATTGACCCGTCATCAGACGATACGTACGAAGAGGGGGCCCTGCTCAGTGGCGTACACCGAATTCGCGAGAACAGATCCGTTGCCGTGCCGGGCTCATCGGTCGATGACTCGGTCCGTGGTGGAGGCTGTGGTGCGGTCCGTGGTGGGGGCCGTGGTTCAGTCCGTGACGTCGATCGTGCACCGGTTCGTCTCCACGCCCGCCGCGGTGATCACCTGGACGTCGACGCGGCCCGGCTCCACGTCGACCGGGACGGGGACGGTCAGCGCCGCGTCGGTCGGGTTGGTGAATCCGCCGGGCACGGGGACGAGCGGCACATGGACGTGGACGGTTCCGATGCGGACGACCATACGGGCGAGACGGTCGGCGCTCTGCGCGCCCGGGGGCACGAATCCGGCGCCGCGGATCTCGATGTCGTCGCCGGTGCGGATGGGGGCGTCGAGGTCGCCGGCCTCGCGGGCCCGCACCACGGAGAGGATCACGGGGCGGCCGCCCTCGGCGTACTTGCCCGCCAGGTATGTCGCCGCCGACACCAGGACGAGGAGCGCGAGCCCCCACGGCAGGTCGGGGAGCTGTTCGGGGCGGCGTGCGAGCCGTACTGCGGCGAAGACGATGGCGACGGCGCTGACCAGGACGTACTGCGTGTCCGCGAAGCTGCCGCGGCCCGCGTCGTCGGTGAGCAGATCGGCGGCTCGGGGCCGGTGGGCCGGGACCTTCTGCAGCCGCTGGCCGAGGACCCGCAGGCCCACCACACGGCGGACGAGCACGGCGACCCCGCACACCACGGCGAGGACGGTCACGGCTCCGGCGGCGCGGGCGAGTTCGAGACCGGCGATCAGCTCGTCCCGCTGCCGGTGCCCGGAAGCGCCGGCCAGCTGCCCGGCGAGGACGAGCACGGCGAAGACGACGAGGAGGGTCCAGCAGGCCGCCACGGCACGGGAGGTGGAGAGGCGGTTGTCCTCGCCGATCACCGGCGCGATGACGCCGCCGCGCGCCCGGTGCAGATGCCCGGCGCCGGTCAGCAGGCCGCCGACGACCACGGCCGCAAGCAGTCCGGCCGTGCGGGCGAGTGTCCAGCCGGTGCCGATCGCGGTGAGCGCCTGGACCAGGAGCAGCGCGCCCACGGCTCCCCAGACGACACCGAGGGTGCGCTGCCGGAGCAGGCCGAGCCAGGCCTCGCCCTCGGCGCGGCCGCGTTCGGCGACGGCGCGCGCGGACTGGGTCAGTTCGTCCGACACCCACTGCCGGGAAGCGCCCGCGGAGTGCGCGACCGCCGCGGGAAGCCCCTCCCCGGCGGCCAGTTCGTCGCGCTTGGCGAGGAACTCGGCCACGGCCCGCCGGTGTCCCTCGCGCGCACCGTGCGGGCAGTCACCGCACGCGCAGCCGCCCCCGTGCGCGCCCTGCCGAGCCTCCTGCACCGCCACCGCGTACGCCGCCTTCCCCGCCCTCGTCCGAGCACCGATCCGTGAAGCACCGATCCGTGAACTTCCTTGCGATGAAAGGGGATTGTGCCGTACGGGAAGTCGATCGGGTCCCTCGGGTCAGGTCAGGGCGGGTGAGGCCGGCGCGCCGGGGTTGACGGAGGGGAGCAGCGGCTCAGGTCAGCAGGTCCGGTTCGCTGCGGCTGATGTCCTGCCACAGGGGCTGGTAGTTGATCCAGGCCACCAGATCGCTGCCGAGCTGTTCGCGCGTCGCCACGGCCTGCTTGTGGCCGATCAGGACCGGGCGGCCCGCGGCCCGTGCGCTCAGCTGGACCTGGCAGGAGCGATCCAGGGTGAGGAACCACCAGGCGGCGGCATCCACGGAATCGCCGACCGTGAGGAGTCCGTGGTTGCGCAGGATGACGGCCTTGTGGTCGCCGAGCGCGGTGGCGATGCGCCGCCCTTCCTCCGCGTCGACGACGACACCGGTGTAGCCGTCGTACAGCGCGTGGCTCTCGTAGAAGGCGCAGGACTCCTGGGTGATGGGGTCGAGGAGTTCGCCGAGCGTGGAGAGCGCGCGGCCGTGCAGCGAGTGGCAGTGGGCGACGGCGACGACATCGGGCCGCGCCAGATGCGCCTGCGCGTGGACGGTGAAGGCGGCCTGGTTGACGTGGTGGCGGCCCTCGACAACCTGCCCCTCCGCGTTGGCGAGGACCAGATCGCCCACGGTGATGTGCTTGAAGGGCATCCCGAAGGGGTTCACCCAGAAACAGTCGTCGTACTCCGGGTCGCGCGCCGTGATGTGCCCGGAAACCCCGTCCTCGTATCCGAGTCGGCCGAAGAGCCGCAGCGCCCCGGCGAGCCGCTCCTTGCGGTACCGCCGTTCGTCCGCCATCGAGTCATGGACGGGCGGCATCGCGAACTGCAGCCGTTCGACGGGTATCGGTGTGGGCGCCTGCATGGTTCCTCCATCCCTCGCTGTACGGAGCGGAAGTTACCGCCGGTCAGCGCAGGAAGACAGGGGGTCCCTGTGAAGAGAGTGCGCAATCGGGATGCGAAGCCGGACAGAAGATGTCGGGTATCGGCGCCACACTCGCCGTATGACATCGAGCCGTATGACATCGAGCCGTATGACATCGAGCCGTATGACATCGAACTGGGCAGCCTTCGCCGCGGCGGAACCCGACTTCGCACGGACCGCCGAGGAGCGCTTCGGCCTCTTCACCCACCACGTCATCGCCACGCTCCGCAAGGACGGGTCACCGCGCACCACGGGGCTCGAAGTCCGTTTCCTGCATGGCGAGTTGTGGCTCGGCATGATGCCGAACTCGATGAAGGCGCTCGACCTGCGCCGCGACCCGCGCTTCTCGCTCCAGGCCAATCCGGGACCGGGCACGGAGATGGCGGGCGGCGACGTCCGGATCGCCGGGCGGGCCGTCGAGGTGAAGGACCCCGAGACCGTCGCGCGCTATGTCGGGGAGGTCGCGCCGCCGGAGCCGTCCCACCTGTTCCGTACGGAACTGACCGAGGTGGTCCGTACGTACATCGAGGACGAGAAGTATCTGGCGGTGCAGCTGTGGAAGCCGGGTGCGCCAGCGCGGACGACCAGGCGGACCTGACGTACGCGAACGGCGCCGCCCACAGAAGTGGACGGCGCCGTTTCAGCCCTGCGGGAAGCTCCGCGGCAAGAACCGCGGGACTACTCCCACTCGATGGTGCCCGGCGGCTTGCTCGTCACGTCGAGGACGACGCGGTTGACGTCGGCGACCTCGTTCGTGATGCGCGTCGAGATCTTCGCGAGGACCTCGTACGGAAGACGCGACCAGTCGGCGGTCATGGCGTCCTCGGAGGAGACGGGCCGCAGCACGATCGGGTGCCCGTACGTCCGGCCGTCGCCCTGCACACCCACGCTGCGCACATCCGCGAGCAGCACGACGGGGCACTGCCAGATGTCACGGTCGAGACCGGCGGCGGTCAGCTCCTCGCGGGCGATCGCGTCGGCGTCGCGGAGGAGGTCGAGACGGTCCTTCGTGACCTCGCCGACGATGCGGATGCCCAGGCCGGGGCCCGGGAAGGGCTGGCGCTGGACGATCTCGTCCGGCAGACCGAGCTCCTGCCCGACCATCCGCACCTCGTCCTTGAAGAGCTGGCGCAGCGGCTCGATCAGCTGGAACTCGAGGTCCTCGGGGAGGCCGCCCACGTTGTGGTGGGACTTGATGTTGGCGGTGCCGGTGCCGCCGCCGGACTCGACGACGTCCGGGTAGAGCGTGCCCTGGACGAGGAACTCGACGGGCTGGTCGCCCGGCGCCTCGGCCACGATCTCCGCCTGCGCCTGCTCGAAGACGCGGATGAACTCGCGGCCGATGATCTTCCGCTTCTGCTCCGGGTCGGAGACGCCGGAGAGCGCGTTCAGGAACCGCTCCTGCGCGTCGACGACCTTGAGCTGCACGCCCGTGGCCGCGACGAAGTCCTTCTCGACCTGCTCGGTCTCGCCCTTGCGCATCAGACCGTGGTCGACATATACGCAGGTCAGCTGAGAGCCGATGGCCTTCTGTACGAGTGCGGCGGCCACGGCGGAGTCGACGCCGCCGGAGAGGCCGCAGATCGCGCGCTTGGTGCCGACCTGCTCGCGGATCGCGGCGACCTGCTCCTCGACGATGTTGCCGGTGGTCCAGTCGGGCTTCAGGCCGGCGCCGCGGTAGAGGAAGTGCTCGAGCACCTGCTGGCCGTGCGTGGAGTGCATGACCTCGGGGTGGTACTGCACGCCGTACAGCTTCTTCTCGTCGTTCTCGAAGGCCGCGACCGGCACGACGTCCGTGGACGCGGTGACGGAGAAGCCCTCGGGCGCCGCGCTGCACGCGTCGCCGTGCGACATCCACACGGGCTGCTCGGCCGGGGTGCCCTCGAAGAGCGTCGAGCCGGGCTTGGAGACGGCCAGCGGAGTACGGCCGTACTCACGGGCGCCCGTGTTGTCGACGGTGCCGCCGAGGGTGGTCGCCATCAGCTGGAAGCCGTAGCACATGCCGAAGACGGGGACACCGGCCTCGAAGATCGCGCGGTCCAGGCGCGGTGCCTCGTCCGCGTACACCGACGAGGGGCCGCCGGAGAGGATGATCGCGGCGGGATTCTTCGCGAGCATCTCGGAGACCGGCATCGTGCTCGGCACGATCTCGCTGTAGACCCGGGCCTCACGGACACGTCGGGCGATGAGCTGGGCGTACTGCGCTCCGAAGTCGACGACCAGAACGGTGTCGGGAGCGGCGGCAGCGGGGGACGCTGATGGCACGGCGGCGGCCTTCCGGCGTTGAGCGTGAGCTGGGGCTCAGTGCGTGTGCAAGGGGTCTGTTTTGTCGATTCTAACGGGCGCGTGAGTACTCCCTTCGTCGCATCCGACGGGAGCCAGTTCTCACGGGTCCGGCGCCGCGAGCGTCTCAGCATCCGAGCCGCGGCGGAACCCGTGTTGACCGGGCACGCGCGCCTGGGGGCATACTGGCCTCGTGACCAAGCACCTCAGCTTCCTCTTTACCTATGGCAACCGGCCCGCCGGCTGCCATGGTCGAGCTGCTTGATCCACTGACAAGCGACTTCCCAGGCGCCCCGGGCCGACAAGGCCCGGGGCGTTCTGTCATTCCGGACCTTGTCGCTCCGGGGCCGCCTCCCCATCCGACGAGGAGCCCCAGATGAGCACCGCCACCACCTCCGCCACGACCGAGAAGACCGGCGCCCGCACCCCCGAGGCAGCCGATGTGATCGAGAACGCCCGCGAGCGGATCGACGCGCTCGACGACCGCATCATCGGCCTCGTCCAGGAACGGATGGCCGTGTCCTCCGTCATCCAGGAGGCCCGGATCACCTCGGGCGGCCGCCGCGTGAATCTCTCCCGCGAGATGGAGGTCCTCGGTCACTACAGGGACGCGCTCGGCAAGCCCGGCACGTCGCTCGCGATGACGCTCCTCGAGCTGTGCCGCGGCCGCGTCTGAACCGCCCGGGACCGTCCCGCCGCCTGCCGTCCGGACCCCCGGAACCCTTGTGCCACCGGACCTGAGTTCGGGTCCGCTCTCACCCGTACGGCGCGTGACCGGGTCCGGAGGGGCTTCGTTGGTCCCGATGTCCGTGCCAGCCAGGGGCGGGCACGGGAAAACCACGCGTGGCTCCGCTGGAGCGATGAGGCGCACACACCGTGTACGCCGTGGGACCTCGCTCCAGAGACGTGACCGGACGGCAGGGGACAGCAGCCCGGTCACCCAAGAGAACGGTCGGCTTCGGGGACGCCCGAAGCCGACCGGCCTCCGTCCCTCGAAGCGTCCGCCAAGACGTCTCCCAAGCCGAAGCCGTCCCCAACCGTCCCGCAGCCCCCAGCCGACCCGGCAGTCCCGTCGAGAACCCCGAGCTGTCCCTGTTCGTCTAGATCTGGTCGAAACGGTTGCGCAGGCAACGTCAGATCCAGCACGATGCGTAGAGGTACGGGCCGCAAACGCGGCACTCCACAATTCCATTGCCAATGGTCGATACCACGTGAGCGCCCCTCGTGCGCCGGGTCGGCCACCGGCGCCCCCGCAGACTCGCGGCGCACTCCCCCCGGCGCCGCTCCGCGGCACCGACGCTGCCCTGACGTCGGTGCTGACAGCCAAGGGCCCCGCGGATCCGTCCCGCGGGGCCCTTCGCTCTGCGCCGACCGCGCCTCAGCCAGCGGCGGGGGCTACTTCTCCACCTTCGCCAGCTGCGCGTCGACGATCGCATCGGCAACCTCGGGGTCGCCCTGCCTGGCGGACTTCACGGCCTCCTGGTCGAAGACGTTCGACGCGTGGAAGGACATCAGCGTCGAGCCGCTGCGTACGACGGTGACCTTGTCCCGGGCCAGGAACTCACCCGCGCGGCTCGCGAGCTTGAACGAGACGGACTCGTCGCCGCCGACCGAAGCCGGCTGCGGCCGCACGCCGAAGTACCGGTGACCGCCGACCCCGAAGGTGGCGCACTTCTTCGACTTCGACGCGGACCGCAGGGTGTCCATCGTCTTCTCGGCGCCGGCCTTGTCGTACGCGAGAAGTTCGACGTCGGTCGTCGTGGCGTCGTCGATGTCGGTGCTGCTCAGCGTCCGTACGACCTGCGCCTTCGCACCCTCGGGTGCGGTGGCCCTGAGCATGTCCGACAGCGAACGGCACTCGCCGGGACGCACGGCGGCCGAGGGCGGCGCGGTCTTGTCCGCGGACGCCCCAGACGCATCGGACGCCTTCTCCACCTTGTACTTCTTGACGTCACCCGTGGCGAGAGCGGACTTCTCCAGCTTCTCGGCGGCCGAGGTCCCGGCGGCACCCGCGGGCTTCCTGCCGCCGGAGCCGCCATCGCCCTTGCCCTTGCCGTCGTCGCCGCTTCCGCTGCACGCCGCCGTCAGGCCGAGTGCCGCCACCACCGAAACGGCCACCACGCCGCGTGACACAGCTGACTTCACGTTCCCGCTCCCCGTTCTTTCTTCCTGTCGCACCATGCGGAGTCACCCGCACCCCTCGTACGACGGAAGATCATCGCGCCTGGTTCCGCTTCGATGGGCACGGCCCTCGTACGAGCTAGCCCCACATCCAGAAGCGGAACGGGCTCAGGAACACGATGGCCAGCGCCATGCCGCCCACCACGATCACCACGCTCCACACCCGGCGGCTGCGCTCCGAACGGGCGCTGCGGCGCGGCCCCGTGGGCGTGGACCGCCACTCGTCGGGCCGCCATGCCCCGGCGGCGCCCTCCCCCTGCGCGGCCTTGCGCTTTCTGCGTCGACGACCCAACGCCCGTGAGTCCGACGCCTGTTGGCGCGCCGCCTCCTCGTCCAGGCGCCGCAGCCGCTCGGCCACCATGCGCGCCCGCGCGGACGGCTCCTTCGGCGCGGACGTACGGATGTCGCGCAGGCTGTCGCGCTCGAACCGTTCCCACACCTCGTCGGGTATGTGCTCCGGCATCTCGTCCGGCACTGTCACGCAGCCCCCTCCTACCGCCCCTCGCCCGGCGGCGGTTCGCCGTCGGGCGGAGGAATTTCTACGGCACCCCGCGACAACCGCACAAGCCATGTGATTCAAGCCACATAAGAATTCTGTGAGTTCCAGGACAACCATTCACAGGGGACGCAGGTCATGCATGCGTAACAACGGCCACACCCGCGTCCCCACCGCGGAGGCCTCCACCTCCGTACTGCTCACCAGGCAGTACGCCGGACTTCCTGAGGTCTTCATGAAGCTTCGCCGTGTCATGGCCGCCGCGGCCGCGACCGCTGCCATAGCCCCGATCGCGTTGCTGTCGGCCCCTGCCGCCTTCGCGACCGAGGACACCACCACTTCGTCTCCGAGCGCGACGGCCACCGAGACGGCCGAGCCCTCCGAGACGGCCACGCCGACCGAGACGGCCGAGCCCACGGAGACGGCGGCCCCGTCCGAGACGGCCAAGCCCACCGAGACGGCCTCCCCGACGGAGACGGCCAAGCCCTCCGAGACGGCGACCGCGACCGAGAAGCCCACCGAGACGGCCAAGCCGACCGAGGAGCCCACCGAGGCCCCCACGGACTGCCCGGTCGACGACGAGGGCGTCGACGTCGACTCCAAGCTGGAGCTCGGACTCTCGGGTCTGCCCGGCAAGATCGTCGCCGGCAGCGGCTGGCACCAGTTCAAGCTGACCGCGTCGAACCCGAGCGACGAGGACCTCGGCGAGGTCCAGTGGCTGGCCGCCGTGGACAACTGGTCGGACAGCGAGGACGAGCAGGACTGGCTCGCCAACTACGCGCAGATCCAGTACTTCAACCCGGACTCCAAGTCCTGGGAGTCCATCGCGGACGAGGTCACGGGCGGTCTCTACTTCGGTGCCACGGAGCTGGGCGCCAAGGAGAAGGTCGACATCAAGCTGCGCGTCAACATCAGCGCCAAGGCCCCGGCAGGCGACGGTTACGCGCTCGGCCTCGGCGGCTACCTGGACTCCGAGGCGAACTGCGTGCACAACGCCTTCGCGTTCTACGAGTTCACGGTCCTGAAGGCCGGCAGCAGCAACGAGAACCCGGGTGAGGCCGAGGAGAAGCCGGGCCAGGACGGCAAGAAGCCGCAGGGTGGCAAGGCGCCGCAGGGCGGCACCAACGAGATCCCGGCCACCGGCAACCTCGCCGAGACCGGCTCCAGCTCGATGCTGCCGACCATCGGTCTCGTCGGCGGCGTCGCCGTCGTCGCCGGTGCGGGCGCCGTCTTCATCGTCCGCCGCAAGAAGGCCGACGCCAACGCGTAACGGCCCGCCGCACCGCGGCACGCCGTCTCGTGACGGCACCTGAGCACGCGAAAGGACCTGCGCTCGGAGGGGGGCGCAGGTCCTTTCGCGTACGTACGTTCAACAGGGCGCGGGCGCTACTTCTTCGCCGGTACCGCGGGCATCCCCAGGAACGGCAGCTTCAGCGCGCCGAACGCGTCGTCCGGCACCGCGGGGGCCTTCGGCTCGACGGCCGCGAGACGTACGTACGCCGTGCCCTGTGCGGGGCGGGTGTCCTCGCCGCCCTTGTTGGGCCAGAAGGACATCGCGCGCTCGGCCTGCGCGGTGATCGTCAGGGACGGGTTCACGCCGAGGTTCGCGGAGACCGCGGCGCCGTCGACGACCGAGATGCCCGGGTGGCCGTAAAGGCGGTGGTAGGGGTCGATGACTCCGGTGTCGGCGGAGTCGCCGATCGGGCAGCCGCCCAGGAAGTGCGCGGTCAGCGGGGTGCCCATCAGCTCGCCGACGTTCGACCCCGCGAAGCCGTTGATCTCCTTGGCGAGCAGCGTCGCGGCGTCGGTGGCCTCACGGATCTGGGTCGGGTTGGGCGCACCATGGCCCTGCCGGGCGGTCAGCAGGCCCTTGCCGATGCCCTTCTCCTTGCGATACGTGATCAAGGAGTTGTCCAGGGACTGCATGACCAGGCCGATGATGGTCCGCTCCGACCAGCGCCGGTTGGAGAGCGAACGGACCATCAGCCAGGGGTGCTTGGCGACATTGCCGAGCCAGCCCGCCACGCGCGCCTTCGCGCTGTAGGGGACCTGGAGGATCGTCATGCCGCCCATCGCGTTGGACTTCTTGCCGTAGCGGACCGGCTCGATGTGCGTGGAGTCGTTCGGGTGGATCGACGAGGTGATCGCGACGCCCTTGGTGAAGTCCGGCTTCGCGCCGCCGTGTGCCTTGCGGTAGCGGCGGTCGGTGGTCTGGGCGCCCACCAGGGCCTCGGAGTTGGTGCGGGTCAGCGCGCCGAGCCGCGGGGAGATGTGCGGCAGCAGCCCGTTGTCCTTCATGCGGTGCAGGAGCGTCTGCGTGCCGTAGGTGCCCGCGGCGACGACGACCTTGCGGGCCGTGAACGTCCGGCCGTTGCCCTTGCGCTTGGCATCGGTGGGCAGGGTGGCGACGGCGAACCCGCCCCGCGAGTCCTCGGTGACGGTGACGACGGACGTCATCGGGTGGATGACGGCGCCGGCCTTCTCCGCCAGGTAGAGGTAGTTCTCGTTGAGGGTGTTCTTCGCGCCGTGGCGGCAGCCGGTCATGCACTCGCCGCACTCGGTGCAGGCCTTGCGCGAGGGACCCGCGCCGCCGAAGTAGGGGTCGGGAACTTCCTGGCCCGGCTCGGCCGTTGAAGATCCTGAGGCGTCCTGCTCGTCTCCGAAGAAGACGCCGACCGGCGCCATGTGGAAGCTGTCGCCCACTCCCATGGCCTGGGCGGTCGCCTTCAGGTGGATGTCGGACGGTGTCGTGGTCGGGTTGAGCCGCACCCCGAGCATGCGCTTGGCCTGTTCGTAGTAGGGGCCGAGCTCGTCCTGCCAGTCCGTGATGTCCTTCCACTGCGGGTCGTTGAAGAACGGCTCGGGGGGCACGTAGAGCGTGTTCGCGTAGTTGAGTGAACCTCCGCCGACGCCCGCCCCCGCCAGCACCATCACATTGCCCAGCAGATGGATGCGCTGGATTCCGTAGAGGCCGAGCGCCGGTGCCCACAGGTAGTTCTTGAGGTCCCAGGAGTTCTTCGGGAGCGCATCGCGGGTGAAGCGACGGCCCGCTTCGAGTACGCCGACGCGGTAGCCCTTCTCCGTCAGCCGCAGGGCGGAGACGGAACCGCCGAAACCCGAGCCGACGACGAGGACGTCGTAGTCGTACGACGCCTCGTCGTACCCTCCCGCCTCGCTGTCCGGCTGTTTCTGGACAGAGCTCTCCTGTGACATTGACTCTCCTCGTTGAGAACTAACGCACTAGCGAAGCCGCAGCGACTTCATGACCTTCAGGCTCAGGCTCATGAACGCCGCGTACTTCTCGTCGTCCATGCCGAAGGACGGCGCGAGCGGCATCAGACGCTGGTGCGCGACGGTCTGCGCCTCGGTGTACTTGAGGATGCCCTCGGAACCGTGGCGGCGGCCGAGACCGGAGTCCTTCATGCCGCCCATCGGGGACTGCACGCTGCCGTAGGCGGGCGCGAAGCCCTCGTTCACGTTCACCGTGCCGGTACGCAGACGGGCGGCGATCTTGCGGCCGCGGCTGCCGTCCTTCGTCCAGACCGAGGAATTGAGGCCGTACGACGTGGAGTTGGCGAGCTCGACCGCCTCGTTCTCGTCGGTGAAGCGGTAGATGGAGACGACCGGGCCGAAGGTCTCCTCGGCGCAGACCGCCATCGGGGACTCGACGCCGTCCAGGATCGTCGGCTCGAAGAAGAAGGGGCCGATGTCGGGCCGGGCGACACCGCCCGCGACGAGCGTGGCGCCCTTGGCGACCGCCTCCTCGACGTGCCGCTTGGTGGTCTCCAGCTGGCGCTCGCCGACCAGCGAGCCCATCTCGGCGCCGTACGCGAGGGACTTGCCGAGCCGCATCGCCTTCGTCCGCGCGGCGAAGCGCTCCACGAACTCGTCCGCGATCGACTCGTGGACGTACAGCCGCTCGATGGAGATGCAGAGCTGACCGGCGGACGAGAAGCAGGCGCGCACGGCGCCCGCCGCGGCCTTGTCGACGTCGGCGTCGTGCAGGACCAGCATGGCGTTCTTGCCGCCGAGTTCGAGCGAGACGCCGACCAGGCGGCCCGCGGCACCCTGGGCGACCTCGCGGCCGGTGCGGGTGGAGCCGGTGAACGACACGTAGTCGGCGTGCTTGACGATCTCGGGTCCGACGACCGGTCCCTCACCTATGACGACCTGGAAGACCTCGGCGGGCAGCCCGGCCTCGATGATCAGGTCACGGGCCCACAGAGCGGTCAGGCAGGTCTCCGTGTCGGGCTTCATCACCAGCGCGTTGCCCGCGACCAGGGCCGGGAGCGCGTCGCCGATGGACAGCTCGAAGGGGTAGTTCCACGGCGCGATCTGGCCGACGACGCCGCGCGGCTGCCGGTTCTCGGTGACCTTCGTGAGGGTCGGTACGACGCCGGTGTGCCGCTTGGGGTTCAGATACGCGGGGGCCTTGCGGCCGTAGTGCCGGGCGGCGACGGCGACGGCCTGCAGCTCCTCGTGCGCGTGCAGCCGGGCCTTGCCGGTCTCCAGCTGGATGAGGTCGAGGACCTCGGCCTGGCGCTGAAGCACCAGGTCGTGGAAGCGGAGCAGGACCGCGGCGCGGCGGCGGACCGGGGTGCGCTCCCAGGCGACCTGGGCGACCCGGGCCCGCTCGAAGGCGGTGGCGACGTCCTCGGGGGTGGACTCGGGCAGGTCCGCCAGCTTCTCGCCGGTGAACGGCGTGTGATTGGCGGTCCGCCCCGAACCGACGACGTCCCGGGTGAGCTGCGCGATCAGCTCGGGCGTCACCACGTCGGCGACGGTGCGCGCACCTTCGGGGGCGGTGGCTGTCGGGTTCGTTCCGAGGGGCGCTGCGGTGGCCTGCGAGTCCGTCATGGGGCAGAGCGTAGGCCCAGGTCAACGTTTTGGGTACCCGTCGGTAATCAGCTTTCACCGGGCGCACACACAGTGCCAGCGATCGCTGGCGGCAAAGCCCCTGATCAGGGGCTTAGCGAGAGTTGATCAAGATCGTTCATCAATCTTGAGAGCCGCCGACCAGCGGGCTCCCCACGCCGAGCCGCTCGCGCGCCGCCTTGAACAGGTCGGTGCCCTGCTTCTCGTACGTCTTGACGCCCTTGGGCATCCGCACCATCAGGTCGTAGTGCTCCCCGGCGTCCGTGACGATCAGGAGGTGCAGCTCGCGGGTGACGACCGGCTCGACCAGGTCCTCCTCCGCGCTCTCCGTGTACGTGGCGTCGAGCAGGGCCGCGTCCTGGCCATGGAAGCTGGTCGGGGTGGTCTCGGTGTTCACTTCTTCGTAGGGGGCGCCCTCGAACTCCTTGGCCTCGGCGTTCGCCCAGGTCATGGCCGGGGAGGCGGCGGTCGCGGGCTTGGTGATGCGCAGCGAGACCGCGCCGTCGGGCTCGGAGTACTCGACGATGGGGTTGGCCGGGTCGCGGATGATCTCGGTGTACGTGGCGGGGACGGAGATCTCGGCGTCGACCTTGGGCTCCTTGTGGACGGTCCAGTCGCCGCCGCCCGAGGGGCTCGCCTCGCCTTTCTCCTTCTTGTCGTCGTCCGGCTTCTCGCTGCCGTCCTTCTTGCCTGTGCCCGCCTCCACCTTGGCATCACCGCCGTCGCCCAGTGAGGTGCCGAGCCAGACGCCACCACCGACCAGTACGACGCCCAGGAGAGCGGCGGCGATCAGGCGCCCGGTGGCGCGGGCGGGCCGCTTGGCGGGCGGCTCGGCGGAGGCGGTCTCGCCCGCGTCCGCATCTGCATCCGCGTCCGCGTCCGCGTCCACGTCCGGTGCGGGCCGTGGAGCGGGCGTGAGGCGCACCGTCCCCACGTCGTCCGACAACTCCCGCAACCCCGAAGGGTCCTGGGCCACCTCGCCGCCGAAGGGCTCCGGCAGCGGCCGGCCCTCCGACGCCGCCTCCAGGGCGAGCGCGACCTCGGACGCGGCGGGCCGCAGCGCGGGGTTCCTGGACAGCAACCGCTCGATCAGCGGGCCCAGTTCACCCGCCCTGACCGGCGGCGGCACCTCCGCGGAGAGCACGGCGGCCAGGGTGGACTCCAACGTCGTACGCCGGAAAGGGGACCAGCCCTCCACGGCCGCGTAGAGCAGCACGCCAAGGGACCACAGGTCGGACTCGGGGCCTGCCGTGCTGCCCGACATCCGCTCGGGCGCGATGAATTCGAGCGAGCCGACGAACTCGCCGCTGACCGTGAGCGACTCCTCGCCCTGGATGTGCGCGATCCCGAAGTCGGTGAGGACGACACGGCCATGCGGCCCGATGAGTACGTTCGCGGGCTTCACGTCACGGTGCACGATGCCCCTGGCGTGCGCGGCGGCCAATGCGCCCACCACCGCGAGGCCGATCCGCGCGGACTCGGCGGGCGGCAGCGCGCCCCGCTTGAGCAGCTCGTGCAGCGAATCGCCGCGGATCAACTCCATGACGATCCACGGCAGTTCGTCCTCCACGACCACGTCGTGGATCGCCACCGCCGCCGGATGCTCCACCTGCGCGGCAGCCCGCGCCTCCCGCTGCAGCCGGGCGTACATGCGCCGCTGCGCCGCGTCGTGCGGATCCCCCGGCAGCCGGGGCTGCTTGACCGCGACGTCCCGCCCGACCAGCTCGTCGACGGCACGCCATACGGTGCCCATGCCGCCGGAGCCGATGCGTTCCGCGAGGCGGTAGCGGCCGCCGATCAGACGTCCCCCGTCATCGGCCATGCCGGGTCAGGGCTTCGCGATCTTCAGGTTCGCGATGGCGGTCTTGGCGACCTCGCGACCGCGCTCAACGAAGTCGCCCTTGCCCGGGTAGTCGACCCAGAGCTTGTACATGTCGCCGGACTTGGACTTGTAGTAGAAGACCTTGGCCTCGCGCGGCTTCTTCGTCTCCGAGTCTGATTCATCGACGTAGGTGACCGAGTTCTCGGCGGACTCCCGGCCCTCGTACGAGGTCTTCTCAGTCTTGCTCCGGGGAGCGGGCTCCTCGGCCATGTAGCTCTCGTCGCCGTTCTTGATCTTGTCGGCGTCGCTGTACGCCTGCGCGGCCGGGGACCCCGCCATCTCGCCGGTGGTGTCCTCGGACTTCTTCTCGAGGCGCAGAGTGATCGAGATGGCGGTGCTCGGGTCGGAGTAGGTGACCCAGTGCTCCGTCTTGTCGATGCCGTCCGGCACGGACTTCACATAGTCCGGGGGCGCCGCCACCGTCGCGCCCAGCGCCTTCTCCTCGTGCTTCTTCCAGTCGTCCGCGGCATCCGCCGCGAACGGGTTCATGACCACGAGTACGCCGGCGACCACGGCCGCGACCACCACGGCGCCGATGCCGATCAGACCCTTGCGCCCGATCGTGACGCCCTTGCTTCCACCGGAACCACCACCGACCTGCACCACCCGCGTCGGCGCCACCTGCGGCGGCCGCACCGACTCCTCCAGGAGCGTGCGGATCTGCCCCGCGTTCGGGCGCTGGGCCGGCTCCTTGGTCAGGAGGCGGTTGATCGCGTCCGCCAGGGGGCCCGTGGCTGAGGCGGGGGCCGCCGGTGTCGCGTTCAGGACGGACTGGAGGGTCGCGGGGGTGTTGTTGCGGCGGAACGGCGAGACGCCCTCCGTCGCGGCGTACAGGACCACGCCGAGGGACCAGAGGTCGGAGGCCGGGCCGGGGCGCTGGCCCAACACCCGTTCCGGGGCGATGAATTCGGGAGAGCCGACAAAGCCGCCGGTGTCCGTCAGGTTCGTCTCGCCCTCGATCTGCGCGATGCCGAAGTCGGTGAGGACGACACGGCCGTGCGAGCCGAGCATCACGTTGTCCGGCTTCACGTCGCGGTGCAGGATGCCCGCCTGGTGGGCGGCGTCAAGGGCGTTGAGCACCTCCAGGCCGACGCGGGCGGCCTCGCCGGCCCCCAGGGTGCCCTCCTGGAGCGCGGCGCCGAGCGAGCGGCCCTGGACCAGCTCCATGACGATCCACGGCTGGCCGTCCTCCACGGCCACGTCATGGACGTTGACCACGGCCGGGTGGTCGAGGCGGGCCGCGGCGCGCGCCTCGCGGCGCATCCGCTCGAAGGCGTTGGCGCGCTCCCGCTCCGGCAGGTGGTCGGGGATGCGGGGTTCCTTGACCGCGACCTCGCGGTCCACCGTCTCGTCCTTCGCGCGCCAGACCGTGCCCATGCCGCCGTGGCCGAGCTTCGAAAGGAGGCGGTAGCGGCCCGCGATCACGCGCCCCGCGCCCGGGTCGGGCTCCGAGGGCTGGTTCGGCACCACCTGGGTGGGCTGGGCGTACGGCGACGGGGGCGGCGTCGGCGCGGCGGGACCGTGCTGCCCGCCGTGCTGCCCGCCGTACTGCCCACCTTGTCCCCCTTGTCCGGGGACGCCGGACTGCGGCGGCTGCAGTCCGAAACTGGTGGGTTCATACGGGCCGTAGGAGGCTCCCCCGTCGTTACTCATGCACACATCAGTACCCTGCCGATGGCCTCCGGTTCCACTCGGGTCACTGACTTGTGACCGTGGTGATGCTTCGCACAGAAGTCCACCGGGAACCCGTCGGGGCGTCAGCGGCTCATGAACGTGTCCACCGCCGTGTCGAAATAGCGCCTGCTCTCCTCGGCCTTGCCGACCGGCGCCGAGACCCACACGTCGTACATCCGGCCGCCCTCCTCCCAGCACAGGTCGTACGTGTGCCGGGCGCCCTCCGCCGCGCTGAAGCCGTCCCAGGTGAACTGCCACAGGGCGGCCGGCCTGCCGTTGTGCGTGGTCTGCGTGATCTCGGCGTCGCGGTAACCGGGGTTGTTCTCGGGGCCCTTGGCGTCGGAGCGGCGCTGCACGGCCAGCGGGCCGCCGGGGTCGGGGGCGGACTCCTTGATGCCGATGCGGAAGGTGCCGCCGGGGGACTTGTAGAAGGTGCGGGGCCCGTCGACCTCGCGGGCGAAACCTTCCGGCACGGCGAGCGTGAAGCCCCTGCGGTCCTTCGCGATGCGGTAGCCGTCGGGGGCCGCGGGCGTGGACGGCGTCGCGGTGTTGCCGCGGGTGACCGTCACCGTGGGGGTGGGCGAAGGGCTGCCCGTCGCCGTCCCCGTGGTCTGCGGCGCACTCGGCGCCGAGCTCGTCGGCGTACCACCGCCACCGTCGCCGCCCCCGCCCATCAGGAGCGCGGCGGCCGACACCCCGGCCCCGGCCACCGCGGCCACCAGCGCGGCGGCGATGAGGAGCACGCGGCGCCGCCCCCGGAAGGGCGCGGCAGGCCCCGCCGCCGGACGGACCGGCAGGTCGCGCTGGGTGGGCGTGTAGCCGTCCGGCAGCGCCGACGGCTGACCGCCCGCCCGGCCCGCCGCCGTCGAGGGCATCCGCCCCGTCTCGACGTACAGCCGAAGCAGCCGCTCCGCCTCCGCCACGTCGAACCGCCGCCGCTGATCGCGCTCCAGGAGGCCGAGCACGACGGGCAGCAGCGGCGCGGCGGCGGGCGGCGGGCGTATCTCGTCGAAGACGACGGCGTGCAGGACACCGCCGATCGAGTCCCTGCGGAAGGGCGACTCTCCGGTCAGCGCGGCGACGAGGAGCGCTCCCAGCGACCAGAGGTCGGATGCGGGCCCGGTGGTCTCGCCCGACATCCGCTCGGGCGCGGTGTATTCGGGCGAGCCCACGAACGACCCGGTCTCGGTGAGCGTCGTCGCCCCGCTGACCTGCGCGATCCCGAAGTCGGTGAGGACGACGCGGCCGGTCGCCTCCTCCAGGAGCACGTTCGCGGGCTTGATGTCGCGGTGCAGGACCCCCGCGGCGTGCGCGACGCGCAGCGCGCCGAGCAGATCGATGGCCATCCGGGCGACCGTGCGCGCGTCCATCGGTCCTTGCCGCGCGATCCGCCCCGCGAGCGAACCACCCTCGATCAACTCCATGACGATGTAGGGGTGTTCGTCCTGCACCACCACGTCGTGTACGACGATGATGTGCGGATGCCTGAGCTGCGCGGCCGCCCGCGCCTCGCGCAGGGTGCGTTCCCGCTGCAGCAGCGCCTCGGCATCGGAGAGCGTGTCGTCGAGCTCGACTTCCTTGACGGCGACCCTGCGCCCGAGGAACTGGTCGGTGGCCCGCCAGACCACGCCCATGCCGCCCCGGCCGAGCCGCGCCTCCAAGCGGTAACGGCCAGCTATGACCCGGGCGTTGTCCCCCACGCTCCCCATGCGGCCATCATGCCCCACCTGTGCGGGCCCGGACCCTGTGGGCCCGGGCGGCGGACTGGTTCCGGCCGCTCGCACCGCCCGCCTCGTGCGCGCCTAGTTGACCGGCTTCTCGCCAAAGCTCCGGAGGATCGCGTCGAACTGCTGCCGTGCGGTGTCCCAGTCCTTGGCAGGGGAGGACATGTAGATCACGTACTCGATGCCGTTGCGGCTGAGATACGACTGCGAGATGGCGCGGCGCTTTCCCGCCGTCGTGTCGTTCGCACCCGCCGTCCAGCTGAACTCCCAGAGGGCGCCGGCCCGGTCGCGGAAGGTGTTCGAGTCCAGCTGCAGCCGCTTGTAGGCGGGCAGCTTGGGCCTCAGGCTCTTCTCCAGGTCGAGCTGGTGCAGATAGGGGCTCTCCCACGCCGTCTTGGGGTCGACACTGATGCGTACGAAATGGCGTCCGTGGTCCGGGGTGTAGTCGATCTGGTTGCCGTCCATCTCGCGCACCCAGTTCTTGGGCAGCCTGAGGCTGAAGCCCTCGGGGTCCTTGACCCGCGGCCAGTCGGCGGGGATGCCGCCGACGGCCTTACCGGGATCCCCGTCCCCCGCCCCCTGCGTACTGGTCTCGTGCTTGCCGTCCCCGAGGTACAGGGACAGGGCGGCCCCGCCGCCACCGAGCAGTACGGCGGCCGCGACCACGGAGACGATCACGGGCCACTTGCGGCGCTTCGGGGGGTGGTTGGAGTGACCGTCGTGGACGAAGGTGCCGGAGCCATGGCCATGGGCGGCTGTTCCCGTCGCGCCTTGGACGGCCGTCCCCGGCTCTGCCGAGTGTGCGGCCTGCGGCACGGGCTGCGGCACGGGCTGCTGCCCGGTCACATGCACCTGCGTCGGAACGTACGCCTGTGCCCGGCTCGGCCGCCGCCCCTCCGCCGCCTCGGCGAGCATCAGCTCGGCCTCCTCGGCGGTGGGCCGGTCCTCCGGGTCCTTGCTCAGCAGCGCGCCGATGACGGGCGCGAGCGCCCCCGCGTACTCGGGCGGCGCGGGCTCTTCGCCGACCACGGCCTGCATCGTGCCGAGCGGCGACGTGCGCCGGAAGGGGGATTTGCCCTCGACCGCCGTGTAGAGCGTGGCGCCGAGCGCCCACAGGTCGGACGCGGGCCCGGGGTTGGCGCCACTGACCCGCTCTGGCGCCAGATAGTCGACGGAGCCGACGACCTCGCCGGTCCGCGTGATCGTCGTGTCGCCCTCGATCGCGGCGATCCCGAAGTCGGTGAGCAGGATGCGGCCGTCGTCCGCCAGCAGTACGTTGCCGGGCTTGACGTCACGGTGCAGGACTCCGGCAGCGTGCGCGGCACGCAGCGCCTTCAGGGTCCACAGGCCGATGCGGGCGGCCTCGACCGGGTCGACGCGGCCCTGGTCCTTCACGGCGTCCGCCAGCGAACAGCCGTCGACCAGCTCCATCACGATCCAGGGCCGGTCGTCGTACTCGATGACGTCGTGGACGGTGACGACGGCAGGGTGGTTGATGCGGGCCGCGGCACGGGCCTCCGTCTGGGTGCGCGCGAAGAGCACCGCGCGGTCGGCCTCCTGCACCCACTGCGCGGCCGTCAGCTCCTTGACGGCGACGGCCCGGTGCAGGACCTCGTCCCGCGCGCGCCACACCCGCCCCATGCCACCGTGCCCGATGGACTCACCGAGCCGGTAGCGGCCCGCGAGGAGCAGGCCCTGCATCTGATTCACGATTCCCCATCATTGTTCTTGACAGGGCCAAGATTAGGGAGGGGGCAGCGTACAGGGAACCTTCGGGGGTGCACGGAGATCGCACTGTGACGCTTCACGCACTGTGGGCGCGCCGCCTTGCGCGTCGGCCGGACGCCCGAAAGCACTGGTCACGAACGGTCAACTTCCGCGCCTGGAAGGTCAGTCGGCGACCTGATACGTCGCCGACGCCTGCTCGAAGAGCCGCGTCACCTCGTCCCGCTCGGCCTCAGGACCCCGGAGCTGCACGACGTGGTACTTCCCGCCGACGGGCATCGCGAGATTGCGTACGAAGATCTCGCGTCCCTCCGCGTCCTGCCAGGTGAACTGCCCCTCGGCCATGGTCCGCCCGCCCACGTCCACGGTGCGCATCCCGCTGGACGTGGCCCACGTCGAGTCGCGGAACGGCTGCAGCTCCCGCTCGTGCTCCCGCTGGTACTTCATGGGATCGCTGCCGTACTCGTCCGTGCCGTCCCGCCCCGGCACGACGATCAGCTGGAAGTCGCCGTGGGTGTAAAGGACCTGCCCGCGCCCGTTCTTGGGCTGCCGGTCCCAGCCGCTGGCGACGGCCACCCGGAAGCCCTCGGCGTCCTTGCGGAGCGTGAAGCCCTGCGGCACTTCGGGCCCGCTGGTCTGCGGCTGCTCCGAACTCGGGCTCTTCTCCGGCTTGTCGCTCGGCTCACCGGAGTTGTCCGGCTTTCCGTCCTGGCCCGGCCGCGCACTGGAACTGCTGTCAGGGGTCGGCGCCTGACTGCTCCCGACGTCCCCCGCGGAACCGGCCCGCCCGCTGTCGCCGCCTTCCCTCTCCCCCGACTTCGGCATGAAGACCATCGCGTACGCGACTGCCGCGACGAGGCCGACGAGGATGAGCAGGAGCAGTACGCGCCCCAGGGAGCGCGGCCGCTGTCCCGCGCCGCTGCGCGGTTGGCGCGGCGCGGTGGCACGTCTGGGCGGCGGAGCGGCCGCCGGCATCGCGGCCCTGCTCTCGCGCCCCCGCTGGGGGTTGGCCCTGCCCTTGGCCTTGGACCCGGCCTTGGACCCAGCCTTGTGCTTGTGCCGCCCGTTCTGCCGCGACACGGCGGCGGCCTGAGCGGCGGCGCGGCGGCGGCGCACGACCTCGCCACGGCGACGCAGGATGGGCAGCCGTCGGGCGTCGAACGGCGGCGCGGGCACGACGTTCGCACCGGCCTCCGGCTCGGGCGCCGAGCGGACCAACGACCGCAGCCAGCCGTTCAGTTCCTCGAAGTCGAGCCGCTCGGTCGGGTCCTGCCGCAGCAGCGACTCGACCACTGGCCGGAGCGGACCGCACTCCTCGGCGAAGGCGGGCGGCTCGGCGCAGACCAGCTGGACGAGCTCGAACGTGCTCTCTTCCGGGTACGGCGCATGGCCCTGCACGGCACGGAACAGCAACGCGCCAAGCGCCCACAGGTCCGTGGCGGGCCCGATGGGCGCGGCAAGCTGCCAGTTCTCATGCACGGGCCCGGCCTGCTCGGGCGCCCACCGCTCAGTGACAGCCCCCACCACGGTCATCCGCGCATGCCGGGCCCGCTCGGCGGCCAAGGCGGTGGCGGGTCCACGCCGGGCGCCACTGCGCTCGGCGACGAGAGCGTCCCAGTAGGTGTGCCCGGAATTGCCGGGGCTGGGGGCGGAGTCGGGGGTGTGGGGGCTGCGGGGGCCGGGGGTCGAGGGACCGGGGTTCGGGCTGGAGGCGGCGCCACCAGGGGCGGACACCCGGCCTCGCGCACCGTGGCGCAGCTCGCCGCGGGGCGGGGTGGAACCGGGAACGCCGTGGCTCAGCTCGCCGCGGGGCTGCGTGGAAGCGGGACCGCCGTGGCCCAGTTCGCCGCGGGGCGGGGTAGAACCGGGACTGCCGTGGCCCAGTTCGCCCCGGCTCGAAGCGGGGCTGGGAGCTCCGTGGCTCAACTCACCGCGGCCCGGCGCGGAACCGGGACCACCACGACTCAACTCACCGCGGCCCGGTGCAGATCCAGGAACACCGCGACCCGCCCCGGAACCAGAAGCCCCATAACCCGACGCGGAACCGGAGCCACCACGACCCAACTCACCACGCCCCGGCTCAGCCCCAGAAACACCGCGACCCGACGCCTGGCCCGGAATCCCATGCCCCGGCGCCGGACTACCGGGGCCGCCACGCTGCGGAGCGCCCCCCTGCCCCTCGCGACGGGACACCTCGCCGCCGCCCCTGGGCACCGCCCCATGCCACGGCTTCGTGCCCGCGACGCCGTAGGGGTCCAGGATCCGCCCGGCCACATCGGCTTCGCCGCCGCCGCTTTCGCCACCGCCGTACCGGCGCGAGCCGTATCCGTCCGCGCCGTATCCGTCCGAGCCTTCACCGTCGTACGCCTCGAAACCGTCGCGCCGCCCGGCCTCACCCGAAGCGCCGCCGCCCCGCGGCCCCGGCACCTCGCCCTCGCTCAGCCGCGCCGCGGCCCGCGTCCCGGCGCGATACGCGGCTATCGCACCGGCCCGCGCCGCCCGCACATCCAGTTGAGACTCGGGCTCGGCGGCCGGCTCCTCGGGAGTCTCGTCGGCGTCGGAGCCCCCACCGCCGGGCTCTATCTCCGCGTACCCACCCTCATCGTCCGTCGCATCCGCGGCAGCCGCAGAGCCGTCGGCCTCGAAGCCCCCGAGGACCTCCTCGGGGCGCGGGTCGTAGCCGCACAGTGCCTCTTCCGCCGCGCCCGCCGCCAGGCCCGTCAGGACCACCCGGCCGTCGTCGCAGACCAGCACCGTGCGCGCCGTGATGTTGCGGTGCACCCAGCCGTGCGCGTGCAGCACCCGCAGCGCCGTCACCACGTCCGACGCGACCTCCGCCGCGCGATAGGGACTCAGCGGACGCTCCGCAAGCAGCGCGGCCAGCGGCCTCGCCGCCACCAACTCGCTGACTATCCACAACGAACCGCCCTCGGCGAACACGTCGAAGACCTGGTCGAGCCGCGGATGGTCGGGAATCTGCGCGGCGGCCTGCGCGGCCTCGATCGCACGCCGCACCGCCGGATCCGACGGCCTGCGCGTCGTACGCGCCGACGGCCGCCGCACCGCCCCCGCGCTCACGAACCCCTCGGGCAACTCCCCGTCGGGAAAGTCACGCTCGTCGAGCTCGAGCACCTCCGCGTCGACGACCTCGGGCAACGGCACCTGCCTGACCAGGACTTCCTGCCCGCTGTAGGTGTCGAAGGCACGGGTCTCGGCGAGTTCGTACTCATCCGCCGGAGGCAACGGCAGGCGATAGCGGTCGGCGAGTACCCGCCCCGCGTATTCGTCCACGACGCCTCCCCCGTCCGCCCGGTGGTCAATTCCGTTCGTCTTACGCCCTGTTGCGGCTGCGTACGGTCCGCAAGTACTCACGATACGTGCCGGAGCCGAAGCGCATTGAGGGGATGCGAGATCTCACAGAACAGCGAGCCGGGGAGATGGAGGTGCCACCTCCCACCCCGACTCCGCCCCGGTCGGCTACTTCTTCGGCTCGAACGTCCGCGTGAAGGTCCGCCACGTGTCCTTGCGCCGGTCGCTGTCCCAGTCGTCGGCCTTCGCGGTGTACATCATCCCGTAGCCCAGACCGCCGTTGACGACGAACCCACGGTCTATCGACCGGTACTTCGTGCCGCCGTCGACGTACGTGAACTCCCAGTCAGCCGTGTTCCAGCCGCGGAAGCCGACCTTCTCTATCCGGATCCGCTTGTACTGGGACCGGACCATGCCCGACTCCTGGTTCTTCCAGTCGGCGACCGGGTCGTCCTTGGGCGTCGTCGTCCAGCCGATCAGGAGCTTCTGCCCGTCGGGCCCGCTGAAGCGGGCGCCCGCGATCGCCGTGGACTGGTACTTCCAGCCCTTCGGCAGCCCGATCGCGAATCCCTGGGAGTGCTTGTACGTCGAATCGGCGCCGTCGTCCGGCTCCTTGCCGCCGTCGTCGCCCGTACCCGGGTCTTGGCCCTCACCGGCGTCGGACGCGGGGTCGGTGCCCGCTCCCGAGCCCTCCTTGCCCTTGTCCTTCTCCTTCTCGGCGCCGCCGTCCTGCCCGGCGCCGCCGTCCTTCTCCGGGTCCTTCTCGCCGCCGCCCGCGGTCGCCCCGCTGGACGCGGCCTTGTCGCCGCCCTTGCTGTCCCGCGCACCGCCGTCGTCCCCGCCGCCGAGCGCCAGGGCAAGCACGGTCCCGAGCACCGCGAGCACGACGACCACCGAGATGATCACGAGCGTGCGCCGGGGCACCACATCGGTGAGCGAGGCCGAGGCCTTGGCAGGCCCGCGCGGCGGTGCCGCGGGAACCGGCGGGGCGCCTTCCGGGTGCCCGGCCGCCGTGCCCGCGTTCGTCGCCGCGCCCCGCGTGGACGCCGCCGCGGCGGCCGTCGCCGCCGCCTTCCGCACCGACTGAAGCGCGCCGCGCAGCCGCTCCGCCGCTTCCTCGGACTTCTTGCCCTTGCCTGCGGAGCCGGCCCCAGAGGTGCCCGCTCCCGCGCCGGAGTCCGCGGCGTCCGAAGCCGTGGACACATCGCCCGACTTGCCGGCCGCCGCCGTGTCGGTGGCACTCGCCGTAGCGGCCGCGTCCGACGGCGCGTCGGTGCCCTTCTTACCCGGCGCACCGACCGCGGCCGACCCTGCGGCTGCACCCGCGGCCCCCGCTGCGGCCGCCCCGGCCCCACGGCCGGAACCACCCTTGCCGAACCGCTTCGCCATCCCCACCCGCGGCGACCGCGCGGCCTTCGCCCGCTTCTCCGGAGGAGCGGGCGGCAGCGGCACCACCTTCGTCGCCTCGACCGGCTCCGGCTCGTCCTTGACCTCGGGCGCATGAATGACGTCAAGCAGGAGCGCCCGCGCCGCCGCGTCGTCGAGCCGCAGCTCGGGGTCCTTGGCGAGCAGGCCATAGATGACCTTCTCCAAGGGGCCCGCGTTCGTCGGCTGTTCGACGTCCTCCGTCATCACCGCCGTGAGGGTCGCGATGGCCGACCCCTTGTCGTACGGCGGCACGCCCTCAACCGACGCGTACAACAGCCCGCCGAGGGACCACAGGTCGGCCGCGGGACCGGGCTTGTGCCCGCGCGCCCGCTCCGGCGAGATGTACGAGGGGGCGCCGACGAGCATGCCGGTGGACGTGATCGACGGGTCGCCCTCGACCTGCGCGATACCGAAGTCTGTGAGGACGACCCGGCCGTCCTCGGCGATCAGTACGTTGGACGGCTTCACGTCACGGTGCAGGATGCCCTCGCGGTGCGCTGAGCGCAGTACGTCGAGCACGGCGAGGCCGACCTCGGCCGCTCGCCGCGGCGTCAGCAGACCGTCCTCGCGAATGGCCTCGGCGAGCGACTTGCCCTCGACCAGCTCCATCACGATCCACGGGCGGTCGTCCTCGTCGACCACGTCGTAGACGGTCACCGCGCTGGTGTTGCGGATCCGCGCGATCGCCTTCGCCTCACGCAACGTACGCGTGATCAGGCGGCGCTTCTCGTCCTCGTCGATGCTCGAGGGGAAGCGCAACTCCTTCACGGCCACCGTGCGGCCGAGTGTCTCGTCCTTGGCGCGCCAGACGGTTCCCATTCCGCCGCGGCCGAGCACTTCCCCCAGCCGGTAGCGCCCGGAGAGGAGACGTTCGCTCTTGTCCTGACGGGACTGGCCCGTCTTCTCCGCGTCCGACATGCGTCCCCTCTGCTGCTACCGCTGCTACCCGCGCAACCCGCCCTGACAGAGCCTCCATTGTCCCTCACTCGGGGACTGCTCTACGCCCAGGGTCCACGGTCCCCCATGATGGGCTCGCACAAGGAGGCTCGGTCATGCCCAATTCGCGGACACTGCTGGTCATACCCCTCGCGTTGGCCCTTTTCGGCCTGCCGACCGCCAGTTCGCCGCTCGCCGCGGCACCCGCGACGGACGTCACTCTTCCGCTGCTGGTGACCCGAGGCAAGGCCCCGGCCGCGGCTCTGTTGACCCGCGAGGACCCGTGGCCCCCGGCAGCGCCGGGGCAGCCCGAACCCCAGGCGGCCCAACAACCGGACCAACGCCCACGCTGGCACTTCACACAGACCTACAAGGCCCTCATCACCCGCACGGACAACAACAGCACCGATACGAGCGCTGAAACCGGTACTGGCGCCGGCGCCACCGACACATCCGGAGGCACGGCTTCAGCCACCGGCTCCACTCCCGGCATCCGCCGCACCGACCACTTCCGCGCCGGCAGCATCACCAAGACGTTCATCGCGACGGTCGTCCTCCAACTCGCCGCCGAACGCCGCCTGTCCCTGTCCGACCCCGTCGAGCGCCACCTGCCGGGCCTCATCCGCGGCGAGAACGACACGGACGACACCGACCTCGACGGCCGCACCCTCACCCTGCACGCGCTGCTGACCCACACGAGCGGTCTCGCCGACTACACCGCCGGAACCAAAGGCCTCATCCCCGTCACTCCCCTGGAGGCGGTCCGCACCGCCCTCGCCCTGCCGGCGACCACACCCGGCCGCTGGTCCTACTCCAACACCAACTACGTGGTGCTCGGCATGGTGATCAAGCAGGTCACCGGCAACGCGTACGCCACCGAGGCCACACGCCGCATCATCACCCCGCTCGGCCTGTCCGGCACCTCGTTCCCCGGCGCCCGCACCACACTCCCCTCCCCGCACGGCCGGGCGTACACGAGCGAGGGCGAGGACGTCACCGCCCTCAACCCGCGCGTCGCGGGCGCCGCGGGCGAACTGATCTCCACCCTCGCCGACCTGGACCGCTTCTACGCCGCCCTGCTGGGCGGCCGGCTGCTCCCCGCAACCCAGCTCCGCCAGATGCTCAACACCCGTGCCGCACAAGGCCGCTACGGCATGGGCCTCTACCCGCAGAAGCTGCCCTGCGGCACCACGGTCTGGGGCCACAACGGCCACATCGCCGGCAGCTATGTCCGCACCGCCGCCACCCGGGACGGCGACCGCGTCCTGACCTTCCGGGTCAACACGGACGGGATAGCGGACCCGACCCTGGAACGCACGCTCCTGTCAGCCGAGTTCTGCACATAGCGCCGCCGCCTGGCGGCCCCGAAGGGGCGCGGGGAACTGCGCGCGCAACCACGACGCACCGGCAGTCGCCGATCGCGCTACAGCGGCACGATGTCCGGCGCCCCAAGGCGTGCCGCATCAGCCGTCAAATCATCCGGCTGCCGCTGCGACTCCCGCTCCGCCTCCACCCGCTTCTCGTAGTGCTGCACCTCCCGCTCCACCTGGTCCTTGTCCCAGCCGAGCACCGGCGCCATCAGCTCGGCGCACTCCCGTGCGCTGCGCGTGCCCCGGTCGAACGTCTCGATCGAGATGCGCGTACGCCGGGTCAGCACATCGTCCAGGTGCCGCGCCCCCTCGTGCGACGCGGCGTAGACGATCTCGGCGCGCAGATAGTCGTCGGCCGCCTGCAGCGGCGCGCCCAGCGAGGGATCGTCGGTGACCAGCGCGAGCACCTCCTCCGCCAGCGAGCCGTACCGGTTCAACAGATGCTCCACGCGCACCACATGGAGCCCGGTGCGCGCGGCGATCCTGGCGCGCGCGTTCCACAGCGCCTTGTATCCCTCCGCGCCGACGAGCGGGATGTCCTCGGTGACGCAGTCGGCGACCCGCTGGTCGAGGCCGTGCACCGCCTCGTCCACCGCGTCCTTCGCCATCACCCGGTACGTCGTGTACTTGCCGCCCGCGACGACCACGAGGCCCGGCGCAGGATGCGCCACCGTGTGCTCGCGCGACAGCTTGCTCGTGGCGTCCGACTCCCCGGCGAGCAGCGGCCGAAGGCCCGCGTACACCCCTTGCACGTCGTCCCGCGAGAGGGGCACCGCGAGCACCGAGTTCACATGCTCGAGGAGATAGTCGATGTCGGCGCTGGACGCCGCCGGATGCGCCTTGTCCAGGTCCCAGTCGGTGTCCGTCGTCCCCACGATCCAGTGCCGCCCCCACGGAATGACGAAGAGGACGCTCTTCTCGGTCCGCAGGATCAGCCCGGTCGTTGAGCTGATCCGGTCCTTGGGCACGACCAGATGGATGCCCTTGGACGCCCTGACGTGGAACTGCCCCCGCTCCCCCACCATCGCCTGGGTGTCGTCCGTCCAGACACCCGTCGCGTTCACGATCTGCTTGGCCCGGACCTCGTACTCCCCGCCGCCCTCGACGTCTTGTACCCGAGCACCGACAACCCGCTCACCTTCCCGCAGGAAGCCGCTCACCCGGGCCCGGTTGGCGACCTTCGCGCCATAGGCGGCCGCCGTGCGCACCAGCGTCGCCACATAGCGGGCGTCGTCCATCTGCGCGTCGTAGTACTGCATCGCCCCGACCAGCGCGTCCTTCTTCAGGCACGGGGCGACGCGCAGGGCGTGACGCCGGCTCAGATGGCGGTGCATCGGCAGCCCGCGGCCATGGCCGCGGGACATCGACATGGCGTCGTACAGGGCGACGCCCGACCCGGCGTAGAGCCGCTCCCAGCCCTTGTGCTGCAAGGGGTAGAGGAACGGCACCGGCTTCACGAGGTGCGGGGCGAGCCGCTCCAGGAGCAGGCCGCGCTCCTTCAACGCCTCCCGCACCAGCGCGAAGTCCAGCATCTCCAGATAGCGCAGGCCGCCGTGGATCAGCTTGCTCGACCGGCTCGACGTGCCCGACGCCCAGTCCCGCGCCTCGACCAAGCCCGTGGAGAGACCGCGGGTCACGGCGTCGAGCGCGGTGCCCGCGCCGACCACTCCCGCTCCCACGACCAGGACGTCCAGCTCCCGCTCGGCCATTTCCGCAAGTGACTCGGCACGCTCCGCCGGCCCCAGTGTCGCTGTCCTCACCGCTGCCTCCCGTTTCGTTTCGGGTGTGGTCGCGCTCACATCATGCCCAGATTCTGGTCGAGCCCGCTGAGTTCGGCCGCCGCCTGTGGACAACACTCCAAGATCCGGCGCCACGCAATGCCGCATAACGGTCATATTTACTCCTAGTCTGACATTGCGCTGGTCCACCTTGTCCACAGGGCTTGCGCGCTCGTCCCACTCCGGCTATTGGGAGGACGGCCCACCGCCATGCCCGCAGATCTCGCCGTCATCGGTCTCGGCCACCTCGGCCTGCCCCTCGCCCAGGCCGCCGTCGCCGGCGGCATCGCCACCATCGGCTACGACCCCGTCCGCGCCACCGACCTGGCAGGCGGCCGCCTGCCCTGCGACGGCGCCGAGGGCACCCTCACCGCCGCCGACGTCCGCCGGATGCTCTCGGGGGGCTTCAGGCCGACCACCGACCCCGTCGAGCTCGGCCGGGTCCGCACCGCCGTCATCTGCGCGCCCACCCCGCCGGCGGCGGACCGCTCGCTCGACCTGAGCCAAGTGGCCGACGCCGCGCACGCCCTGGCCGCACGGCTGCGTCCGCACACCACCGTCATCCTCGAATCGCCCGTGTACCCGGGCACGACGGAGGAATTCCTGCGCCCGATCCTGGAGTCGGGCTCCGGCCTGCGCGCGGGCCGCGACTTCCATCTCGCCTACTCGCCCGGCCGCCTCGACCCCGGCAACCGCACCCACGGCTACGCGGGCACCCCCAAGGTCATCGGCGGCATCACGCCCGCCTGCACCGAATCGGCCGCCGCCTTCTACGGCCGCCTCACCGACAAGGTCGTACGCGCGCGTGGCCCCCGCGAGGCCGAGACCGTGCACCTCCTGGAGACCAACTACCGGCACGTGAACATGGCGCTGGTCAACGAAATGGCCGTGCTCTGCCACGACCTGGGCATCGACCTGTGGGACGTCATCCGCTGCGCCGAGACCAAGCCCTTCGGCTTCCAGGCCTTCCGTCCGGGACCCGGCGTCGGCGGCCACGGCGTCCCCCTGGACATCCCCAACCCGTCCCGCGGTGTCCGCCCCCTGCGCATGGTCGAACTGGCCCAGCAGGTCAACGACCGCATGCCCCAGTACGTCATCCAGCGCTCGGCGACCCTGCTCAACGAACACGGCAAGTCCGTCCGCGGCGCCCGCGTCCTGCTGCTCGGCGTCACCTACAAGCCCGACCTGGCCGACCAGCAGGGCTCCCCCGCCCAGGAGATCGCGACCCGCCTGATGGAACTGGGCGCCGCCGTCAGCTACCACGACCCCTACGTCCCGAACTGGAGCGTCCTGGGCCACCCCGTCCCCCGCGCGGACTCCCTCTACGAAGCGGCCGCCGACGCCGACCTCACGATCCTGCTCCAGCACCACCGCACGTACGACCTGCAGGGCCTGGCCGTGAAGGCGCAGTTGCTCCTGGACACCCGAGGCGCGACCCCGGCGGGCGCCGCGCACCGTCTCTAGGCAAGGGCATACACGTGGGGCCCGGACGCACCAGCGTCCGGGCCCCACATATGTCACACGCTCTGCTCAGCGCAGCGTCACCGCTTGTGCTGCGAGTCCGCGACCGTCACCTCGACGCGCTGGAACTCCTTGAGCTCGCTGTAGCCCGTCGTGGCCATCGCCCGGCGCAGCGCCCCGAAGAAGTTCATCGAACCGTCCGGGATGTGCGAGGGACCGGTGAGGATCTCCTCGGTCGTGCCGACCACACCGAGGTCGACGCGCTTGCCGCGCGGCACGTCCTCGTGGACGGCCTCCATGCCCCAGTGGTGGCCCTTGCCGGGCGCGTCCGTGGCGCGGGCCAGCGGGGAGCCCATCATCACCGAGTCGGCGCCGCAGGCGATGGCCTTGGGCAGGTCGCCGGACCAGCCCACGCCGCCGTCCGCGATGACGTGCACGTACCGGCCGCCGGACTCGTCCATGTAGTCACGGCGGGCGGCCGCGACGTCCGCGACGGCGGTGGCCATCGGCACCTGGATGCCCAGGACGTTGCGCGTGGTGTGCGCGGCGCCGCCGCCGAAGCCGACGAGGACACCGGCCGCGCCGGTCCGCATCAGGTGCAGCGCGGCGGTGTAGGTGGCGCAGCCACCGACGATGACCGGCACGTCGAGTTCGTAGATGAACTGCTTCAGGTTGAGCGGCTCGGCGGCACCGGAGACGTGCTCGGCGGAGACGGTCGTCCCGCGGATCACGAAGATGTCCACACCGGCGTCGACGACGGCCTTGGAGAACTCGGCGGTGCGCTGCGGGGAGAGCGCGGCGGCGGTGACGACACCCGAGTCGCGCACCTCCTTGATGCGCTGCCCGATCAGGTCGGCCTGGATCGGCGCGGAGTAGATCTCCTGGAGGCGACGGGTCGCGTTGTCCGTGTCCAGCTCGGCGATCTCGTCGAGCAGCGGCTGCGGGTCCTCGTACCGCGTCCACAGGCCCTCGAGGTTCAGTACGCCCAGACCACCCAGCTCACCGATGCGGATCGCGGTCTGCGGCGAGACGACCGAGTCCATCGGCGCGGCCAGGAAGGGCAGCTCGAAGCGGTAGGCGTCGATCTGCCAGGCGATCGAGACCTCCTTCGGGTCGCGGGTCCGACGGCTCGGTACGACGGCGATGTCGTCGAAGGCGTACGCCCTGCGGCCGCGCTTGCCGCGCCCGATCTCGATCTCAGTCACGTGGGTGGCCCTTCAGCTTTCTTCGGTACTTCGGCACTACTTCGCCACTTCGGCACTCTGTCTGCCGTACCAGTATCCCCGACGCACGCCAAGGGGGCGGCCCCGGGAATCCGGGCCGCCCCCACGCGCGCGTGCGCGGCGTTTTCGGGTCAGCGCTTGTTCGTGTAGTTCGGCGCCTCGACCGTCATCTGGATGTCGTGCGGGTGGCTCTCCTTGAGGCCCGCCGAGGTGATCCGTACGAAACGGCCGTTCCTCTGGAGCTCCGGCACCGTCTGGCCGCCTACGTAGAACATCGACTGGCGCAGACCGCCGACCAGCTGGTGCACGACCGAGGAGAGCGGGCCGCGGTAGGGCACCTGGCCCTCGATGCCCTCGGGCACCAGCTTCTCGTCGGAGGCGACGCCCTCCTGGAAGTAGCGGTCCTTGGAGAAGGACTTGCGGTCGCCGCGCGTCTGCATCGCGCCCAGCGAACCCATGCCGCGGTACGACTTGAACTGCTTGCCGTTGATGAACATCAGCTCACCCGGCGACTCCTCGCAGCCGGCGAGCAGCGAGCCCAGCATGACCGTGTCCGCGCCGGCGACGAGCGCCTTGGCGATGTCGCCCGAGTACTGCAGGCCGCCGTCGCCGATGACCGGGACCCCGGCCTCCTTGGCGGCGAGCGAGGCTTCGTAGATGGCGGTGACCTGCGGAACACCAATGCCGGCCACGACACGCGTCGTACAGATGGAGCCCGGTCCGACACCGACCTTGATGCCGTCGACACCGGCGTCGATGAGCGACTTGGCACCGTCACGCGTGGCGATGTTGCCGCCGATGACGTCCACGCCGGAGGCATTGGACTTGATCTTGGCGACCATGTCGCCGACCAGGCGGGAGTGGCCGTGCGCGGTGTCGACGACGATGAAGTCGACACCCGCCTCGACGAGGGCCTGGGCACGCTCGAAGGCGTCACCCGCGACGCCGACGGCGGCGCCTACCAGGAGGCGGCCTTCGCTGTCCTTGGCGGCGCCCGGGTACTTCTCGGCCTTGACGAAGTCCTTGACCGTGATGAGGCCCTTGAGCACACCCGCGTCGTCGACCAGCGGAAGCTTCTCGATCTTGTGGCGGCGAAGCAGCTCCATGGCGTCCACGCCGGAGATGCCGACCTTGCCGGTGACCAGCGGCATCGGCGTCATGACCTCGCGCACCTGGCGCGTACGGTCCGACTCGAAGGCCATGTCACGGTTGGTGACGATGCCGAGCAGCTTGCCCGCCGCGTCGGTCACCGGGACGCCGCTGATGCGGAACTTGGCGCAGATCGCGTCGGCCTCGCCGAGCGTCGCGTCCGGGTGCACCGTGATCGGGTCGGTGACCATGCCGGACTCGGAGCGCTTCACCAGGTCGACCTGGTTGGCCTGGTCGGCGATGGAGAGATTGCGGTGCAGCACGCCGACGCCACCCTGCCGCGCCATGGCGATCGCCATGCGGGACTCGGTGACCTTGTCCATCGCCGCGGACAGCAGCGGGACGTTCACCCGCACGTTCTTCGAGATGAACGAGGAAGTGTCGATCTGGTCCGGCGCCATGTCGGACGCGCCGGGCAGCAGCAGCACGTCGTCGTAGGTCAGCCCGAGCGTCGCGAATTTCTCGGGCACTCCGTCGACGTTTGCAGTCATGACACCTTCCCCAAATGGCCTTGATCGGTGCGGATGTCCATGCTAACGGGATCCGAGGGTGTCTCATTCCACGATCAAGATCATCGGCCAGGTTTGTACGTTCACACATCATGAACGACCGCCGAAGACAACCGTCGACCGGTCTCCGGCCGCTACTGCTCGGCCAGCGCCCGCAACCGACTCAGCGCCCGGTGCTGCGCCACCCGCACGGCCCCCGGGGACATGCCCAGCATCTGCCCGGTCTCCTCGGCCGTGAGCCCGACCGCGATGCGCAGGAGCAGCAGCTCGCGCTGGTTCTCCGGCAGGTTGGCCATGAGTTTCTTGGCCCACTCGGCGTCGCTGCTGAGCAGCGCGCGCTCCTCCGGGCCGAGCGAGTCGTCGGGCCGCTCGGGCATCTCGTCCGACGGCACGGCAGTCGAACCGGGGTGACGCATGGCCGCACGCTGCAGATCGGCGACCTTGTGCGCCGCGATCGCGAAGACGAACGCCTCGAAGGGACGCCCCGTGTCCTTGTAGCGCGGCAGCGCGAGAAGGACGGCGACACACACTTCCTGCGCCAGGTCCTCCACGAAGTGCCGTGCGTCACCGGGCAGTCGGGAGAGCCGCGTACGGCAGTAACGCAGTGCCAAGGGGTGCACATGGGCCAGGAGATCGTGCGTGGCCTGCTCATCACCCTCGACCGCGCGAAGAACGAGGGCACCGATCACCGTCGTCTTGTCATCGCGCATCGGTCCATGGTGCCTTGGCGCCGATTGATCCGCGGCACCGCGTCCGTAGTTGTGCACCGAAGCGTTATGAGCAGGTGCGCCGGAACTCATCTCCTGCGCCCTCCCCTCCCGCTCGACCGACTTGTCCCCGAGGAACTCCACACATCAAGGATGCGGCATCGGCGGCGAAGCGGCTGCAACCGCTCCCGCGAAGGGGCGCGACAGTCATCACTCACCCCGCCCACCGGACGGCGGGCGGGGATCGCCGTGCCCCCGCGGCGGGACACTTAACGAACCAGGCCCCAGCGGAAACCGAGCGCCACGGCGTGCGCGCGGTCCGAGGCGCCGAGCTTCTTGAACAGCCGCCTGGCGTGCGTCTTGACCGTGTCCTCGGAGAGAAAAAGCTCACGTCCGATCTCGGCGTTCGACCGGCCGTGGCTCATGCCCTCGAGCACCTGGATCTCACGCGCGGTGAGCGTGGGCGCCGCGCCCATCTCGGCCGAGCGCAGTCTGCGCGGAGCAAGACGCCACGTCGGATCGGCGAGCGCCTGGGTGACGGTCGCACGCAGTTCGGCGCGCGAGGCGTCCTTGTGGAGATAGCCGCGGGCGCCGGCGGCGACCGCGAGCGCGACGCCGTCCAGGTCCTCGGCGACGGTGAGCATGATGATGCGCGCACCGGGGTCGGCGGACAGCAGCCGCCGGACGGTCTCCACGCCGCCCAGACCGGGCATGCGTACGTCCATCAGAATCAGGTCCGAGCGGTCGGCGCCCCAGCGGCGGAGGACTTCCTCGCCGTTGGCCGCTGTCGTCACGCGCTCGACGCCGGGCACGGTCGCGACCGCGCGGCGGAGCGCCTCTCGGGCGAGCGGGGAGTCGTCGCAGACGAGGACGGATGTCATGACTGTCCTCCGCGGCTCTCACAGCTGCTGCGCGTCACCTTGAGCCTCCAGGCTGGTACATATTCGTCACCTGTGCGGTTGACGCTCTCGGACATCTGCCCGAGCGCTTGTTCTTTCAACCGCCTCCGCACTCTCAACGACGGTCACCCGAAAGAGTTACGGGGCGGTCAGCCTCCTTCGGCACTCTACGTGAGGGCGCGGACACAGCGGGGGCAGCGCAGGAGACCCTCAACCTTTCATCACAAGCCATGCCCCATTTAGCCGCTTTCCTTCCCTTTTACTGGTGTCTGCGGCTAGATTTTCCAATGAGTCATATTTTCATCTCCTTAGACAGTAGATGTACGGTCGTGGGCACCGTATCCGCGCAGAACGGCTACCAGGAGACAAGCAATGGCAGATTTCTCCCGCCTTCCCGGACCGAACGCAGATCTGTGGGACTGGCAGCTCCTCGCGGCCTGCCGCGGGGTCGACAGCTCGCTCTTCTTTCACCCCGAGGGCGAGCGGGGCGCGGCACGAAGCGCGCGTGAGAACTCCGCCAAGGAGGTCTGCATGAGGTGCCCGGTGCGCGCGGAGTGCGCCGCTCACGCACTCGCGGTGCGCGAGCCGTACGGCGTGTGGGGCGGGCTGACGGAGGACGAGCGCGAGGAACTCATGGGCCGGGCCCGCAACCGCCTGGTCGCGGCATCAGCGGCACCGGCGCCGGCGCCGCACTCGGCGGTCGGCGGAAGCGCGGTCTCGCGTTCCTGAAGGAACGTTTCTTCGCAGGCGCTCAGCGCTCTGCGGCCCGCGCGAGGTGGTCAAGCGTGGCGGCCACCGCGGGCACCTGCGCCAGGTCGGGCAAGGTGAGCGCGACGATCTCGCGCTGCACGGCGGGCTCCACCGTCACCGTGCGCGCACCCTTGGGGCGTACCGACTCGATGGCGAGCTCGGGCAGCACCGCGACTCCGAGGCCCGCGCCGACCAGGCCGATCACCGCCGGATAGTCGTCCGTCGCGAAATCGATCCGGGGCACGAAACCCGCCCCTTCACAGACCTCCACCAGTTGCCTGCGACAGCGCGGACAGCCCGCGATCCACGGCTCGTCGGCAAGCTCCCCGATGGCGACCGACTCCGCCTTCGCGAGCCGGTGCCCGTCCGGCACGAGACCGACGAGCCGGTCGGCGAGCAGGGGGCGCACCACCAGGTCGTCCCACTCCTCTGCGGCGGATGCCCCCTCGTAACGGAAGGCGAGCGCCACATCGCAGTCGCCCTCGCGCAGCATCTCGACCGAGCGCGGCGGCTCGGCGTCGACCAGGGAGACCCGGGTGCCGGGGTGCGCGGCGCGCAGGGCGGCGAGCGCGCTCGGCACCAGGGTCGAGCTGCCGCTGGGGAAGGAGACGAGGCGGACACGGCCCGCCCGCAGGCCCGCGATGGCGGCGACCTCTTCCTCGGCGGCAGTGAGCCCCGCGAGGATCCCGGCGGCGTGCCGGACCAGGGCCTCGCCCGCCTGGGTCAGGCGCATCTCGCGGCCCGTGCGGATCAGCAGCGGTGTGCCTGCCGAGCCTTCGAGCGCCTTCATCTGCTGGCTGACGGCGGGCTGGGTGCAGCCGAGCTCGCGCGCCGCGGCGGAGAAGGAGCCGGTGGCGGCGACCGCACGCAGGACGCGGAGATGACGGGCCTCGATCATGGTTCGAGCATAAGCGACGCTTGGGCGAAGTGCCCAATATTGCGTCGACGCTTTGAGCGGGCTCCCCTAGCCTGCCCTCATGAAGCTTCTCTCTGTGAATCTGGGCCGGCTCAAGGCCGTCGAGTACACCGACGCACCCTCGGGCGGCACCGGCATCGATAAGCAGCCGGCCGATGGGGCCGTCCGGGTGACCGCGCCCGGCGCGAAGGGGGTCGGCGGGAGCGGCCTCGCCGGGGACGAGGTCTGCGATCTGCGGCACCACGGCGGGAACGACCAGGCGGTGTACGCCTTCGCGCGCGAGGACCTCGACCAGTGGGAGCGCACGCTCGGGCGATCGCTGGCCAACGGCGGGTTCGGCGAGAACCTCACGACCGCCGGGCTCGACGTGAGCGGCGCGAAGATCGGCGAGCGCTGGCGCGTCGGCCCCGAGCTGGTCCTCGAAGTGACGTCGAGCCGCATCCCTTGCCGTACGTTCCAGGGCCATGTCGGCGAGAAGGCATGGGTGAAGCGCTTCACCCAGCAGGGCGCTCCCGGTGCGTATCTGCGGGTGATCGAGCCGGGTGAGATCCGGGGCGAGGACACGATCGAGATCGTGCACCGCCCTGACCACGAGGTCACCGTCGCCTTCCAGTTCAGGGCCGTCACGACGGAGAAGAACCTGCTGCCGAGGCTGCTCGCCGCGGGGGACGCGCTGCATCCCGACGCGATCGAGTCGGCGCTCAAGTACGTGGCGAAGTACGGCTCTTGACCTGCGGAGGGTCCGGGCGGAACGGCGGTCGCGAGATCTCACTAGCCTTGGCCCATGACTACGGCTCTGATTACGGGATCGACCGCCGGTATCGGCGCGGCCTTCGCCCGGCGGCTCGCCGGTGACGGCCACAACCTGGTCCTCGTGGCGCGGAACACCGAGCGGCTGCGGGAACAGGCGACCGAACTGCACGACCGGCACGGCATCGAGGCGGAGGTGCTCACGGCGGACCTCGCCACGGACGACGGGATCGCCGCCGTCGAGAAGCGGCTCGGAGACCGCAGGAACGCGGTCGACCTCCTCGTCAACAACGCCGGCTTCGGCAACAAGGGCGAATATCTCGAGGTGCCCATGGCCGACGAGCTGACGATGCTCAAGGTGCACTGCGAGGCGGTGCTCCGACTGACGTCGGCGGCCGCGGAGGCGATGCGGGAGCGGGGCCGCGGCGGTGTCGTCAACGTCGCGTCGGTGGCGGCGTTCGTGCCGCGCGGGACGTACGGCGCTTCCAAGGCGTGGGTCGTGCAGTTCACCCAGGGAGCGGCGAAGGACCTGGCCGGCTCCGGGGTGCGGCTGATGGCGCTGTGCCCCGGCTTCGTCCGCACGGAGTTCCACGAGCGCGCCGGGATGGGCACGTCCAACATCCCCAAGTGGATGTGGCTGGACGCCGACAAGCTGGTGGCGGCGGCCCTGTCCGACTTGGCGCGCGGCAAGACCTTGTCGATCCCGGACCCCCGCTACAAGACCCTGATGGGGGTGGTGAAGGTGACCCCGAGGGCACTGCTTGGCGGAGTCACATCCCGTACGGGAAGAAAGTACGGCCCGCAGTAAGACCTCGGGGGGCGCCCCGTCAGGGGCGCGGGGAACTGCGCGAGGACGGACCACGATCCGAGGTCGGCAACGACGCGAAACCCGGCAGACGCGAATCCGAAAAAGACTGAGGCCCGGCGCCCCCAACCAGGGGGCGCCGGGCCTCAGTTCAGCTACAGGGCAGCCTTAGTGGGAGTGACCGTGGCCGTGCCCGGCCTCAGCCTCTTCCTCAGCAGGCTTCTCGACGACCAGGGTCTCGGTCGTCAGCAGCAGCGAGGCGATCGACGCGGCGTTCTCCAGCGCGGAGCGCGTCACCTTGACGGGGTCGATGACACCGGCCTTGACCAGGTCGCCGTACTCACCGGTCGCGGCGTTGAAGCCGAAACCCTTGTCGAGCTCGGCGACCTTCGAGGTGATGACGTAGCCCTCGAGGCCGGCGTTCTCGGCGATCCAGCGCAGCGGCTCGACGGCGGCGCGGCGGACGACCGCGACACCCGTGGCCTCGTCGCCGGTCTTGTCGAGGTTGCCCTCGAGGACCTTGACGGCGTGCACCAGAGCGGAGCCACCACCGGAGACGATGCCCTCCTCGACCGCGGCGCGGGTCGCGGAGATGGCGTCCTCCAGACGGTGCTTCTTCTCCTTCAGCTCCACCTCGGTGGCGGCGCCGACCTTGATGACGCACACGCCGCCGGCCAGCTTCGCGAGGCGCTCCTGGAGCTTCTCGCGGTCCCAGTCGGAGTCCGTGGCCTCGATCTCGGCCTTGATCTGGTTGACGCGGCCCTGGACCTCGGAGGCGTCGCCGCCGCCGTCGACGACGGTGGTGTCGTCCTTGGTGATGGTCACGCGGCGGGCGGTGCCGAGCACGTCGAGGCCGACCTGGTCGAGCTTGAGGCCGACCTCTTCGGCGATGACGGTGCCGCCCGTGAGGGTGGCGAGGTCACCGAGCATGGCCTTGCGGCGGTCGCCGAAGCCGGGGGCCTTCACCGCGACGGCGTTGAAGGTGCCGCGGATCTTGTTCACGACCAGGGTCGAAAGGGCCTCGCCCTCGACGTCCTCGGCGATGATCAGGAGCGGCTTCGAGGCGTTGGTCTGGATGACCTTCTCGAGCAGCGGCAGGAGGTCCTGGATGGAGGAGATCTTGCCCTGGTGGATCAGGATGTACGGGTCGTCGAGGACGGCCTCCATACGCTCCTGGTCGGACACCATGTACGGGGACAGGTAGCCCTTGTCGAAGGCCATGCCCTCGGTGAAGTCCAGCTCCAGGCCGAAGGTGTTGGACTCCTCGACGGTGATGACACCGTCCTTGCCGACCTTGTCCATCGCCTCGGCGATGAGCTCGCCGACCTGCGGGTCCTGGGCGGACAGACCGGCGACGGCCGCGATGTCGGCCTTGTCGTCGATCGGACGGGCGGTGGCGAGGAGCTCGTCGGAGACGGCCTTGACGGCGGCGTCGATGCCCTTCTTCAGGGCGGCCGGGGATGCGCCGGCGGCGACGTTGCGCAGGCCTTCCTTGACGAGGGCCTGGGCGAGCACGGTCGCGGTGGTGGTGCCGTCACCCGCGATGTCGTTGGTCTTGGTCGCCACCTCCTTGACGAGCTGGGCGCCGAGGTTCTCGTACGGGTCCTCGACCTCGACCTCACGGGCGATGGTGACGCCGTCGTTGGTGATGGTCGGGGCGCCGAACTTCTTGTCGATGACGACGTTGCGGCCGCGGGGGCCGATCGTCACCTTGACCGTGTCGGCAAGCTTGTTGACGCCGCGCTCAAGGGCGCGACGGGCGTCCTCGTCGAACTTCAGGATCTTCGCCATGGGAGCGGTTCAGCCCTCTCGAAAACTCGGGATTGAACGAACTGCGCCCCTTGCCGCCCGGCAATCAGCGGGGTGACCAGGGGCGCAGCTCAAAGCAATGTTCTGCTTCGGGTGAATTACTTCTCGACGATCGCGAGCACGTCGCGAGCCGAGAGGACGAGGTACTCGTCGCCGTTGTACTTCACCTCGGTGCCGCCGTACTTGCTGTACAGCACGACGTCGCCGACCTTGACGTCGAGCGGCAGGCGCTCGCCGTTCTCGAAGCGGCCCGGGCCCACGGCGAGGACAGCACCCTCCTGGGGCTTCTCCTTCGCGGTGTCCGGAATGACCAGGCCCGAGGCCGTGGTCTGCTCGGCGTCGAGCGGCTGGACCACAATGCGGTCCTCGAGCGGCTTGATGGCAACCTTGGAGCTGGCGGTCGTCACGATCCGGTCTCCCCCTTCGGAGATCTACGGGGTTAACAGTCTGAAGTGGCGACCAGGTGGATCCGTCGTCGCGGGTGCCGGACCTGCCCGTCGCTATTGGCACTCTCCAGTGGGGAGTGCCAGAGCTGAGACTAGGACGGGGATTAGCACTCGGTCAAGCGGAGTGCCAATTGCTGACGCGGGTCTTAGCGGTGGGGGGTGCCTTCTGGAGGTGCGGGGGATGCCCCGGGCCCCTCGGGGCAACGTTTCTCCGTGGTGGGGGGTTCCGTGTCCGTTGCCCTCTGCCCCTGCGATTTCGGTGGGCCGGCGGGTGCGGCTGTGCCCACCCGTTCCGCCCTGCGGAACGCCTGCCCACAGCCGGGAGGCGGCTTCTTCTGCGGCATCTTCTCCGCAGCCTTCCGGCCCAGCCTCTCGATCGGGTCCACCGACTGGGCGCAGCCCGTGAGAAGTGCGGGCGCGAGGACGCCTGCCGCGAGGGCTCCGGCAAGGAATCGCCGCGCCCGCCCGGTCACAGGTAGTCCTCGAGTCTGGCCACCGCGTACCCCTTGTCCGTGACCGTCTTCATGACCTTGCGGATCATGTCGGGCATGGTGCCCTTCCAGTGCTCGCGCCCCCTGAAGTGCGTGAGGATGATGTCGCCGGGGTGCAGGTCCTTGTCCCACTCGCGCCACTCCATGCGGTCGACGAAGGCCTCCGACGCCCACAGCGGCACCGCCTTGATGCCGCAGGACTTGGCGGCGCGCAGCGTGTCCACGTTGTAGTTGCCGTACGGCGGGCGGAAGAGCTCGGGCCGTTTGCCGTACCGCTTCTTGATGGTGTCCTGCATGCCGCAGATCTCGCGGCGCTGGCCCGCGTACGAAAGTCCCGGCATATAGCGGTGGTTGAGGGTGTGGTTGTTCAGGGAGACACCGCGGGACTGCATCTTCTTGAAGTAGCCGTAGTCCTCCTTGACCAGATAGTCGCTGAGGAACGCGGTGTACGGGATCTTCAGCTGGGTCATCATCTTCAGCAGCGCCGGGTCCTTCTCGGCGCCGTCGTCGATGGTCAGGAAGACGATCTTCTTCTTGGTCGGGATGGTCGTGAAGACCGGCGGCAGGCCCGCCTGGCCCTTGACCTCGAAACCCTTGCGGGTGGTGATCCGCGGCTTCTTGGCGGGGGCCGCGGGAGCGGCCAGCGGGGTCTTCGCCAGGCCCCAGCGTTTCGCGGCGGCGGCGCGGGCGACCTGGGCCACGCGGAGCTTGTGGGCGTAGGAGTCGAGGGCGCGGGCCGGCGGGGCGTCGAGGCGCTGCTGGCCGGGGGCGGGCTTCACGCCGTCCGACTCGCCTCCGACGGCACAGCCGGGGGCGATCGCGGCGGCGGTGAGGGCAGCCGCGGTGACCCGCGTCCGACCCTTCCGTCGCTTCCGCCTTCTGCCGTATTGATCGTTTTGTCGTACTAGTTGCATGGCGCCGGATCTTTGCAGCTCACGGCCCTGATGAGGGGCCGACACCGCCGCCGCGCGCGCACCATCCACCGACTGGCCCACAATGGGCCGGGTGAACGACCTCGACCACGCCCTGGCCTCCTTCTCCGCGCTGCTCACCCCCGAGGGCCGGTCCCTGCTCGATCTCGACGAGGTGCGGGAGGCCGAGCCCGCGCGGGAGCTGGCCGTCGCCACCCGGCTGCGCCGCGAGCACCCGGCGGAACTGGTCACGGCGGTCCTCGCGCAGGCGCGGCTGCGGCGGCGGGCGGTGGCGAAGTTCGGCGCCGAGGACGCGGGGCGGATGTTCTTCACGCCGAACGGCGTCGAGCAGGCGACGCGCACGAGCGTGGCCGTGCACCGCGCCGAGAGCTTCAAGGCGCTCGGCGTACGCAGCGTGGCCGACCTCTGCTGCGGCATCGGCGGCGACGCGATCGCGCTCGCGCGGGCCGGGATCGCCGTCCTCGCCGTCGACCGCGACCCGCTGACCTGCGCGGTGGCGCGCGCGAACGCGGAGGCGCTGGGGCTCGCGGAGTTGATCGAGGTGCGCGAGGCAGATGTCACCGAGGTCGACACTTCGGCGTACGACGCTGTCTTCGTGGACCCGGCGCGACGCGGGGGCAGGGGCCGCATCTTCGATCCCGAGGCCTACTCGCCGCCCCTCTCCTGGGCGATCGAGGCCGCCCGCAAGGCGCCGCACGCGGCGCTGAAGATCGCTCCCGGGATTCCGCACGAGGCGGTGCCGGACGATGCCGCTGCGGAGTGGATCTCGGACGGCGGGGACGTGAAGGAGGCCGTGCTGTGGTTCGGCACCGACTCCCCCGCCTCGCACCGCGCGACGCTGCTGCCGTCGGGAGCCTCGCTGTGGTCCTCGCTCGACGCGATGCTGCCGGATCCGGAGGTGCGGGCGGTGGGGCGCTATCTGTACGAGCCGGACGGCGCCGTCATCCGTGCGCATCTGGTGGCGGAGGTGGCCGCGCGGGTCGAGGGCGGTCTGATCGACGAGACGATCGCGTACGTCACGTCGGACTCGCTGCACGAGACGCCTTACGCGGTGGCGTACGAGATCACCGATCAACTCCCCTTTGGGGTGAAGAAGTTGAAGGCGGTGCTGAGGGAGCGCGAGGTCGGGATCCTGACGGTGAAGAAGCGGGGGTCGGCGGTGGAGCCGGAGGAGCTGCGACGGAAGGTGAAGCCGCAGGGCAAGAACTCGGCGACGGTTTTCCTCACGCGGGTGGGTGGGGCGCCGGCGATGCTGATCGGGCATCCAGTCCCATAAGGACCTCAGCAGTCGGCCGCCCGCCCCAGCAACAGCTCCCGCTCCCGCGCATTCCGCGCAAGCCCCGCCGCCCGCTCGAACTCCGCCCGCGCCTCCGCCCGGCGACCGAGCCGCAGCAGCAGATCTCCCCGCACGCTCGGCAGCAAGTGGTAACCCCTCAGGGCCGGTTCGGAGGCCAGCGCGTCCACCAGGGGCAGCGCCTCCGACGGGCCGGAGGCCATCGAGACCGCCACCGCGCGGTTCAGTTCGACCACCGGCGAGGGCGCCCGCTCGGCCAACAGGGCGTACAGGGCGGCGATCTGGGCCCAGTCCGTCTCCTCGTACGAAGCCGCGTTCGCGTGGTTCGCGGCGATCGCGGCCTGCAGGGCGTACGGCCCGGGAGCCGCCGAGGAAACCGCCCGCGCCCGCGCGAGCGCCGCGAAGCCGCGCCGGATCAGCGCCTGGTTCCACCGGCGCCGGTTCTGTTCCGCCAGCAGGACAGGCTCGCCCGCAGGACCCGTCCGCGCACCGGCGCGCGAGGCCTGCAGCTCCAACAGCGCCGCCAGGCCGTGCACTTCGGGCTCCTTCGGCATCAGACCGGACAGCACGCGGGCCAGACGCAGCGCGTCCTCGCAGAGGGAAGGACGCAGCCAGTCGTCGCCCTCCGTGGCCGCGTACCCCTCGTTGAAGATGAGGTAGATGACCTCCAGGACCGATCCGAGGCGGGCCTCGCGGTCGGGACCGTACGGAACTTCGAAGGGCACGCCCTTGGCGGCGAGGGTGCGTTTCGCGCGCACCACGCGCTGGGCCACCGTCGGCTCGGGTACCAGCATCGCGCGGGCGATCTCCGCCGTCGTCAGACCGCCGAGCAGCCGCAGCGTCAGCGCGATACGGGCCTCGGCGGAGAGCACCGGGTGGCAGGCGGTGAAGACGAGGCGCAACAGGTCGTCGTCGATGTCGTCGGGGTCGGCGTCGGCCGGGTCGTCGGCGGACGGCGGCGCCGCCTCCAGGTCGCGGCCCATCTCGGCCAGCTTGAGCGCGTAGCGCTCCCTGCGGCGTACGAGGTCGATGGCGCGCCGCTTGGCCGTGGTCATCAGCCAGGCGCCGGGGTTGTCGGGGACGCCGGCCGCCGGCCACTGTTCGAGCGCGGCGACCAGCGCGTCCTGGGCCAGTTCCTCCGCGATGCCCACGTCGCGCACGATCCGCGCGACACCGGCGACGACGCGCGGCGACTCGATCCGGAAGACGGTGTCGATGGCGCCGCGGGAGGCGTCCGGGCGAGGGTGCTCAGAAGGGCGAGGGTGCTCAGAAGAGTGGGCCGTCACGGCCACCCATCAGAGCACCCTGCGCCAGACACCGCAAAGACGCGGAGCACCGCAAAGACTCAGCCCTCCATGATCTCCCGCACCTCCGCCGTGACCGTCCACTCCTCGTCGTGGATCTTCAGGAAGCGGCTGGCCCACTCGATCGCCTCGGCCTTGTCCTTGCACTGGGAGATCGAGTAGCCGCCGACGACCTCCTTGGCCTCGGTGAACGGCCCGTCCGTGACGGAGAGTCGGCCGCCCTCCCAGTGCACCCGGGAGGCCTCGGACGTCGGCGTGAGGCCGGCGGTGTCGAGCATGACGCCCGCCTTGGTGATCTCTTCGAGCAGCTCGCCCATGCGCTGCCCCATCTCGGGGCTCGGGCCGCCCTCGGGAGAGTTCTTCTCGTCGATGCGGATCATCGTCAGGTAGCGCGGCATGACCGGTTCTCCATTCGGTGCGTGGGCGGGGCTTCTTCCCGCCTCTCACCCATGCGTCGAACGGGAGACGCCCGGATCGACATCGTCGACGAGATTCTTCGAAGTTTCTTCCTGGGCATACGTCTGCGCAGGTCGGAGCCGTGCGGGCGCGCGATGCAGCACGGCTGTCGCAAGGGCGGCCGCGACGAGGAGCGCCGCCGCGACCCAGAACGCCGCCGCGTACCCGTCGACGAGCGGGCCCGGCCCCCGCCCCTCCCCCGTGACCCCCGACGCCACCGTGGCCAGGACCGCGAGCCCCAGCGAGCCGCCCAGCTGCCGGGAGCTGTTGAGCAGCCCCGCCGCCATGCCGGTCTCCTCGGCGGCGACACCCGACGTCGCGGCCGTGCCCAGCGGCACGAAGCACATGCCCATGCCCACGCTCGCGACCATCGAGGGCCCCAGGATGGAGTTGAGGAACGTGCCGTCGACGCCCACCGTGAGCCCGAACCAGGCGAGCCCCGCCGCCCCGAGCAGCCCGCCGGTGACCAGGAGCGCCCGCTCCCCGAAGCGCGCCACGGTCCGCGCCGAAATCACCGAACCGGCGACGACGCCCACGCAGAAGGGCAGGAAGGCCGCCCCCGCCGTCGTCGGACCGTACGAAAGCACCTCCTGGAGGTAGAGCGAGGTGAAGTAGAAGGCGGCGAACTGGCCCGACGCCATCAGGAGCGAGAACGCGTTCGCGGAGAGCACCGGACGGTGTGCGAGCAGGCCGAGCCGCAGCAGCGGATCCCGCTTGCGGGACTCGACGACGGCGAAGGCGGCGAGCAGCACCACCGCCGCGCCCAGCGTGCCCAGGGTCGTACCGGATCCCCATGCGTACGTCTCCGTGCGCACCAGGCCGAGGACCAGCACCGCCATGCCCGCCGTGACGAGCAGCGCCCCCACCACGTCGAGGCGCGGCGCGGGCCCGGTGCGCCGGTCGGCGGGCACGCCGTCGCGCGAGAGGAGGAGCGCGGCAAGGACCACCGGGATGTTGATCAGCATCACGGAGCGCCAGCCGGCCCAGTCCGTGAGCAGTCCGCCCGCCATCACGCCGACCGCACCGCCGAGCGCGCCCGATGCTCCCCAGAGCCCGAGCGCCCGCGAACGCGCGGCTCCCGCCTCGTAGTTGACGGTGATCAGCGCGAGGGCGACGGGGGCGAGCGCCGCCGCGCCCGCGCCCTGCACGGCCCGCGCCGCGACGAGCTGTCCCGGAGTGCCGGCGAGACCGCCCGCCAGGCTGGCGGCGCCGAAGACCGCGAAGCCGGCGATCAGGGTGCGCCGCCGCCCCACCAGGTCGGCGAGCCGCCCGCCGAGCATGAGGAGGCCGCCGAAGGCCAGTGCGTAGGCGTTGACCACCCAGATCAGTGAATCGGCTCCGAAGCCGAGGTCGTCGCCGATGTCGGGAAGCGCGATGTTGACGACGGACATGTCGAGCGAGACGAGGAACTGCACGGTGAGCAGCACCGGCAGCAGCCAACGGTGGTGCGAGGACGTCGAGTCAGCAGTTTTCACCATGCCCAGGAACATTACTATACGCGTATAGAAAATCAATCGGGATGCGCTGCCCACCGAGTCCGGACACGGCAGCAGGCGCGACAATGAGCCACGTGGCAGCTGAAAAGGCAGAAGAGAAGACCGAGAAGAAGACCGAAGAGAAGAAGAAACGCGGCCGCCCCAGCCGCATCGACCTCGACACGATCGTCGGCATCGCGCGCCGCATCCTCCAGGAGGAAGGCGTCGCCGCCCTCAGCATGCGCCGGGTCGCCAAGGAGGTCGGCACGACCCCGATGGCGCTCTACCACCACGTACGCGACAAGGACGAGCTCCTGATGCTCACCCTGTCCGGCACGGCCGACTCGGTCCCCCGCCCCGAGCTGCCCGACGACCCGCGCGACCGGATGCTCGCGGTCTCCGTGCACATGCACGGCACGCTGGCGGGCATGCCCTGGGTGGTCGAGGTCCTGAGCCTCGGCGATCTCACCGACAAGGGCGCGCTGTGGATGGTCGAGGAGATCATCGGCTCGGCGATGACGCTCGGACTCACGCCGGGCCAGGCCGTCGCCGCCTACCGCACCATCTGGCACTGCGTGTACGGCGATCTGGTCTTCCGTCAGGCGATGGCCCGCCGCGCCGAAGAACCCGACCGCAAGCGCCACTTCCCCGACATGATCACGGACGCGGACGCCGATGAGCTGCCCCACATGACCGCACTGGCCGACCGCTGGCTGGAACTGACGGCGGACTACGACGTGTCCACACAATTGGGAGCGGTCATCGACGGGCTCCTGGGGCAGGCGGGACGCCCCTGACACTGCCGGGCCGATCACGGGGGACGGGATGGCACTGCTGAACCAGGGCGTACGACAAGGGAGTCCGGGCCGCGCGGGCCCCGACACCGCACCGGCCTATCTGCGGATGGGAGCCGCCGTCGCGCTGTACGCCACGGCCGCCGCCGGCTTCATCGGGTACGAGATCGACCAGGGCGGCGCGGACGGCACGGACTTCCTCAAGTCGCTCTACGACCCACGGACGCCGCTCACCCCCTGGGCACAGACCCCGCAGGACTGGGCGCTGATCGCGACCGCGCTCGTGTTCGGCGGCATCGCGCTGGCCCGCCGCCGCGTGGCGCGCGGCGCGCTGATGCTGCTCGCGGTGATCCTGATCGGCCTGTCCCTGCGGGAACTCGTGGGGCTCGCTGTCTCGGAGCCCTACCGGCAGATGATGGACAGCCTCGGCAACGGCCAACTCCTCGTCATCTTCCGGGTGGTGGGCCTGTTCATCGGCATCGCGATCCTGGCCGAGATGGCCCGCGCGGGGCGCCGGAGCACTCCGCCATACGCCGCGTACGGTACGAACCCCGCGTACGGCGGCTACGGCCCGCCTCCGCCCTTCCGCCCAGGCCCGCGCCTGCGCCCGCAGATCACGGCGGCCGGGGTCTGTGTGCTCCTGGGCGGTCTGGTGGCCGGGGCCTGGCTCGTCTACCGGCTCACGCGCCCCGAGGTCTTCGTCATGGGACTGCCGGGCCGCGATGCCGGGGTCGACGGCTTCTTCCGTGCCGTCGTCGACGCCTCGTACGGCACATCGGTGCCGTACTCCTTCCACAGCGTTTCGTACGTCGTCGCACCGCTCCTGGTCGGCGTCCTGCTGCTCAGGGACTCCCCGGCGGCGCGCGGCACGGCCATCGCGCTGTCCTTCATCTCGCTCTACCTGGACGCGCGCGGCCTGTACTCGTACGCCGTCGAAGGCGACATCGGCCAGTACTTCGACAGCACGCTCGGCACGCTCGCCCTGCTGTCCGCGGTGACCACCGCGGTCCTGGCGCTGGCGGCCGTGGCGCTGCTCCTGCGGGTGCCCGAGCAGGACTAGCGCTCGGGCGTACGCCGCGTCAGTCCACGCCGACCGACTCGAACCGCCACCTGTGCACGGCCCGCGTCACCAACTCCGGTGCGGGCTCCGGCAGTTCGGGAAGGTCGGCGTCGTACGCGGCGTCCCACCAGGTCAGCACGAGCACCCGGTCCTGCGGGGCGCGGAAGCTCTCCCGCCGGACCGGCGCACCGTCCAGGACCTGCGCCCGTGCCCAGGACAGCAGCTCCTCGCCACGCCCCTCAGCGGCTCGGGCCTCCCACATCAACGCGACCGTCATCTCCTGGTCCTCTTTCGTGATTCCTCGGCACGAGGTATCGGCCGTGCGCTAGGTTCAAGGCAACCGGGCGGGTCTCAACCCGGCTGGCGCTGATCGCAGAAGACCTGGTGAGCCGCAGTGCTCATCGGGCGGCGTGAGCCAGGAATCTCCCGTCTTCTGGCGGGAGAGGGGTCAAGAGTAGAGGTTCTCCTTACTGGCCTCGTGTACGTGATCGTGGCTATGCCCGTGGCCGGGGACGTGAGTCTCCGTCACGGGCAGCGACGAGTCCGCCGACAGGTCCCAGGCCGAGGCCGAGCGGTTCCTGGCCACCATCTCCGCGCCGAGCGCGGCGACCATCGCGCCGTTGTCCGTGCACAGCTTCGGCCGCGGCACCCGCAGCCGGATCCCGGCCGCCTCGCAGCGCTCCTGCGCGAGCGCCCGCAGCCGGGTGTTGGCGGCCACGCCGCCGCCGATCATCAGGTGGTCCACACCCTCGTCCTTGCAGGCCCGCACGGCCTTGCGGGTCAGCACGTCGACGACCGCCTCCTGGAAGGACGCCGCCACATCACGTACGGGAACGTCCTCGCCCGCGGCCCGCTTGGCCTCGATCCAGCGCGCGACGGACGTCTTCAGACCGGAGAAGGAGAAGTCGTACGCGGGGTCGCGCGGCCCGGTGAGCCCGCGCGGGAAGGTGATCGCGGTCGGGTCGCCCTCCTTCGCGTACCGGTCGATGACGGGACCGCCCGGGAAGCCCAGGTTGAGCACCCGCGCGATCTTGTCGAAGGCCTCGCCCGCCGCGTCGTCGATGGTCGCGCCCAGCGGACGTACGTCCGAAGTGATGTCGGCGGACAGGAGCAGCGAGGAGTGGCCGCCCGACACGAGCAGCGCCATCGTCGGCTCCGGCAGCGTGCCGTGCTCCAGCTGGTCCACGCAGATGTGCGAGGCCAGGTGGTTCACGCCGTACAGCGGCTTGCCGAGCGCGTACGCGTACGCCTTGGCCGCCGAGACGCCCACAAGCAGCGCGCCCGCGAGACCGGGCCCTGCGGTCACCGCGATGCCGTCGAGGTCCTTCGCGCTCACCCCCGCTTCCTTCAGCGCACGGTCGATGGTCGGCACCATGGCTTCCAGGTGCGCGCGGGACGCGACCTCGGGCACGACACCGCCGAAGCGGGCGTGCTCGTCGACGCTGGAGGCGATGGCGTCGGCGAGCAGGGTGGTGCCGCGGACGATGCCGACGCCGGTCTCGTCGCAGGAGGTCTCGATGCCGAGTACGAGCGGTTCGTCAGCCATGGGTGTCGGTTCCTTGCACGGGATTCACTGAGGTTGATGGATCGGTCAGGCGCATCACCAGGGCGTCCACATTGCCCGGCTGGTAGTAGCCGCGTCTGAAGCCGATGGGCTCGAAGCCGAAGCGCTCGTACAGCTTCTGCGCCTGCGTGTTGTCGACCCGCACTTCCAGCATGACCTCGGCGCACTCGAAGGCCGTCGCCGCGCTCAACAGATCGGTCAGCAGCCGGGAGCCGAGCCCCGTGCCCCAGTGGCTCGGGGCCACGGCAATGGTCTGTACGTCGGCCTGGTCGCCGCCCGAGGCGAGCCCCGCGTACCCGACGAGCCGTTCGCCGTCCATCGCCACGACATAGCGGCGGGTGGCGAGCGGGCCGCGCGCGTGCGCGAGCTCGGACCAGAACATGCCGCGCGACCAGGCGTCGTCCGGGAAGAGCTCCTTCTCGAGGACGAACACGGGATCGATGTCCCACCAGCGCATCTCGCGCAGGACAACTGTCGTCACGGACGTCACTTGGGGGTGACCACCTTGTAGTTCTTGGGGACCTGCGCGTCCGGGCGGCGCAGGTAGAGCGGCCGGGGCGCGAGCAGTTCTTCCCCTGCGGCGAGCTTCTCCGCGGCGAGCGAGGCCAGCGAGGCAGCCGAGACGTGCTCGGGGGTTCGGGCGTCCGGGAAGGTGTCGGGGTAGAGCACCGCGCCCGCGCCGACGGCGGGCAGCCCCGCCACCGCCTCCGCGATGTCCGCGGGCCGGTCCACGGCGGCGTCCGTGAGGCGGGTGCGGGGGTCCGCGTACCGCGCCCAGTAGACCTCCTTGCGCCGCGCGTCCGTGGCGACGACGAAGGGGCCGCCCTCGATGCCCGACTCGTACGCGAGGCCGTCGAGCGTGCACACGCCGTGCACCGGCACACCGAGCGCGAGGCCGAAGGTGTCGGCGGTCATCAGGCCGACGCGCAGACCTGTGTAGGGGCCGGGGCCCACGCCGACGACGATGCCGGTCACCGCGTCGAGTCTCAGCCCCGCGTCGGCGAGCACCCGGTCGACGGCTGGCAGCAGCAGCTCGCCGTGGCGGCGGGCGTCCACCTGGCTGGAGGCTGCGACGACGGACGACCCGTCGTGCAGGGCGACGGTGACGGCGGGGGTTGCGGTATCCAGAGCGAGCAAGAGCACGCGAACAGCCTACGGCTCCGGCGCACGGCGCACGGCCGACCGGGGAAGCCGCACACCTGCTGCTACCGTCAACGCGTAGCCGTGCGGAGTACGAAGAGGGTGGCGCAGTTGTCCAGGAGCAGCTCGGGATTCGTGGCCGGGCTCACCGCGGCCGCGCTCGCCGCGGTCGGCTTCCTCGCGTACCAGGCGTCGGCCAGCGCGCCGGACCACCTGACGGGCCAGAAGCCGGACGCCGACCCCTCGGCCTCCGCGTCACGCTCCCCCAAGGACAAGGCCGGCCCGAAGGCGGTCCCCGCACATTCCGGTGCGGGCGAGCGGGTCATCTACTCGGTGGGCGAGGACCGCGTCTGGCTGGTCAAGGCCTCCGGCAAGGCGCAGCGCACGTACAAGGTCACGCCGAGCACGGTGGACCCCGTACCGGGGGCGTACGCCGTCAGCTCGCGCTCGGGGACGGTCACCGGAACGGACGGCGTGCCGATCGAGCACGTCGTGCGCTTCACCAGCGTGGACGGCATCGCGATCGGATTCAGCTCGGCGGTGGACGGCTCGACCCCGAAGCCGGACCCGTCGAAGAAGACGGGCGGCATCCGCCAGTCACGCGAGAACGGCAACGCGATGTGGGAGTTCGCAACGATCAGCGCGAAGGTCGTAGTCGTTCCGTAGGGTCTTAAAAAGGCGCCCCGCTGGAGCGCCCCAAAGGGGCGCGGGGAACTGCGCGAGCAACCAAAACGCACCCGCGGCCGCGCACGGCGAATCCGAGGCAGCCCCCTAGGCGCTCTTCCGCTCCCGAGAATCCCGCACCCCGCGCTCCGGCGCGCTCGGCGGCGTGGACACCGCCCGAGCAGCCGCACATGAAGCCAACAGCACGCTCATGGAAACGCCCGAAGGCCCAGGGGCCCGCCCTACCTCACGACGTTCTGAAGCCGACATGGATGCCTCCTGGGCTCCCGGGGCAGACATGGTTAGGTAGACCTAACCTGTACCGGTATCCATGTGACCACGCGCAGAGCGCCCCGCGCAACATCTTCCCGACGCCTTGTCGGAACGTTCAGCGGAACGTACGAAAGCAAAGGCCCCGCACGGGACTACGCGGCCAGCAGCGTGAGGTCCGCCTCGGCCCAGCGCGCCCCGACGCCGCTCAGCGTCACCTCCCGCACCTCGTCCGTGGTGTCGCCCACCGCACGGTGAATCAGCACGCGCAGCCGATCGTCGGAGAGCTCCTCGACCTTGCCGTCACCCCACTCCACGACGATCACCGATTCGGGCAGCGAGACATCGAGGTCGAGGTCCTCCATCTCGTCGAGCCCGCCGCCCAGGCGGTACGCGTCCACGTGCACGAGCGGCGGTCCTTCGCCGAGGGACGGGTGGACGCGGGCGATGACGAAGGTCGGGGACGTGACGGCGCCCCGTACGCCGAGGCCTTCGCCGAGGCCCCGGGTCAGGGTCGTCTTGCCCGCGCCGAGCTCGCCGGTGAGCATCACCAGGTCGCCGGGGCGCAGCAGTTTGGCAAGCCGGCGGCCCAACTCGCCCATCTGCTCGGGCGAGTTGACGATGATCTTGAGGGTGGTGTCGGGGGTCGGGTCGTGCGGTGCTTCCATGCCGACCACGTTAGCGGCTGCGTCAGCCGCTCGAGGTCCGCGCATCCGCCGCCGCCGGCACGGCACCCGCCCTGGCCAGCAGGTCGGCGAGCCGGTCGGTGACCACCTCGGGGTGCTCCAGCATGACCAGATGCCCCGCGTCCGGTACGAGCACGAATTCGGCCTCCGGAAGCAGATCGGCGATCGCCTCGCTGTGCTCGCTCGGCGTCACCAGGTCCTTCTCCCCGGCGAGCACGAGCACCGGCAGCTCGGCGAAGTACCGCAACGCCTCCGCCTTGTCGTGCTCGGCGAACGCCGGATAGAACTCCGCGACCACGTCGATCGGCGTCGACTCGATCATCCGCTCGGCGAACCGCGAGATCGCCGGGTCCACGTCCTTCGACGAGAACGAGTAGCGCTTGATGATCCCCGCGAAGAGATCGGAGGTGGCCCGCCGCCCCCGCTCCACCAGGTCGGCCTGCGAGCCGAGCGCCTTCAGCACGCCGGGCAGGACGCGCCGGACGGCGTTCATCCCGGCCACCGGAAGCCCGAAGTTGACCTGGCCGAGCCGCCCGGCCGACGTACCCACAAGAGCGACCCCCACGACCCGCTCGCGGATCAGCTCGGGGAACTGGTCGGCAAGCGCCATCGTCGTCATGCCGCCCATGGAGTGCCCGACCAGGACCAGCGGCCCCTCGGGCGCGGCCGCGTCGATGACGGCCTTCAGGTCCCGCCCCAGCTGGTCGATGGAGACCGGCTTCCCGTCGTCGAGCTGCGCGGCCCCGCGCCCGGACCGGCCGTGGCTGCGCTGGTCCCAGTAGACACACCGCACGACACCGCGCAGGGCGGCCCGCTGGAAGTGCCAGGAGTCCTGGCTCAGGCAGTAGCCATGGCTGAAGACGACGGTGACCGGAGCAGGCACCTTGCGCCCGAAGAGCCGACGCCGCCGCGGCGCCTGCGCGCTCTCCGCCTCGACCTCGTCTACCTCGTACGAGAGCTCCGTGCCATCATCCGCGTACGCCTTGCCCGGCATGCCGCGCAGCGATCCGTACGGACCCGATGCGTCGAGCGCGAGCCGTGCCTTCTTGCGCATGCCGCGGCCGACGGTCATCCGCTCTATGGCGACACCGGCCGCGGCGCCCGCCGCGACGACGCCTATCGCGGCACCGGCGATGCCTGCCCTGCGCCAGTTCCCGGCCGCGGCGGCGACTTCCGTCACCGCTTCCGCGGCCGCCCCCGTGCTGCTCTCGCTCACGTGCCGCTCCTCCTCAGTCGTCGAGCCGGTCGTCCTCTTCAGGCCGCTCATTCACATAGACGCGAGGAACCCTCGAACCGATGCGGGTGACGATCTCGTACGCGATGGTGCCCGCCGCCTGCGCCCAGTCCTCGGCGGTCGGCTCGCCCCGGTCGCCGGGGCCGAACAGGACGGCTTCGGAGCCGGCCGCCGGCTCGTCACCGCCGAGGTCGACCACGAACTGGTCCATGGCCACACGCCCGGCGACCGTCCGCCACTTGCCGCCGACGAGAACCGGTCCGGTGCCCGATGCGTGCCGCGGGATCCCGTCCCCGTACCCCAGGGGGACGAGGCCCAGGGTGGTCTCCCCGGGCGTGACGTAGTGATGCCCGTAACTGACACCGTGACCCCCCGGAACATGCTTCACCAGGGCGAGCGAGGCGCTGAGCCTCATGACGGGGCGCAGGCCGAAGTCCTCCGGCGTCCCCACCTCGGGGCTCGGCGAGATCCCGTACATCGCGATGCCCGGTCGTACGAGATCGAAGTGGGTCTCCGGCAGGGTGAGCGTGCCCGGCGAGTTGGCGATGTGCCGCACCTCGGGCCGGATCCCCCGCTCCTCGGCGGCGGCGACCATCTCGCGGAAGAGCCGGAGCTGAGCGGCGATGGAGGGGTGGCCCGGCTCATCGGCGCACGCGAAGTGCGACCAGAGCCCGGTGACGCGCACAAGCCCCTCGGCCTCGGCCTGAAGCGCCTGCGAGACGAGCTCGGGCCAGTCAGCGGGCATACAGCCGTTACGCCCGAGCCCGGTGTCGGCCTTCAGCTGAACACGCGCAGGACGCCCCACCTCACGCGCGGCGGCCGCGACCTCGCGCAACGCCCACAATCCGCTCACCGACATGTCGAGGTCGGCCTCGATGCCCTCGCGCCAGGGCCCGCCCGGGGTCCACAGCCAGCACATCAGACGCCCCTGGATCCCGGCGGCGCGCAGCGCGAGCGCCTCCTCGGGGGTCGCGGTGCCCACCCAGGTGGCACCGGCCTCGATCGCGGCCCGAGCGCAGGGCACCATTCCATGTCCGTACGCATCGGCCTTCACCACGGCCATGAAGGCGGCGCCTGGCGCGTGGGCACGCAAAGTCCGCACATTGGCCCGGAGGGCGGCCAAATCGATCTCGGCGCGGGCACGCAAGGGTGCGGTCTCAGTCATAACGCCGACCAGTCTCTCAGAGCCCACCGACACCCACGCAGCCGCGCGCCCCAGGCCCGGCCTGCACGCACAGCAACGGGGCGACGTACGCAAAGGGCTGGACCACGGCCCCCACGCACCGTTGGCGCGCATCGAGACGCGAGGGGACGTGTCGGTATGTCCGCACGGAGCACGGTACGCAGCACTCCCCAGCCGCAGCAGCAAGACGCTCGGACCGAGATGGCGAGTACGGACATACCGGCGCGGCCCCGCCCCACAACCCAAGCGAAACGCGAAGGCACCTACCCCCGTACATCCCGCCAAGCCACCGAAAGCGCCGCCGCAACGTCCTGCGCCCCCACCGGCGCCCCATCCGCCGCATGCCGAGCGGCCAGCCCATGGAGATACGCCCCCACCGCCCCCGCGTCCCCCGCCGAAAGCCCCGCCGCCAGCAACGACCCGGCAAGCCCCGAAAGCACATCCCCACTGCCAGCGGTGGCAAGCCACGGCGTACCCGTCGGATTGACCCGCACCACACCCCCGCGGCCACCCCCACGTCCACCCGCACGCCCGCCCGCACCCCCGGCCACCAGCGTCGTAGACCCCTTCAGAAGCACCGTCGCCCCATACCGCCCCGCCAACTCCCGCACAGCAGCAAGGCGCCCCCGCTCCACTTCCCCCCGCGAGACCCCCAGCAACGCCGCCGCCTCCCCCGCATGCGGCGTCAGCAGAGTCGGAGCGGAACGCCCCCGCACCACCTCGGCCTCGACAAGCCGCAGCCCGTCCGCGTCGATCAGCACCGGCACATCCGCGGCGACCACGTCCTCCAGACGCCCCGCGTCGTCCCCGAGCCCCGGCCCGACCACCCACGCCTGCACCCGCCCGGCCTTGGACGGCGCCCCGTCAGAGACAAGCGCCTCGGGGAACCGGGCGATCACCGCGTCCACGGCAGGCCCGACGTACCGCACGGCCCCCGCCCCACCCCGCAGCGCACCCGCCACCGCGAGCACCGCGGCCCCCGGATACCGCGCCGACCCGGCGACGACACCCACCACGCCCCGCCGGTACTTGTCGCTCTCCCCCGTCGGCTCCGGCAGCAGCGCGGCCACGTCCTCGTACTGAAGAGCCTCCACCTCAGGAGCCCCGAGCACCGCCCCGAGCCCGATGTCCACGAGCCGCACGACACCGGCGTACTCCCGCCCGGGATCGATCAGCAGCCCCGGCTTGTACGCCCCGAAGGTCACCGTGACGTCGGCCCGCACCGCGTCCCCGGCCACCACCCCGCTGTCGGCGTCGACGCCGCTCGGCAGATCGACGGCGACCACAGGCACCCCCGACTCCCGCACCAGGCCCACCACTTGAGCGGCCCCGGCCCGCAGCCCGCCCTGCCCGCCGATGCCCACGATCCCGTCGACGACAAGATCGGCGCCCCGAAGAGCGTCCTCCACCCGAAGAGAATCCGCAGCGGAAACCACCCGCCCCCCGGCAGCACGGAACGCCGCGAGCCCACCCGCATGCACCCGATCGGGCGAAAGCAGCACCGCGCCGACCCCCGCGCCACGCCGGGCGAGCCGCGCCCCGGCGTACAGCGCGTCGCCCCCGTTGTCCCCGCTCCCTACGAGCAGCACGACACGCGCCCCGTACACCTTGCCGAGCACCTGGGCGCAGACCACGGCGAGCCCGGCGGCGGCCCGCTGCATCAGGGCGCCTTCCGGCAACCGGGCCATCAACGACCGCTCGGCGGCCCTGACCGTCTCCACGGAGTACGCAGTACGCATGCCCCGAGTCTGTCAGCCGACAACACGGCCCGCAGCGACCGACCGACCACAGCCGACCGCCAAACCCCCACCCCTACCCCTCAGCTATCACCACAGCAGAAGCCACCCCCGCGTCATGGCTGAGCGACACATGCCACTGCCGAACCCCCAGCTCGGCGGCCCGCGCGGCCACCGTCCCCTTCACCCGCAGCCGCGGCTGCCCGCTCTCCTCGACGAACACCTCCGCGTCCGTCCAGCGCAGCCCCGCCGGCGCCCCCAGCGCCTTGGCCAGCGCCTCCTTCGCCGCGAACCGCGCGGCAAGCGACGCGATGCCCCGCCGTTCCCCGCTCGGCAGCCACAACTCCCGCTCCACGAACAACCGCTCGGCCATCCCGGCCGTGCGCTCGAGCGACGCACCGAACCGATCGATCTCGGCCACGTCGATACCAACCCCAATAATCACGGGCAGCAGCCTAGAGCCCCGCCCGAGCCCCGCAGGGTGACGCACCCCACCCTCCGCCCCGTTCAAACAGCCGTAACAATGGACTGTGATCTCTTCGGTCTCCGTGCCCCCGACGGCACCCCGGAGCGCCCACCGGCACAAGCCGGAGGCGACTCCCTACCTCGACCTCACCCGCGCCGAGTGGAGTGCTCTCCGCGAGAAGACACCCCTGCCCCTCACCGCGGAAGAGCTGGAGAAGCTGCGCGGCCTCGGTGACGTCATCGACCTCGACGAGGTGCGGGACATCTACCTCCCGCTCTCCCGCCTCCTCAACCTCTACGTCGGCGCGACGGACGGCCTGCGCGGCGCCCTCAACACCTTCCTCGGCGAGAAGGGGTCCCAGTCCGGAACCCCCTTCGTCATAGGAGTCGCGGGCTCGGTGGCGGTCGGCAAGTCCACCGTCGCCCGCCTCCTCCAGGCCCTGCTCTCCCGCTGGCCCGAGCACCCCCGCGTGGAACTGGTCACCACGGACGGCTTCCTGCTCCCCACCAAGGAGCTCGAGGCCCGCGGCCTGATGTCCCGCAAGGGCTTCCCGGAGTCGTACGACAGAAGAGCCCTCACCCGCTTCGTGGCGGACATCAAGGCGGGCAAGGACGAGGTGACGGCCCCCGTCTACTCCCACCTGATCTACGACATCGTGCCGGGCCAGCGCCTCTCCGTCCGCCGCCCCGACATCCTCATCGTCGAGGGCCTGAACGTCCTGCAGCCGGCCCTCCCCGGCAAGGACGGCCGCACCCGCGTCGGCCTCGCCGACTACTTCGACTTCAGCGTGTACGTGGACGCGCGCACGGAGGACATCGAGCGCTGGTACCTGAACCGCTTCCGCAAGCTGCGCGCGACGGCCTTCCAGAACCCGTCCTCGTACTTCCGCAAGTACACGCAGGTGTCGGAGGAAGAGGCGCTCGACTACGCCCGCACCACCTGGCGGACCATCAACAAGCCGAACCTGGTGGAGAACGTGGCCCCCACCCGGGGCCGCGCGACGCTGGTCGTACGCAAGGGCCCGGACCACAAGGTGCAACGTCTGAGTCTCCGCAAGCTCTAGCCCCGCTACGCTGCGCGCATGCTGCATCTGCGCCTGATCACCCCGGCGGACAAGACGGACGCCGTGGTGCGCCTGATCGAGAAGACGGTCGGCGCGACACACCTGGCCGTCGTGCCGGGCGCGGCCCGCAATCCGTCGGGGGACATCGTGATGTGCGACGTCGCCCGCGAGGCGGGCGACACCCTGATCGGCGGCCTGCGCGCGCTCGACATCGACAAGTCCGGCTCGATCGCCCTCGAGCACATCGATCTGTCGCTCTCCCTGCGCGCGGACAAGGCGGAGGACGAGGCGCCGGGCGAGGGCGCGGACGCGGTCCTGTGGGAGCAGCTCACGGACGCGACGCACGAGGAGTCGACGCTCTCGATCACGTACGTCGCCTTCATCACGCTCGCCACGATGATCGCGGCCTGCGGCGTGGTCCTCGACAACGCGATCCTGATCGTGGGCGCGATGGCGGTGGGCCCGGAGTTCGGCCCGCTCGCGGGCTTCTGCACGGCCCTCGTGCAGCGCGCCCCGCGGCTCGCGCTGCGCTCGCTGATCGCGATCCTGGTGGGCTTCGCCATCGCCATGGCGGTGACGGTCGGCTTCAGCCTCTTCATGGACGCGGTGGGCCTGTTCAGCCAGGAGCAACTGGACCAGGACCGGCCCAACACCAGCTTCGTGTACGCGCCCGACTGGTTCTCGTTCGTCGTGGCGGTGCTCGCGGGGGCGGCGGGGACGCTCTCGCTGACGTCGGCGAAGTCAGGCGCCCTGGTCGGCGTCGCCATCTCGGTGACGACGGTCCCGGCCGCTGCCAACGCGGCGGTGGCGCTCAGCTACGGAGACCGCGAGCAGACCTGGGGCTCCACCGAGCAGCTCCTGCTCAACCTGCTCGGCATCGTCCTGGCCGGCACGCTCACGCTGCTGGCCCAGAAGTTTCTCTGGGCCAGGCAGCACGAACGTACGGCCAAGTCGCAGCTGACCTAGCCGGTCAACAGCCCTAGCCCAGCGCGGACTTCACCACATCGGCGAGCCGCCCGGCCACCGACCGGGCCTGCTCGATGTCGGCGGCCTCGACCATGACCCGCACCAGCGGTTCGGTGCCCGAGGAGCGCAGCAGCACCCGCCCCGTCGCGCCCAGCTCCGCCTCGGCCTCGACGACGGCGGCGGTCAGCTCCGCGGAGGTCTCGACCCGCGACTTGTCGACGTCGGGCACATTGATGAGCACCTGCGGAAGCCGCTCCATGACCCCGGCGAGCTCCGCGAGCGAACGCCCGGTCTCGGCGACGCGTGCCGCGAGCAGCAGGCCCGTGAGTGTGCCGTCGCCGGTCGTCGCGTGGTCGAGGATGATCACGTGCCCGGACTGCTCGCCGCCCAGGGCGAAGCCGTGCTCCTTCATCGACTCCAGGACGTACCGGTCGCCGACGGCGGTCTGTACGAGGGACAGGCCCTCGCGCTCCATGGCGAGCTTGAAGCCCAGGTTCGACATGACCGTCGCGACAACGGTGTCCGAGCGCAGCTTGCCGTGCTCCCGCATGGCGAGCGCGAGCACCGCGAGGATCTGGTCGCCGTCGATCTCGGCGCCCGTGTGGTCCACGGCCAGGCAGCGGTCCGCGTCACCGTCGTGCGCGACACCGAAGTCGGCGCCGTGCTCGACGACGGCGGCCTTCAGGAGGCCCAGGTGCGTGGAGCCGCAGCCGTCGTTGATGTTCAGGCCGTCCGGCTTGGCGCCGATCGTGATGATCTCGGCACCGGCGCGGGCGAACGCCTCGGGCGAGACACGGGCGGCCGCGCCGTGCGCCTCGTCGAGGACGATCTTCAGCCCTTCGATGCGGTTCGGCAGGACGCCGATGAGATGGGCGACGTACTGGTCGAGGCCCTGGTCGTACGTCGTCACGCGGCCGACGCCGGCGCCCGTGGGGCGCTGCCAGGGAGCGCCGGTGCGGTGCTCCTCGTACACGGACTCGATACGGTCCTCCAGCTCGTCGGCCAGCTTGTGGCCGCCGCGCGCGAAGAACTTGATGCCGTTGTCCGGCATGGCGTTGTGGCTCGCGGAGAGCATCACGCCGAGGTCGGCGCCCAGCGCACCGGTGAGATGCGCCACCGCGGGGGTGGGCAGCACACCGACGAGCTGGACGTCCACGCCCGCGCTCGCGAGACCGGCGACCACCGCGGCCTCCAGGAACTCCCCTGACGCGCGGGGGTCTCGTCCGACCACCGCGACCGGCCGATGGCCCTCGAACGTGCCCGCCTCGCCGAGCACATGAGCCGCCGCCACGGAGAGCCCGAGCGCGAGCTCGGCCGTCAGATCCGCGTTGGCGACACCGCGCACGCCGTCCGTGCCGAAGAGTCGTCCCACTGCTGTCCTCCTCCGGACTTCTACCCCGGGATCACCGGGGTCCCGCCCCGGTGATCACCAGGGTTTCCGATAAACGAACGCCCCGGCAGCACACAACGTGCCGCCGGGGCGAACGAAAAGCACAAGCAGGCAGATTAACGCTTGCTGTACTGCGGAGCCTTGCGGGCCTTCTTGAGACCGGCCTTCTTGCGCTCGACCGCACGGTCGTCACGCTTGAGGTAACCGGCCTTCTTGAGGGCGCCACGGTTGTTGTCGACGTCGGCCTCGTTCAGCGCACGGGCGACACCGAGACGGAGCGCACCGGCCTGACCGGAGACGCCGCCACCCGAGATGCGGGCGATGACGTCGTAGCGGTTGTCGAGCTCGAGCACCTTGAAGGGCTCGTTGACTTCCTGCTGGTGGACCTTGTTCGGGAAGTAGTCCTCGAGCGTGCGCCCGTTGACCTTCCACTTGCCGGTGCCCGGGACGATCCGGACGCGGGCGATGGCGTTCTTGCGACGGCCCAGGCCGGCGGCCGGCTGCGGGTCGCCGAAGCGCGCGGCGTTCGACTCCGAGGTGTACTCGCCCTCGACGGGCGCCTCGGACTCGGTGGTGTACTGCTCTACGTCAACAACCTCGGTCTCTTCGACCGGCTGCTCAACGGTGGTCTCGGCCACGATTCTCCTCAGATCTTTCTTTACGTCTTAGGGGGTGTGGCCGGAACTACTGCGCGACCTGGGTGATCTCGAACGGCACCGGCTGCTGCGCAGCGTGCGGGTGCTGGTCGCCCGAGTAGATCTTCAGCTTCGAGAGCATCTGACGACCCAGGGTGTTCTTGGGGATCATGCCCTTGATGGCCTTCTCGACGGCCTTCTCGGGGTTCTTCGCCAGCAGCTCGTCGTAGCGCACCGAACGAAGACCGCCCGGGAAACCGGAGTGGCGGTAAGCCAGCTTCTGGGTCTTCTTGTTGCCGGAGAGGTGAATCTTCTCGGCGTTGATGATGATGACGAAGTCACCCATGTCCATGTGCGGCGCATAGGTCGGCTTGTGCTTGCCCCGGAGGAGGTTCGCTGCCGTGGTCGCCAGACGGCCCAGGACGATGTCCTGCGCGTCGATGATGTGCCACTGGCGAGTGACATCGCCGGGCTTGGGGCTGTACGTACGCACTTCGTAGCCTTCGCTTCTTAGTGGATGGGGTCCAGACACACGGCACCCCAGAAGCGATCGAAGCGATCATGCAGCTGGGGCTCACAATGCCGGGGACGCTGCCCGTATGCGAGCCACTGGTAACTGCTCCAGGGAACCTACGTAAGGGCCCTTCGCGTGAGAACGACGAAGCCAATACGCATAACAATCCCCGAGACTACCCGCGCCGCCCCGTACGGGTCAAAACGCGGCTCTGGAGACCGGCGCCGGCGACTCCCCCACCACGGGCGGGGCCGCCCTTTCCAGCCGTGACCCCGCCCGCCCGGACGCAGCTCCGGGCGACCGCGAGCGCCAGCACACAGAGCGTCACGAAGTCCCGGAAGGCTCGCCTGGTACCCGGCTCCAGCCAGGGCCAGCTGAACCCCGGAACCTGCGGCACGAGCGCCACCCAGAACCACGGCCCCCTGGCCGCCGCACCCGGCACGAGCGCCCCCGCGAGCAGCAGCGGCACGACGACCAGCAAATAGTGGTCGTACGACGGCCTGGACACCAGGAAGGCCGCCAGCATCAGCATCACGGCCGTCTCGACCACCCGCAGCGGCCGCGGCCCCGCGCCCCCGCCGGCCCACCGCCGCCAGGCGCACCACACCCCCGCCGCCGCAGCCGTGACGGCCAGTAGCGAAGCCACCCCCTGCGGTACCCCCAGACGCGGAAGGACCGCCGCGGGCGACGCCTCATAGAGCCGTACGAAACGGTCGTCGCCCCGCAGCAGGAACGGCAGCGTCCGCGTGAAGAACCCCGCCGGATCCGGCATGAGCAGCGCCGACCCCACGGACACCGCCCCGGGCACGAGCACGGCCCCCGCGAGCCCCCGCCACCGCCGCGCGAAGACGAAGAGCAGCACCACCGGCGCGAGCAGCGGCTTCACGGCGACGGCCGCCCCGATCACCAGGCCCGCGGCCACCCACCTCCCCCGGCACACGAGCAGCAGCGCGAGGGGCAGCGCGGCCGCCGACGCGACCGTCCAGTTGCCAAGGTCGACGAGATGCCCGAACGGCGCGAACCCCACGGCGAGCGCGAGAAGCCCGATGACCGCGAACCGGCTGCGCCACGCCACCCCGTGGATCCGCAGCGCGCACGCCCACCCGGCGACGAGCGCGGCGGTGACCCCGCCCGGCACCAGGAACCGCACGACGGACTGCGGGAGCAGCGCCTGCGGCAGCGCGGCGAGCACGGCCCCCGGCAGATACAGAAAGTGCCGGTCGGCGTAGGGCGAGCGCCCGTCCAGCCAGGCCTCGGCGGCCCGCACCACGATCGCGTTGTCCATCCCGCCGTCCGGGCCGCGCAGCCCCACCCGGACGACCGCGGCGATCAGCACCGTCCCGAGCACCGCCCAGGCGTGCCAGGTCGCAGGCCGCGACAACCACCCACCAAGAGCCCCACTAAGAGCGCCTTTGCCCGTATTCATGCGGATCAGGCTAGGTCGGAGGCTACCCCCGGCCCCGGCTCAACATCCCCAACTCCCCGTCTAAGATGCGGCGCATGAGCTTTGGGCAAGGGGGACCTCAGTGGGGTCCGGGCGATGGACAGACCCCTGACTGGGCGGCGCTCGCCGAGGCGTCCGAGTCGCGCGCCCGGCGCCGCAAGTGGCTGATGATCGGCGGTGGCGCGCTCGCCACGGTCGCGGTCGCCGCCGCCGTGGCCGTCGCGGTCGTCTCCGCGAACAGCGACAACTCCTCCGCGTCGAACAAGCCGGCCAGCGAGCTGCCGACGACCGCGGACATCCCCGGGGCGAGCACGAACCCCGGCCCGTCCTTCGAGGAGACGACGCCGCCGCCCCCGCCGGACCCCAAGGAGTTCATCTCCAGCGCCAAGAAGGACAAGGCGCCGCTCAGCGCCGACACACTCTTCCCCGGCAAGACGCTGACCTCGGGCGACAGCGTCTACAAGAAGGGCGCGACCAGCGGCACGAAGAAGTGCGCGAGCGTCACCCAGGCCGCCCTGGGCGCGCTCCTCACCAAGCACGACTGCAAGACGCTGTACCGCGCCAGCTATGTGAAGGACAACGTGGCGGTGACGGTCGGCGTGGCCGTCTTCGACACCGCGGCCCAGGCCGAGAAGGTCAACAAGCAGGCGGAGAAGGGCCTCGTCGTCTCGCTCCCCGGCAAGGGCGTGCCCAGCTTCTGCCGTACGGCGGTCTGCCGCGGCACGTACAACGCGTACGGCCGCTACGCCTACTTCACGACCACCGGCTTCACCAGCGACAAGGACGTCACGAAGCAGGACCGCAAGGTCTACTCCGTCGGCGACGACCTGGCCCGCTTCACCTTCCAGCAGATCAACCGGCGGGGCGAGGCGCAGGCCTCCGCCGCGGCCAACGCCCCGCAGTAGTGGGGCGCTAGCCGCTCAGCAGCACCCGGCGCCGGGCAACGTCCGCTTGTTGCGCGCTTCCTTGCTGCGCGCGGCGAGCAACTCGTCGGCGGGGTAGCCGACTTCCTCAAGGGTCAGCCCGTGCGGCCGCACGACATGCACGGCGGAGTCCCGAACGCCGGCGGCAAGCACCTTCCCGGGCCACTCCACGGGCCGGTGCCCGTCCCCCACGAACAACATGGCACCCACCAACGACCGCACCATGTTGTGGCAGAAGGCATCGGCCCGCACGGTCGCCTCGAGAATCCCGTCGTCCCGCCGCTCCCACCGCAGTTCCTGCAGCGTACGAATGGTCGTGGCACCCTCACGCCGCTTGCAGTAGGCCGCGAAGTCGTGCTCGCCGATGAGCCGCTCGGCAGCCGCGTTCATCGCGTCGAGGTCCAACTCCCAGTCGTGCCACAGCACATGACTGCGCAACAGCGGGTCGACACCGCCGGGATGGTCGGTCACGCGATAGGCGTAGCGCCGCCACACGGCCGAGAACCGCGCGTTGAACCCGGCGGGCGCCTCGGCCACCTTCCAGATCCGCACATCGTGCGAAAGCCGCCCGGCGAGCCGCCGCAGCAGCTTGTCACCGTGCTCGGCCCACACGCTCTCCGGCAGATCGACATGGGCGACCTGCCCCCGGGCGTGCACCCCGCTGTCGGTCCGCCCCGCGACGGTCAGCTCGTACGTCTCCTGGGACCGCGTCACGGTCCGCAGCGCACTCTCGATCTCCCCCTGGACGGTCCGCTGCCCCTGCCGCTGCTTGGCCCAGCCGGAGAAGTCCTTGCCGTCGTACGAAAGGTCGAGACGCACCCGCACAAAGCCGGGCTCTACTTCATCGCTCACTCGTGGATCCTCTCAGGCAACACAAAAAAGCGGGCCCGCCCCACAGGGGACGGGCCCGCGACGCCCTGAAGGGGCGCGGAGAACTGCGCGACAAGCCACGACGGGGCCGTAGCCGACGACGCACAGTCCCCGGCAGAACGCTTACGCGTCCTTCGACTCCTCGGCAGCCTCGTCACCCTTGGTCGTGTCGACCTTGGGCTCGGAAACCTCGGCGTCCTTGGCAGCGCGCTTCGTGGCCGCCTCGGCCTCACCGGTGGCGGCCTGCGCCACGGTCAGGGCCTCGACCAGCTCGATGATCGCCATGGGCGCGTTGTCGCCACGACGGTTACCGATCTTGGTGATACGGGTGTAACCACCCGGGCGGTTCTCGTAGCGCGGGCCGATCTCCGTGAAGAGCGTGTGCACGATGCTCTTGTCGGTGATGACGGACAGCACCTGGCGGCGGTTGTGAAGGTCACCCTTCTTCGCCTTGGTGACCAGACGCTCCGCGTAGGGACGCAGACGACGGGCCTTCGCCTCGGTGGTGGTGATGCGGCCGTACTCGAAGAGCTGCTTGGCGAGGTTCGCCAGCAGAAGCTTCTCGTGCGCGGCGCTGCCGCCCAGACGGGCACCCTTGGTGGGCTTCGGCATGGTGTTTCTCCTTGATGTCTGCCCCGGCCGTATCAGGTACCGGGGTCAGCGGAACCGCGCCCCGTAAGGGGCGCGGGGAACTGCGCGAGCGACCACAACGCACGCGCAGCCAAAATCAATCCGTCGGTCCCGAGCTCTTAGTACTGCTCGGTCTCGACGAACCCGGCGTCCGCGTCGTCGTCGGCGCCAAAGGCGTCGGCGGCGGCGGTCGGGTCGAAGCCGGGAGGCGAGTCCTTCAGCGCAAGACCCATGCCGTTCAGCTTCATCTTGACCTCGTCGATCGACTTCGCACCGAAGTTGCGAATGTCGAGCAGGTCGGCCTCGGAACGAGCCACGAGCTCACCCACGGAGTGGATGCCCTCGCGCTTGAGGCAGTTGTACGACCGAACGGTGAGCTCGAGCTCCTCGATCGGCAGCGCCAGATCGGCGGCCAGGGCGGCGTCCGTCGGGGACGGACCCATGTCGATGCCCTCGGCGTCGATGTTCAGCTCGCGGGCGAGACCGAACAGCTCGACCAGCGTCTTACCGGCAGACGCCATGGCGTCACGCGGACGCATGGCCTGCTTGGTCTCGACGTCGACGATCAGCTTGTCGAAGTCGGTGCGCTGCTCGACACGCGTGGCCTCGACCTTGTACGTGACCTTCAGAACCGGCGAGTAGATGGAGTCGACCGGAATACGACCGATCTCCTGGCCCACCTGCTTGTTCTGGACGGCGGAGACGTAGCCGCGACCGCGCTCGACGGTCAGCTCCATCTCCAGCTTGCCCTTGCCGTTGAGCGTGGCGAGGACCAGGTCGGGGTTGTGCACCTCGACACCGGCCGGCGGCGCGATGTCGGCGGCGGTGACGAGACCGGGACCCTGCTTGCGCAGGTACATCACGACAGGCTCGTCGTGCTCGCTGCTCACGACGAGCTGCTTGATGTTGAGGATGAGGTCGGTGACGTCTTCCTTGACGCCCGGCACGGTGGTGAACTCGTGCAGGACACCGTCGATGCGAATGCTGGTGACAGCCGCACCGGGGATCGACGACAGGAGGGTCCGACGCAGGGAGTTGCCGAGGGTGTAACCGAAGCCCGGCTCCAGCGGCTCGATCACGAACCGGGAGCGGAATTCGTCGACGACCTCTTCGGTCAACGAGGGACGCTGAGCAATCAGCATGTTGCGATCCTTCAGTCAGGGGCACCCACTATTTGATGCCCTGATTCGTTACAAGGGTACGGGCGATACGACTCCGAAGAGCCGTACCGCCCGAATCCTCAAGACAAGCGACGTACGAACGTCAGACGCGACGGCGCTTGGGCGGACGGCAGCCGTTGTGCGGCGTGGGCGTCACGTCCTGGATCGAGCCGACCTCAAGGCCGGTCGCCTGGAGCGAACGGATGGCGGTCTCACGACCGGAACCCGGGCCCTTGACGAAGACGTCGACCTTGCGCATGCCGTGCTCCTGCGCGCGACGGGCAGCCGACTCGGCGGCCATCTGCGCGGCGAACGGAGTGGACTTGCGCGAGCCCTTGAAGCCGACGTGGCCGGCGGAGGCCCAGGAGATCACGTTGCCGGTCGGGTCCGTGATGGACACGATCGTGTTGTTGAACGTGCTCTTGATGTGGGCGTGCCCGTGAGCGACGTTCTTCTTTTCCTTGCGGCGCACCTTCTTGGCAGCGCCCTGACGACCCTTGGGGGGCATCTATAACTCCTACGCGAGGTGGTCGGTCCTGCAGCGACAGCTGTCGATCGACCGCTGAGGACTACTTCTTGCCCGGCTTCTTCTTACCGGCGATGGCGCGACGCGGGCCCTTACGGGTGCGGGCGTTGGTGCTGGTGCGCTGACCGCGGACGGGCAGGCCACGACGGTGACGCAGACCCTGGTAGCAGCCGATCTCGACCTTGCGGCGGATGTCGGCCTGGATCTCGCGGCGGAGGTCACCCTCCGTCTGGATGTTGGCGTCCACGTACTCGCGGATCTTGACGAGGTCTTCCTCGGTCAGGTCGCGAACACGGGTGTTGCGGTCAACACCGGTGGCGTCCAGCGTCTGCTGGGACAGCGTGCGGCCAATGCCGAACACGTACGTGAGGGCAACCTCGACGCGCTTTTCGCGCGGGAGGTCAACACCTTCAAGGCGTGCCATTCAAGGCTCCTGTTGATTTTCGGAGGTCTTCAGCAGGACCGTTCCCAGGTGCCGTATGAGGTACATCCTGAGTCCCCGGCCTCCGACCGGGGGTGTCGCCCTCCATTACCGATGGATCTGAAGAGGGACGGGTCCTGCATATGTGCTTAATTGCGTCGCGCGAAAATCTGCGAACTGCAGTCGTGCGTCAGCCCTGGCGCTGCTTGTGGCGCGGGTTGTCGCAGATAACCATGACCCGGCCGTGACGGCGGATCACCCTGCACTTGTCGCAGATCTTCTTGACGCTCGGCTTGACCTTCATTGGGTGAGGTTCTCCGGGTCAGTGCCATCACCCCACGTGAATGGGGTGCGGGCAAGATCTACTTGTACCGGTAGACGATCCGGCCACGCGTCAGGTCGTACGGAGACAACTCCACCACGACCCGGTCGTCAGGGAGGATACGGATGTAGTGCATGCGCATCTTGCCGCTGATGTGTGCCAGGACCTGGTGGCCGTTCTGGAGCTCCACCTTGAACATGGCGTTCGGAAGAGACTCGACGACAGTGCCTTCGATCTCGATGGCACCTTGCTTCTTGGCCACGCTTCGCCCTTCGAATCGACTACCTTGATCGACTTCACGCACCGCATGCAGACACACGGATGCACGAGAGCCGACGCGTCAGTCTACGTCAGGCCACCCGGAAAGACGAATCGAGAAAGAATGCCCCATCAGGAAGATCCTTAAGCAACCCGGGCGCCGCCCAGCCCTTAGCCCAACGGATCCGGCGCGACCGTAACCCCGTACTCCGCCAGCTTCGCCCTGCCGCAGTCAGGAGCCGTGAGGACCAGCGGGCCCTCCTCCGTCAGCGCGATCGAGTGCTCCCAGTGCGAGGACCAGGTGCCGTCCGTCGTGATGACCGTCCAGTCGTCCTGGAGGACCTCCGTGCGGGGCGTGCCGAGGGACACCATCGGCTCGATGGCCAGGCAGAAACCGGGGACCAGCTTCGGGCCCTTGCCGCGCCGGCGCTCGACGTAGTTCAGGAGGTGGGGGTCCATGTGCATCTCGGTGCCGATGCCGTGACCGCCGTAGTCCTCGACGATCCCGTACTTGCCGCCGCCCGGCTTCGGCTGCCGGCGGATGTACGTCTCGATGGCGCGGGAGATGTCGACGAGGCGGTTGCCCTGCTTCATCGCGGCGAGGCCCGCCCACATCGACTCCTCGGTCACCCGGGAGAGTTCGATCAGCTCCGGAGCGTGACCGGTGCCGACGAAGGCGGTGAAGGCGGCGTCGCCGTGCCAGCCGTCGATGGTCGCGCCCGCGTCGATGGAGATGATGTCGCCGTCCTTCAGGACGGTCTTCTCATCCGGGATGCCGTGTACGACGACCTCGTTGACCGAGGTGCAGATCGTCGCGGGAAAGCCGCCGTACCCGAGGAAGTTGGACTTGGCGCCGTGCTCGGCGATCACCTTGCGCGCGACGTCGTCCAGGTCCTTGGTCGTGGCGCCGGGCACCGCGGCCTCACGCGTCGCGGCGTGAATGGCGGCGACGACAAGGCCCGCCTCACGCATCTTCGCGATCTGCTCGGGGGTCTTGATCTGCACCATGAAGGGGCCTGAGCCTTTCTGAACCTGAGATGACGGGACATCCACAACGATACGGCGGGGACGAACCTCCCCGCGCCCCGTCCACGACGTGGGCCGCGGCACCCCTGGGGGATGCCGCGGCCCACGTGTCACTGCTTGAGTTACGCGTCCTCGCGAGAGAGCGCGTCCATCGCACGCTTGGTGACCTCGTCCACCTTGCCGAGCGCCGAGATCGTCACGACAAGGCCCTGGGCCTTGTAGTGGTCGATGATCGGCTCGGTCTCGCGGTGGTACACGTCGAGCCGCTTGCGCACGGTCTCTTCCTTGTCGTCACCGCGCTGGTAGAGCTCGCCGCCGCAGACGTCACAGACGCCCTCGGTCTTCGGCTTGCTGTACGACACGTGGAAGACGTGGCTCGAATCGTTCCGGCAGATGCGGCGGCCCGCGATGCGCTTGACCACCTCGTCCTCGGGGACCTCAAGGTCAAGGACCGCGTCGAGCTGCTGGCCGTCCGCCTTGAGCGACGCGTCGAGGGCCTCCGCCTGCGACACGTTCCGCGGGAAGCCGTCGAGCAGGAAGCCGTTCACGGCGTCCGGCTGCTCCATGCGGTCCTTGGCCATCCCGATGGTGACCGCGTCCGGCACCAGGTTGCCCGCGTCCATGAACGCCTTGGCCTGCTTGCCCAGGTCCGTGCCCTTGCTGATGTTGGCGCGGAAGAGGTCGCCCGTGGAGATGTGCGGGATCGACAGGTTCTTGGCAAGGAACGCAGCCTGCGTTCCCTTGCCCGCACCGGGCGGCCCGACGAGGACGATACGCATCAGCGGAGGAACCCTTCGTAATTGCGCTGCTGGAGCTGGCTCTCGATCTGCTTCACGGTTTCCAGACCCACACCCACGATGATCAGGATGCTTGTCCCGCCGAACGGGAAGTTCTGGTTCGCGCCGAAGCCCACCAACGCCATCGTCGGCACAAGAGCGATCAGGCCCAGATACAGCGAGCCCGGCCAGGTGATCCGGTTGAGTACGTAACTCAGATACTCAGCGGTCGGACGGCCAGCCCGGATGCCCGGGATGAAGCCACCATACTTCTTCATGTTGTCCGCGACTTCCTCGGGGTTGAACGAGATAGCCACGTAGAAGAAGGCGAAGAACACGATCAGCAAGAAGTACGTCGTGATGTAGATCGGGTGGTCACCCTTGGTCAGGTTGGCCTCGATCCACTGCTTCCACCCCGAGTTGCCCCCCGCGAACTGCGCGACGAGAGCCGGAATGTAGAGCAGTGAAGAGGCAAAGATCACAGGGATGATTCCGGCCTGATTGACCTTCAGCGGAATGTAGGTCGACGTACCGCCGTAGGACCGGCGGCCGATCATGCGCTTCGCGTACTGGACCGGAATGCGTCGCTGCGCCTGCTCGACGAAGACCACCAGACCGACCATGACCAGCCCGACCGCGATGACCGTGCCGAACTCGATCCAGCCGTCGGCCAGCGAGCCCTGCTGCTTGATGGCCCACAGGGCGCTCGGGAAGGTCGCGGCGATCGAGATGAACATCAGGATCGACATGCCGTTGCCGATACCGCGGTCGGTGATGAGCTCACCGAGCCACATCACGCAGGCCGTACCCGCGGTCATCGTGATGACCATGGTGACGGTGACGAAGATCGACTGGTCGGGCACGATCTCGCTGGCGACGGGGCAGCCGGAGAAGAGCGCGCCGGTGCGGGCGGTGGCCACCAGGCCGGTGCCCTGCAGGATCGCGAGCGCCACGGTCAGATAACGCGTGTACTGCGTGATCTTGGCCGTGCCCGCCTGGCCCTCCTTCTTGAGGGCCTCGAGCCGCGGGATCACCACGGTAAGGAGCTGCAGAATGATGCTCGCCGTGATGTACGGCATGATGCCCAGCGCGAAGATCGTGATCTGCAGCAGGGCACCGCCACTCATCATGTTGACGAGACCGAACAGTCCCTGATTGGTGTTCGCGACGTCCATGCAGGTCTGGACGTTCTTGTAGCTGACACCGGGAATCGGTACATGCGTACCGATCCGGTAGATCACGATGATGCCGAGCGTGAAGAGCAGCTTCTTGCGCAGGTCGGGCGTCTTGAACGCCCGGGCGAACGCGGTGAGCACGGTGCCTCCTGCGACCCCCGCGCGCGTGCGTCAGAGGTAGTGGTCTGAGGATCGACGAATACGTATCAGTCACAAAAACCGCGCGGGCAGACCGCACGGAGCTTAGACAGTGCACGCCACCTTACCGGCGACCGTGCCCCCCTTGGAACGACCAACCGGGGATGCCCCATATGTGGGGCATCCCCGGCTGGGAATCGCTCAAGTCATCGAGAAGCCTGGTGAATTCAGACGAGCTCGGTGACGGTACCGCCGGCGGCGGTGATCTTCTCCTTGGCGGAGCCGGAGACGGCGTCAACCGTCACCTGCAGCGCCACGGTGACCTCACCCTGGCCGAGGACCTTGACAAGGCTGTTCTTGCGAACGGCACCCTTGGCGACGAGACCCTCTACGGTGACCTCGCCACCCTCCGGGTACAGCGCGCTCAGCTTGTCGAGGTTCACGACCTGGAACTCGGTCTTGAACGGGTTCTTGAAGCCCTTGAGCTTCGGGAGACGCATGTGGAGGGGCATCTGGCCACCCTCGAAGCGCTCCGGAACCTGGTAACGGGCCTTGGTGCCCTTGGTACCACGACCAGCGGTCTTACCCTTGGACGCCTCACCACGACCCACACGGGTCTTGGCGGTCTTGGCGCCCGGGGCGGGCCGGAGGTTGTGGACCTTCAGCGGGTTCTGCTCCGCCATGTCAGTCGACCTCCTCAACCGTCACGAGGTGGCGGACGGTGTGCACCATTCCGCGGAACTCGGGGCGGTCCTCCTTGACGACCTGCGTGTTGATGCCCTTGAGACCAAGGGAGCGCAGGGTGTCGCGGTGGTTCTGCTTGCTGCCGATGTACGACTTCGTCTGCGTGACCTTGAGGCGAGCCATTACGCACCCGCCCCGGCACGTGCACGAAGAAGAGCCGCGGGGGCGACGTCCTCGAGGGGCAGACCACGGCGAGCCGCGATCTCCTCGGGACGCTGCAGGCCCTTGAGGGCCGCCACGGTCGCGTGCACGATGTTGATCGCGTTGTCGGAGCCCAGGGACTTCGACAGGATGTCGTGAACGCCGGCGCACTCCAGAACGGCGCGCACCGGGCCACCGGCGATAACACCGGTACCGGGGGAAGCAGGCTTCAGCAGGACGACGCCCGCAGCCTTCTCGCCCTGGATCGGGTGCGGGATGGTGCCCTGGATACGGGGGACCTTGAAGAAGTGCTTCTTGGCCTCCTCAACACCCTTGGCGATGGCGGCCGGCACCTCCTTGGCCTTGCCGTAACCGACACCTACGGTGCCGTCACCGTCGCCCACCACGACCAGCGCGGTGAAGCTGAAGCGGCGACCACCCTTGACTACCTTGGCGACACGGTTGATCGCGACAACGCGCTCAACGTATGCGGTCTTCTCGGCGGCAGCGCCACCGTCGCGACCCTTCCGGTCCCGCCGCTCGCCGCCACCGGCACCGCTTCCGCGGCGCTGGGGTCCAGCCATTGGAATTACCTCTCTCTGTTACGTCCGCTAGCTCCGGAACCGGGGCTTAGAACTTCAGCCCGGCTTCGCGGGCGGCGTCCGCCAGAGCGGCAATGCGCCCGGCGTACTGGTTGCCACCGCGGTCGAACACGACGGCCTCGACACCCGCAGCCTTGGCACGCTCGGCAACGAGCGCGCCGACCTGCTTGGCCTGCGCAGACTTGTCGGCCTCGCCACCGCGGATCGAAGCGTCCAGGGTCGACGCCGACGCAAGGGTGTGACCCTTGATGTCGTCGATGACCTGAGCAACGATGTTGCGGTTCGAGCGAGTCACGACGAGGCGCGGACGCTCCGCCGTACCCGACACGTTCTTGCGAATGCGGATGTGGCGGCGAGCCTTGGCGGCACGCTTGTAAGCGTCACCCTTGGCGATCTTTACACCGTATGCCATGGCTTACTTACCTGCCTTTCCGACCTTGCGGCGGATGACTTCGCCCTCGTACTTGACACCCTTGGCCTTGTACGGGTCGGGCTTGCGCAGCTTGCGGATGTTGGCCGCAACCTCGCCGACCTTCTGCTTGTCGATGCCCTCGACCGAAAGCTTGGTCGCGGACTCCACCTTGAAGGTGATGCCCTCGGGGGCCTCGACCAGGATCGGGTGGCTGTAACCCAGCGAGAACTCCAGGTTGGAGCCCTTCGCAAGGACGCGGTAACCGACACCGCTGATCTCGAGCTTCTTCACGTACCCCTGGGTCACACCGGTGATCATGTTCGCCACCAGCGTGCGGGACAGGCCGTGCAGGGCCTTGTTCTGACGCTCGTCGTTCGGGCGGGTGACGTTCAGAACGCCGTCCTCACCCTTAGCGATCTCGATCGGCGCGACGACGGTGTGCGAGAGGGAACCCTTGGGGCCCTTCACCGCGACCGTACGGCCGTCGATGGTGACGTCCACGCCGGCGGGAACCGTGATGGGGAGCTTGCCAATACGCGACATTAGCTATTCCTCCGTTCCCGACTACCAGACGTAGGCGAGGACTTCCCCACCTACGCCCTTCTTGCCTGCCTGCTGGCCGGTGAGCAGACCGTGGGACGTGGAGATGATCGCCACGCCCAGGCCGCCGAGCACCTTCGGCAGGTTGGTGGACTTCGCGTAAACCCGGAGACCGGGCTTGGAGATCCGCTTGATGCCCGCGATGGAGCGCTCACGGTTCGGGCCGAACTTCAGCTCGAGAACGAGGTTCTTGCCAACCTCGGCGTCCTCGACCTTCCAGCCCGTGATGAAGCCCTCCTGCTGGAGGATCTCCGCGATGTGAGACTTGATCTTGCTGTGCGGCATTCCCACGGTGTCGTGGTACGCCGAGTTCGCGTTACGCAGACGAGTCAGCATGTCCGCGATCGGATCAGTCATGGTCATGAATTGGCCTTCGGCCTCTCTCGCCGTGGTTTCCTATCTGCGCCATCCCTCTCCCCACTCAGAGGCGGGACGGGTGCGGCGCGGGGACCTACGGCGTAGTAAGTCGGTCAGGGCGGCAGGCGCCCAACCCTCCTAGCCTAAGCCATGGAGAGGTGGGCCACCTACCGACCAGATACTTACCGAGAGCCTCCAGAAATTCCCAAGTCCCTAAGGACAGAGGGGAATTACCAGGAGCTCTTGGTCACGCCCGGCAGCTCGCCACGGTGAGCCATCTCACGAAGGCACACGCGGCAGAGGCCGAACTTGCGGTACACGGAGTGCGGACGGCCACAGCGCTGGCAGCGGGTGTAGGCGCGCACACCGAACTTGGGCTTACGAGCAGCCTTGGCAATAAGAGCCTTCTTCGCCATCTCGCTTACGCCTCCTTGAACGGGAAGCCGAGGTGACGGAGAAGGGCACGGCCCTCAGCGTCGTTGGTCGCCGTGGTGACCACGGTGATGTCCATACCCCGGACGCGGTCGATCTTGTCCTGGTCGATCTCGTGGAACATGACCTGCTCCGTGAGACCGAAGGTGTAGTTGCCACGGCCGTCGAACTGCTTGGGGGACAGACCACGGAAGTCGCGGATGCGCGGAAGCGCGAGCGACAGGGTGCGGTCCAGGAACTCCCACATGCGGTCGCCACGGAGCGTGACGTGGCAGCCGATCGGCTGACCCTCGCGCAGCTTGAACTGCGCGATGGACTTCCGGGCCTTGGTGATGGCCGGCTTCTGACCGGTGATCGTGGTCAGGTCACGGACGGCACCGTCCATGAGCTTCGAGTCACGGGCGGCGTCGCCGACACCCATGTTGACCACGATCTTGACGAGGCCCGGCGTCTGCATGACGTTCTCGTACGAGAACTCTTCCTGCAGCTTGGCCGCGATCTCCTCGCGGTACTTCGTCTTCAGACGCGGAGTGGTGGTGGTCGTCATCAGATGTCCTCACCCGTCCGCTTGGCAACGCGGATCTTGTTGCCGTCTTCGTCGAAGCGGAAACCGACACGCGTGACGACCTTGTTGCCGTCCTTCTCCACGACGAGCTGAACGTTGCTCACGTGGACAGGGGCCTCGGTGGTCACGATGCCGCCGGCCTGCGAACCGCTGGCGGTCGGGCCGGCCTTCGTGTGCTTCTTGACCCGGTTGACACCCTCGACCAGGACGCGCTCGTCGCGCGGGTAAGCGGCAATGACCTTGCCCTGCTTGCCCTTGTCCTTACCGGTGATGACCTGGACCAGGTCGCCCTTCTTGATCTTCATGCTTACAGCACCTCCGGCGCGAGCGAGATGATCTTCATGAACTTCTTCTCGCGCAGCTCACGGCCCACCGGGCCGAAGATACGGGTGCCGCGAGGGTCGCCGTCGTTCTTCAGAATGACGGCGGCGTTCTCGTCGAAGCGGATGTACGAGCCGTCGGGACGGCGGCGCTCCTTGACGGTGCGAACGATGACCGCCTTGACGACGTCACCCTTCTTCACGTTGCCACCGGGGATCGCGTCCTTGACGGTGGCGACGATGACGTCACCGATGCCCGCGTAGCGGCGACCCGAGCCACCGAGAACACGAATGGTGAGAATTTCCTTCGCACCCGTGTTGTCGGCGACGCGAAGTCGCGACTCCTGCTGGATCACGTCTATCTCCTGTTTGTCTGCCGGTTCCCGGCGGGGGCTTCATCCCTGACGGGACTTGGCCCCCACCGAGCCTGGCGGAACGAACTCTGAGGAAAATCCCTCAGAGAATTACTTGGCCTTCTCGAGGATCTCGACGATGCGCCAGCGCTTGGTCGCCGACAGCGGACGCGTCTCCATCAGGAGGACGCGGTCGCCGACGCCGGCAGCGTTCTGCTCGTCGTGCGCCTTGAGCTTGTTCGTACGGCGGATGACCTTGCCGTACAGCGCGTGCTTGACGCGGTCCTCGACAGCGACGACGACGGTCTTGTCCATCTTGTCGCTGACGACCAGACCCTCACGGGTCTTGCGGAAACCGCGGTCAGTCTTGGTCTCAGTCACGTTGCTCTCGCTCATCAGGCGCTCTCCACCGTCTCGATGCCCAGCTCGCGCTCACGCATCAGGGTGTAGATCCGCGCGATGTCCTTACGGACGGCCTTGAGCCGACCGTGGTTCTCGAGCTGACCGGTCGCCGCCTGGAAACGGAGGTTGAACAGCTCTTCCTTGGCCTCGCGGAGCTTGTTGAGGAGCTCCTCGTTGCCCAGTTCGCGCAGCTCGGACGCCTTGGTACCGGCCGACATCACGACTCACCTGCCTCGCGCCGAACAATCCGGCACTTCATCGGAAGCTTGTGAGCAGCGCGGGTAAGCGCCTCACGCGCAGTCTTCTCATTCGGGTAGGACAGCTCGAACATCACCCGTCCGGGCTTGACGTTCGCGACCCACCACTCGGGGGAACCCTTACCGGAACCCATGCGGGTCTCGGCGGGCTTCTTCGTCAGCGGGCGGTCCGGGTAGATGTTGATCCAGACCTTGCCGCCACGCTTGATGTGGCGGGTCATCGCGATACGAGCCGCCTCGATCTGGCGGTTGGTCACGTACGCCGGAGTGAGGGCCTGAATGCCGTACTCGCCGAACGCAACCTGCGTACCACCCTTGGACATACCGCTGCGCTTGGGGTGGTGCTGCTTGCGGTGCTTGACCCTACGAGGGATCAGCATGTCGGTCAGGCCTCCGTTCCGGTGCTCTCAGCCGGAGCGGCAGCTGCGGCGGGAGCCTCGGCCTTGGGGGCCTCGGCAGCCGGCGCGGACTGCTGCTGCGGCTTGCGGCCGCGGCCGCCACGCTCGCCACCACGGCCACCACGGGCCGGGCGGTCGTTGCCGCCACCACGGGCCGGGCGGTTACCCGCACGGGCCGCAGCGTTCTCGGCGCGGACCTCGGCGATGTTCTTGACGTCGCCCTTGTAGATCCAGACCTTCACGCCGATACGGCCGAAGGTCGTCTTGGCCTCGAAGAAGCCGTAGTCGACGTTCGCACGGAGCGTGTGCAGGGGCACGCGGCCCTCGCGGTAGAACTCCGAGCGAGACATCTCGGCGCCGCCGAGACGGCCACCACACTGGATCTTGATGCCCTTGGCGCCGGCCTTCATCGACGACTGCATGCTCTTACGCATGGCGCGACGGAAGGAGACGCGGGAGGACAGCTGCTCCGCCACGGCCTGGGCCACGAGCTGAGCGTCGACCTCGGGGTTCTTGACCTCGAGGATGTTCAGCTGGACCTGCTTGCCCGTGAGCTTCTCGAGGTCACCGCGGATGCGGTCGGCCTCGGCGCCACGGCGGCCGATGACGATGCCGGGACGTGCGGTGTGGATGTCCACACGCACGCGGTCACGGGTGCGCTCGATCTCAACCTTCGAGATACCGGCGCGCTCCATGCCGGACGTCATCATCCGACGGATGGCGACGTCTTCCTTGACGTAGTCCTTGTACAGCTTGTCGGCGTACCACCGGGACTTGAAGTCCGTGGTGATGCCGAGCCGGAACCCGTGCGGGTTTACCTTCTGGCCCATTACCGGGTTCCTTCCTTGCTGCTGACGACCACGGTGATGTGGCTGGTCCGCTTACGGATCCGGTAGGCACGGCCCTGAGCACGCGGACGGAACCGCTTCAGGGTCGGACCCTCGTCCACAAACGCCTCGCTGATGAACAGCGAAGAGGCGTCCGAGTGGTCGTAGTTGTGTGCAGCGTTGGCAATGGCGCTGTCCAGCACCTTGCCAACCGGCACGCTCGCGGCCTGCGGGGCGAAACGCAGGACCGCCTGAGCCTCCGTGGCATCCATGCCACGGATGAGGTCCACCACGCGGCGGGCCTTCATGGGCGTGACGCGGATGTACCGCGCCTGGGCCCTGGCTTCCATGGTTGTCCCTTCGGTGTAAGTCATAGTCGTTCCACCCCGCGCTAGCGGCGCTTCGACTTCCGGTCGTCCTTGACGTGGCCGCGGAAGGTGCGAGTCGGCGAGAACTCGCCGAGCTTGTGGCCGACCATCGCCTCGGTGACGAACACCGGGATGTGGGTCTTGCCGTTGTGCACCGCGATCGTGTGACCCAGCATGGCCGGGATGATCATCGAGCGACGGGACCAGGTCTTGATGACGTTCTTGGTGCCGGCTTCGTTCTGGACGTCCACCTTCTTTACGAGGTGGTCGTCGACGAAGGGCCCCTTCTTGAGACTGCGCGGCATCTAAACCCGCTCCTAGCGCTTCTTGTTCGACTTGCGGCGGCGGACGATGTACTTGTTGCTCGCCTTATTGCGATCACGAGTACGACCCTCCTTCTTGCCCCACGGCGAGACCGGGTGACGACCACCGGAGGTCTTGCCTTCACCACCACCGTGCGGGTGGTCAACCGGGTTCATCACGACACCACGCACGGTCGGGCGGACGCCCTTCCAGCGCATACGGCCGGCCTTGCCCCAGTTGATGTTCGACTGCTCGGCGTTGCCGACCTCGCCGATGGTGGCGCGGCAGCGGACGTCGACCAGGCGGATCTCACCAGACGGCATGCGGAGGTGGGCCATGGAGCCCTCCTTCGCGAGCAGCTGCACGGAGGCACCCGCGGAGCGGGCGAACTTCGCGCCGCCGCCGGGCCGCAGCTCGATGGCGTGGATCGTCGTACCGACGGGGATGTTGCGCAGCGCCATGTTGTTGCCGGGCTTGATGTCGGCGCCAGGGCCGTTCTCAACCCGGGCACCCTGTCCCAGACCACGCGGGGCCAGGATGTAGCGCTTCTCGCCATCGGCGTAGTGCAGGAGCGCGATGCGCGCAGTGCGGTTCGGGTCGTACTCGATGTGCGCGACCTTCGCCGGCACGCCGTCCTTGTCATGGCGACGGAAGTCGATGACGCGGTAGGCGCGCTTGTGTCCGCCACCCTGGTGGCGAACGGTGATCCGACCGGCGTTGTTACGGCCGCCCTTGCTGTGCAGCGGGCGAACCAGCGACTTCTCCGGCGTGGACCGCGTTACCTCGACGAAGTCGGCGACGCTGGAGCCACGACGGCCCGGCGTAGTCGGCTTGTACTTGCGGATTCCCATTTCTCAGTCCTCGTCCGATATTCGGACCGGGCGCTCCGTTAGGAGGCCTGGCCGAAGATGTCGATACGGTCGCCCTCAGCGAGGGTCACGATGGCGCGCTTGGTGTCGGCACGCTTGCCGAAACCGGTGCGCGTACGCTTCCGCTTGCCCTGACGGTTGATCGTGTTGACTCCGGTGACCTTGACCGAGAAGACCGCCTCGACGGCCTGCTTGATCTGGGTCTTGTTGGAGCCAGGGGCCACGATGAACGTGTACTTGCCCTCGTCGAGCAGCGCGTACGACTTCTCGGAGACGACCGGCTTGACGAGGACGTCGCGCGGGTCCGAGAAGGACTTGCTCAGCGGGGTGGGCTCAACAGCGATCTTGCCCTCGGTCGCGATGCGCTTCGCCTTGGCGACACGCGCGGCCTTGGCGGCCTTCGCAGCCTTGGACGCGATGCTCTGGTGACGAATAGCCATCAGGCTTCGCTCCCTTCGGTCTCATTGGCCTTGGGGCCAGACACGAAGGACTCGAAGGCGGCCTTGGTGAAGACCACGTCGTCCGAGACGAGCACGTCGTACGTGTTCAGCTGGCCCGGCTCCAGGATGTGCACCTGGGGCAGGTTGCGGGCGGAGAGCAGCGAAGTCTCGTCCGCACGGTCGATGACCAGGAGCACGTTCTTGCGCTCGCTGACCTTGCCGAGCAGCGTCTTCGCGGCCTTGGTGGAGATCTCGCCCTCGACCACGTTGGTGACAACGTGGATACGAGCGTTGCGGGCCCGGTCGGTGAGGGCGTGGCGCAGGGCCGCGGCCTTCATCTTCTTCGGGGTCCGCTGCGAGTAGTCACGCGGCTGCGGGCCGTGGACGACGCCACCGCCGGCGAACTGCGGCGCACGGGTCGAACCCTGGCGCGCGCGGCCGGTGCCCTTCTGGCGGTAAGGCTTCTTGCCACCACCGCGGACTTCGCCACGGCGCTTGGTCTTGTGCGTGCCCTGACGGGCAGCGGCCAGCTGGGCGACGACGACCTGGTGGATCAGCGGGATGCTGATCTTCTCGACGTCGAAGATCTCCGCGGGGAGCTCGACCGTCCCGGTCTTGTCGCCTGCCGGCGAAAGGATGTCAATGGTGCTCATGGGTTACCTCAGGCCCCCTTGGCCGCGGTACGGACCAGGACGAGGCCGCCGTTCGGACCAGGAATCGCGCCCTTGATGAGCAGCAGACCCTTCTCCGCGTCAACGGCGTGGACGGTCAGGTTCTGGGTGGTGACCCGCTCGTTGCCCATGCGGCCTGCCATGCGCTGACCCTTGAAAACACGGCCAGGCGTGGCGCAGCCACCGATGGAACCGGGCTTGCGGTGCACACGGTGGGCACCGTGCGAGGCCTTGCCACCGGCGAAGTTGTGACGCTTCATGACACCGGCGAAGCCCTTGCCCTTGCTCTTGCCGGTGACGTCGACCTTGATACCGGCCTCGAACGTCTCGGCAGTCAGCTCCTGGCCGAGGGTGTACTCGCTGGCACCAGCGGTACGGATCTCGACGAGGTGGCGACGGGGGGTCACGTCGGCCTTGGCGAAGTGACCCTTGAGGGGCTTGTTCACCTTGCGCGGGTCGATCTCGCCGAAGGCGATCTGGACCGACTCGTAGCCGTCGCTGTCATTCGTACGGACCTGGGTAACGACGCAGGGCCCGGCCTTGACCACGGTCACCGGGACGATGCGGTTGTTCTCGTCCCAGACCTGGGTCATGCCGAGCTTCTCGCCCAGGATGCCCTTGATCTGCTTGGTCATCTTCTCCGCGCCCTTCAGAGCTTGATCTCGATGTCAACGCCGGCCGGAAGGTCCAGGCGCATCAGCGAGTCAACGGTCTTGGGCGTCGGGTCGAGGATGTCGATCAGGCGCTTGTGCGTGCGCATCTCGAAGTGCTCGCGCGAGTCCTTGTACTTGTGCGGCGACTTGATGACGCAGTACACGTTCTTCTCAGTGGGCAGCGGCACCGGGCCCGCGACCGACGCACCAGTGCGAGTCACCGTCTCGACGATCTTCTTCGCCGAAGAGTCGATGACCTCGTGGTCGTAGGCCTTGAGCCGGATGCGGATCTTCTGTCCCGCCATGGCTACTTGGTAGTCCTTTGTCTCGAACGCTCTGGCTCCCGGAAGGCCCTTTTTCTACTTCCTCCGACCCACGCGGTCGGGCGTGTCGCAGTCCCGCTCACGGAGATTTCCCGAAGGATTTCCCTGCTAGGGGCTGCGGCCCAGATGACCGCGGGTCCGGGGGAAGAAACCCACCGGGCGCCTGGCTGAGCCTCCGCACTGCACTTCCCAGAAGATTCCCGTACGTCCGCTCCAGCGCTGCCTTACGGCAGATGGGGCGACGAGTACTGTGGGACTCGCTTCCGGTCCTCCCGGCGGGAGGCGCGCAGCATCGGCACTCAACCGAGCAACCTGGACAGTGTGCCACACCTGGGATGCCGAAGGCCAATCGAGCCGAACTGTCAAGCTGCCACGGCCTGAATCGCGTACGCAAAGAGCCCACGCAAAGAGCCCCGCCCACCCGAAGGTGAACGGGGCTCTTCGCTGCGCTCAGTTCAGAGCGACCGGGTCTCCCCGATCTTCAAGCAAGCGAGCTTACTTGTTGATCTTGGTGACCTGGCCGGCGCCGACGGTCCGGCCACCCTCACGGATGGCGAACTTCAGGCCCTCTTCCATCGCGACGGGCTGGATGAGCTCAACGGTCATCTCAGTGTTGTCGCCCGGCATGACCATCTCGGTGCCCTCGGGGAGGGTCACGACGCCGGTCACGTCCGTGGTGCGGAAGTAGAACTGCGGGCGGTAGTTGTTGAAGAAGGGGGTGTGACGGCCACCCTCGTCCTTCGACAGGATGTAGGCCTGGGCCTCGAACTCGGTGTGCGGCGTGACCGAACCGGGCTTGATGATGACCTGGCCGCGCTCGACGTCCTCGCGCTTGATGCCACGGAGGAGCAGACCGACGTTCTCACCGGCCTGGCCCTCGTCGAGCAGCTTGCGGAACATCTCGATGCCGGTGACCGTGGTGGTGGTCTTCTCGGTCTTGATGCCGATGATGTCGACGGTCTCGTTGACCTTGAGGATGCCGCGCTCGATACGACCGGTGACGACGGTGCCACGACCGGTGATCGTGAAGACGTCCTCGATCGGCATCAGGAACGGCTTGTCGACGTCACGCTCGGGCTCCGGGATGGACTCGTCGACAGCCTTCATCAGGTTGAGGACGGACTCACCCCACTCCTTGTCGCCCTCGAGCGCCTTGAGCGCCGAGACCTTGACGACCGGCAGGTCGTCGCCCGGGAACTCGTACTCGGAGAGGAGCTCACGGACCTCGAGCTCGACGAGCTCCAGGATCTCCTCGTCGTCCACCATGTCGGCCTTGTTCAGGGCGACGACGATGTACGGAACGCCGACCTGGCGGGCCAGGAGCACGTGCTCCTTGGTCTGCGGCATCGGGCCGTCGGTGGCGGCGACCACGAGGATGGCGCCGTCCATCTGCGCGGCACCCGTGATCATGTTCTTGATGTAGTCCGCGTGACCGGGGCAGTCGACGTGGGCGTAGTGACGGGTCTCCGTCTGGTACTCGACGTGCGCGATCGAGATCGTGATACCGCGCTGGCGCTCCTCAGGAGCCTTGTCGATCTGGTCGAAGGCCGAGGCCTCGTTCAGGTCCGGGTACGCGTCGTGCAGCACCTTGGTAATGGCGGCCGTGAGGGTCGTCTTACCGTGGTCAAT